>DFQW01000120.1:2562-5481 GCA_002377985.1 Halieaceae bacterium UBA3479 | reverse complement strand
CTCGACGACGCGGTGATTGATGTCCCCGCCGAGAGCCAGGTGCATCGGCAAATTGTGCGTAAAGAAATGGAAGCGCGAGATATTCGCCTCGATACCGCAACGCGCCTTTACTACGTACAAATTGCCGAGCCCTCCCTCGAGGATCCGCGCGGCGAGGTACAACTTTTGCTCGAGGCACTCGCGCGTGACTGGAGCGTGGCCGGCGTGTCACTGGCACACTCCCAACTACCTGCGCTGCAAGCTGCACTTAGGCGAGAAGATCGCGGCATTACCGTTGCGGTGTATCAAGAGCAGCTGATTACCGCCGTCTGGCCGGGGCTGTTCGAGCGACCCCGCGGCATTGCCATCGACGTCGGCTCCACCACCGTGGCTGCTCACCTCTGTGATCTGAATACGGGCGAGGTCTTGGCCTCCGCCGGTGTGATGAACCCGCAAATCCGCTACGGCGAGGACCTGATGAGCCGCGTGTCCTACGTCATGATGCACCCCGAGGGTGCCGAGCTCCTGACCAGCGCGATTCGCGAAGCCATCAACGGGCTGTTTGCCGAGCTCAGTACACAAACCACCGGAGCGGTCACCGATATTCTTGAGATCGCGCTAGTAGCCAACCCGATCATGCATCACATTGTGTTAGGCATTAATCCCGTGAACCTCGGCACCGCACCCTTTGCGCTTACCACCAGCGATGCGGTCGATACCCGCGCCACCGAAGTGGGTTTGCAGGGGCACCCCGAAGCGCGCCTGTATTGCCTGCCCTGCATTGCCGGCCACGTGGGTGCCGACGCCGCTGGGGTGATTCTGGCCGAGGCGCCCGACCGGGGTGACGAGATGACGCTGGTAGTAGATGTGGGCACCAATGCCGAAATCGTTCTCGCCAACAAGCAACGGCTACTGGTCTGCTCAAGCCCCACAGGCCCGGCCTTCGAGGGCGCGCAAATCAGCTGCGGTCAGCGGGCGACCATGGGCGCCATCGAGCGCGTCCTGATTGATCGCGACACCCTCGAGCCGCGCTTTAAATGCATTGGCAGCGAGCTCTGGTCTAATGAGGCTGGCTTTGCCGAGGCGATGGAGAGCACGGGTGTCACCGGCATTTGCGGCTCGGGCATCATCGAAGTCGTCGCCGAGATGTATCTTGCCGGTGTTATTTCTGCCGATGGCGTGGTCGACGGCGCGCTCAGCGAACGCAACGCGCGCATTCGGCAAGAGGGCCGTACCTGGTCCTATGTGCTGCATCACGCTGCAACGCCAGAAGAATCCGACGTGGTGATCACGCAAAACGACGTACGACAAATACAGCTCGCCAAGGCGGCGCTCTATGCTGGCATACGCCTGTTAATGGACGAAATGGGCGTCACCTCGGTAGATAAAATTCGCCTTGCGGGTGCATTTGGTAGTCATATCAGTGTCAGTCACGCCATGGTGCTGGGGCTGATCCCCGATTGCGATCTGGATCACGTCACCTCGGCGGGCAATGCCGCGGGAGTCGGTGCGCGCATTGCCCTTCTCGATCGCAACGCGCGTCTGGAGATTGCGGAGACCATTCGCAAAGCCGAGCGTATCGAAACCGCGGTGGCCGCCGATTTTCAGGCGCACTTTGTGGGCGCGATGGCGCTACCCCACCAAAGCGATCCGTTTCCCAACCTGTTCGCCCGTGTTGCACCGCCCGCTGAAAAAATGGCCTCGCAGACAGACACGGGCAGACGCCGTCGGCGTCGCAGCCCCTGACGCCCCGGCGCCGGATTCGAAACACAAACTATAAATCGCAGCACCCCATGAAGATCCGCCACATCACCGTTTTCCAGCACGACCTTCCGGTAATGGGTGGCGGCTATCGCATGGCCAGCAGCAACGTAACGCAGCTCGACAGCACCATTGTGCGTATCGAATCTGACTGCGGCACTGTGGGTTGGGGCGAAACCTGCCCGGCGGGACCGACCTATGCCCCCAGCCACGCCGAGGGCGCCCGCGCGGCGCTCTGCACCATGGCACCGGGGTTAATCGGCGAGGCGCTGGATCAGCCGCTACTGCTGCACCGCAAGATGAATAGCCTGCTCAACGGGCACAGCTATGCCAAGGCGGCGATCGACATTGCGGCCTTCGATGCCATGGGTAAAAAAAGTGGTCAATCGGTCGCAGATTTGTTGGGCGGCGCAGCCACCCACCGCGTGCCCTCCTACTATGCGACAGCAGTGGGTGAGCCCGATGAGATCGCCCGGATTGCGGCAGAAAAGGTGCGCGAAGGCTATCCGCGACTGCAAATTAAAATTGGCGGCCGCCCGGTCGAGATCGATATCGAGGTGGTACGAAAAGTCTGGGAAGCCATCGGCAATCGGGTGCGGTTGGCGGTGGATGGCAACCGCGGCATGACAACGCGGGATGCCATCAGGCTGAGTCAAACCTGTCGCGATATTCCCTTTGTGCTGGAGCAGCCCTGCGACTCGCTGGAGGAGATCGCGGCGATCCGGCCGCTACTACAGCATCCGGTTTATCTTGACGAGGGTGGCACCGATCTTTCTACCGTTATGCGCGCGGCAAACGGCATCGTGGACGGCTTTGGTATGAAGATCACGCGCATCGGCGGCTTGGCACCGATGGCAACGTTTCGGGATCTTTGTGAGGCGCGCCACCTGCCCCATACCGCCGACGACGCCTGGGGCGGTGACATTATCGCGGCAGCCTGCGCGCAACTCGGCGCCACCGTGAACCCAAAACTGTTCGAGGGCACCTGGATTGCCCAACCTTACATTGACACCCATTACGACAGTAACGGCGGCGCGGCCGTGGTCGACGGCCACATCTCACTTCCCGACGGCCCCGGTCTGGGCGTGAATCCCGACGAGGCACTATTTACCGAGGTGGTCGCGCGCTTTTAAGACGCCCCCCGACGCGGGAGCGTCAGCGACACAGCAAGCAATGGCG
>DFQW01000120.1:1444-2195 GCA_002377985.1 Halieaceae bacterium UBA3479 | reverse complement strand
CGATCATAAACGGCATCATCGAGGCGGCTGCCGAATAGAGAGTCCGGCATCATCTGATAGTACGGGTCTTGCGTCGGCGTGGTGCGACTCCAATCAACGCGCTCCGAGCGATACGCCATCTTCCACTCACTACCGCGGCGCTCGTAGCGGTCGAGATAACGGCCCGCCACGATCAGGTCATCAAACCCCGTCTCGGACTTCACCTTGTGATACGCGTGAAAGTAAATCTCACCAAAGGCCTCGTCGCCCTCCACCTCGAATAAGGTATTGCCGATCATATGCTGGTTGGATTCGTGATCAGCGAGCGCGCCGAGCGCAAACTCAATAAAGGCAGCCGCGGTACCGTTCATAAAACCGTATTCGCAGTAGGCGTCGTCCCAAAATACCGACTGCAATGAACTGGCATCGAGCCGGTCGAGTCCGCGCATATAGGTGCAGGAGAGCTCATACAGGCTCTGTTTGTCCAAGAGTGTCTGTAATGCCTGATCCATCGTGTGTTCTCCTGTGGGCGCGAAACGCTATTGCAGGCATCGTTATCTACATCATCCCCCAGATCAACCGTCACGTGCGTGCGCGCCGTACCCCGCAAAAATGCGAGCCAT
The DNA here is from genome assembly GCA_002377985.1 of Halieaceae bacterium UBA3479. Lineage (GTDB taxonomy): Bacteria > Pseudomonadota > Gammaproteobacteria > Pseudomonadales > Halieaceae > Luminiphilus. Next base: position 1,593 of record DFQW01000120.1, on the reverse strand, counting down.
TCTCGTAGTAACGCTGCTCCGACGCGCTTGTGGTCTCAACGGTGCCTGCGCATACTCAAGCCATGCCACATTCACTCACCACGACTGACGATCAAGCGCATGACTGACTCACCCCAGCCCAAGGGCGTGGCCCGCGCCGGCGGCAAATC
>DFQW01000120.1:0-1122 GCA_002377985.1 Halieaceae bacterium UBA3479 | reverse complement strand
CCGACCTGCCCGCCAGTCGCTACACCTGTAGCGACTTCTTCAAAAAGGAAATCAGCGGCATGTGGGCCCATTGCTGGCAATGGGCGTGTCGGGAAGAACATATTCCCAGCATCGGCGACCATTACGTGTATGACATTGGCCCCTACTCGGTGATCGTCACGCGGACCGCAGAAAGCGAGATCAAGGCGTTTATCAACAGCTGCACCCACCGCGGTACGCGACTACTCGGCGAGGAAGGCCCGGGTTTTGGGCAATCGTTCAGTTGCCCGTTCCATGGCTGGTCCTGGCATCTCGATGGACGCCTCAAAGACGTCCCGGGGCGCTGGGATTTCCCCCACGTGTGTGAAGCCAGTCATTCCCTGCAGCGTGTGGCCTGCGAAGCCTGGCAGGGCTTTGTCTTTATCAATCTGGACCCCCATGCCTCGCCGCTCAGCGAGCAGTTAGACGTACTCCCCGAGCACTTTACGCACTTTCCCCTGCGTCATCGCCGTATTCGTTTACACGTGCAAAAAGAACTGCCCGCCAATTGGAAGGCCGCGCAGGAAGCCTTTATGGAGGCGTACCACAACTTCACCACCCACGACTCCCCCACGGGCGCCAACACCCAGTACGACATTTTTGGCCCGCATGTGAGTCGCTTCATTCACAACATCGGCCACTACTCCCCCGAGTCGCTCTCAGACTACCCCGGAGACAAGTGGCGGGAGCCGGCTCTGACCGAGCAAGAATTACTGGCGGGGCTGCCGGTGAACCAGCGCACACTAGAGGACGGTGAGACGGCACGGGCTGTCGGCGCACAGCTATTGCGTGAGGAGATGGGCGCACAGCTGAATGTCGATTTCTCAAAGGTCTCCGACAGCGAGATGCTTGACTCGATTGAGTATCACCTGTTTCCCAATGCGTTCTTTTTCCCCGGCACGCTGATTTCGATGGCCTATCGGTTCCGGCCCATGGGCGATGACGTCGATAGCTGTTTGTTCGAGATTTTGATGCTGGAGCCCCTCCCCGATGGCGCGACACACCCAGACCCACCAGAACCGGTGTATCTCACTGTTGAGCAGTCCTACACCGAGGTCGCGGAACTCGCGTGGCTGGGCGCGGTATACGATCAGGACACGGGGA
>DFQW01000027.1:36857-38154 GCA_002377985.1 Halieaceae bacterium UBA3479 | reverse complement strand
GGACCCTGATTCACAAGCACCGAGCACTGAGCGACTGCCTCTCACAGCTCGATTGGGATGCCACCACCGTATCGCGACGGCAAACGCAACGGCGGATTGCCGAACTGATCGCGCAAATATGGCATACAGACGATTTCCGCCCTCGTCGACCTACGCCGGTTGATGAGGCGAGATGGGGTTTTGCGGTCATCGAAAACTCTTTATGGGATGCCGTGCCCCGGTTTTTGAGGGAGGTAGATCACCTTTGTGAGTCGTTTTCACTGGCACCGCGAGGACCGGACTGGTGTCCGATTGCCGTGTCCAGTTGGATAGGGGGCGACCGGGATGGCAATCCCAACGTAACGGCGCTGGTGACCAAAGAAGTGCTATTGCTGGCCCAATGGCAGGCCTGTGAGCTATTCAGCACTGACATCGCACAGCTCTATGAAGAGTTATCCGCCTCCACGGCAACCGAGACCCTGATCGCCAAAGCTGGGCGGGCTCACGAGCCCTACCGCGCGTTGCTGAAGCCGCTGTTGGTCACACTGCGTCAACAGAGGCTGGCATTGGAGGAGGCGCTGAATCATGGGGGTTCGGTGCCAGAACCGCTTACGCTCGAAACGTTGCTCGCGCCGCTCCAGGCGTGTTTCGACAGTTTGCTGGCCAGCGGGTTGTTGGAGATGGCGCATGGAGCGCTGTGGGACACCCTGCGCCGAGCGCACTGCTTTGGTCCGTATCTCATTCAACTGGATATACGGCAGGAGAGTGGTCGCCACCGGTCTGTGCTGAGCGCTATCACCGAGATGCTGGGGATCGGTGATTACAACGCGTGGTCCGAAGCGCAGCGGGTTACCTGGTTGCGCGCCGAATTGACCAACCCCCGGCCGCTCATTCCCCGAGGCTGTGCATTCAGTAGCGATGATCAGGAGGTCCTCGACACCTTTGACACCATCGCCGCAACGCCTCGGGCTGCGCTGGGTGCCTACGTTATTTCCATGGCGTCTTCAGCCTCAGATGTACTGGCGGTACAGCTTTTGCTGAAGTCGACCGGCTGCTCACTCGAGATGCCGGTGGTGCCATTGTTCGAAACCCTTACCGATTTGCAGGGGGCGGCCTCGGTGGTTGGCGCATTGCTAGAAGATGAGCGCTACCGGGAGCGCATCAACGGCAAGATGATGGTGATGATTGGTTATTCCGACAGCGCCAAAGATGCCGGTATGTTGGCGGCAGGGTGGGCTCAATATCGAGCCCAGGAATCGCTGCTCCAGATCTGTGCTGCCCATAATATCGACTTGACCCTATTTCACGGTCGCGGCGG
>DFQW01000027.1:27467-36502 GCA_002377985.1 Halieaceae bacterium UBA3479 | reverse complement strand
CGGGTTACCGAACAGGGAGAGATGATTCGTACCAAACTGGGTATGACGGGGCTTGCCGTCAATACGCTGGGGCAATATGCGAGCGCCATTTTGCAGGCGAACCTGATGCCCCCGCCAGCGCCGACGGCTGAGTGGCGCGCCTTGATGGATTCAGTCGCCGAGACGTCATGCGAGATTTATCGTCGATGGGTCCGCGATGATGAACAGTTCGTTGCTTTTTTCAGGCAAGCGACTCCGGAGCAGGAGTTAGCTGACTTGCCCCTCGGGTCCCGTCCTGCGCGCCGACAAACGGGCGGCGGGATCGCGAGCTTGCGCGCGATTCCCTGGATTTTCGCGTGGATGCAGAATCGTTTGATGCTACCCGCCTGGTTGGGCGCGGGGGAGTCACTGCAGATTGCGCTGGACCAGGGAAAAGGCGCGCTGCTTCAAGAAATGGTGCAGCAGTGGCCGTTCTTTCGTGCCCGGCTATCTATGTTGGAGATGGTATTTGCCAAGTCCGATTATTCGATCTCGGCGCATTATGATGCGCTGTTGGTAGACGCAGAGTTAGCACCCGTTGGCGAGCGGCTGCGCGCGCAGCTGCAAAAGGATATTGATACGCTGCTGGCAATTATTGGCGCTCCGGAATTGCTGGCGCATGATTCCTGGGCGCGGCAGTCCATTGGGCTTAGAAATATCTATACCGCGCCTCTTAACTTGTTGCAAGCCGAGCTGCTCAGGCGCGTCCGCAGAGACAGTAACCCCGTTATTCAGCAGGCACTGATGGTCACCATGGCGGGTATCGCGGCAGGAATGCGCAATACGGGCTGACGGGCTGGGGACCGCGCCGTTGGATCTACAGGTAGTGGCAGGGTTAGACGGGTAAAACTCAGGGCGCGCTACGATCGGTCCAGATGGCGTAGAGCAGTGCCCCCAGCATAAATAGCATGACCGCGGAAAAAGGCAGGGCGCCAATAATCATGACCGAGCGCAGCGCGTCCATGCCTCCCGCGAACAGTAGCGTGATGATCACTGTGCCCAACAAAAGACTCCACAGCACTATATGCCGCGCCCGCACTCCGTTGGGAGCACCGCCTGACACGATGGTATTGATGACCAGTACCGCAGAATCAGCTGAAGTGACCAAGTAAGTGATCAGTAGCACGACGCACAGGGTGGCGACCGGCAGGATCCAGCTGGGGGAGAACAATGCGTTGACTGTGGCAAATAACTGTGCCGAAAGATCCGCATTAAGAATACTGCCATTGGCGTTGCCACCGAGTTCAAGATCGAGAGCGGTGCCACCGACAATACAAAACCAGGTAAAACACATCAGTGATGGCAGCAGTATCGCGCCCACCACATATTCACGAATGGTTCTCCCTCTCGATACGCGGGCTAAAAACAAACCGACAAACGGCGTAAAGGCAATCCACCAGGCCCAGTAAAACACAGACCATGCAGACTGCCAGTCGCTGAGTGCCTGCGCTGTTTCGGTTTCAGAACTGCTCCAGACTGTCAGCGACATTGGCAGGATTTCTCGCAAATAGGCACCTAGGCCCGAGATAAACATTTCTCCTGCAAATGCCGTCGCGCCGAATACGATAAAAATGACAAGCAGTAGCCAGGACAAAGCCATGTTCAGGTTGGACAGCCAGCGGATGCCTCGGCCAATGCCCGATAAGGCCGACAGCATGGCCGCCATGGTCAGAAAAATGACGGCGAGAGCCAGTGCAAGTAGGCTGGGCTTATCGTCGTTAATGAGCCACGACCAGTTGGTGATTTGGTAGGCGCCGAAGGCCAACTGATTCACGCCGTAGCCAATGGTAACGCCAATGCCAATAATCGTGGCGAGGATGGCAGCGGCGTCAACGACGGCGCCCACTTGCCGCGATAGGTCAGCTTTGAGCACCGCGGTGAAGGGCGAGCGTATGGTGAGGGGCATATCTCGCCGGTAGGCAAAATAGGCCAACGACAGGCCGACGATAGCGTAGCAGCCCCACGGGGTGAGTCCGTAGTGGAGCAGCGTCCATTTGTAGGCGGCGATCAAATTATTGTGATCGAGTGCCGTGGTGGTACCCAAAATAACGTCGGGGTTGTTGGCAAAGTGCGCCAGCGGTTCGGCGGTGGAGTAGGTGAGCATGCCTACACCTATGCCCGCACCAAACATCATGGAAAACCAGGCAAAGCGACTGAACTCGGGGATGCTCTCGCTGCTTCCCAGACGGATATTCGCGGTCCAGGGCAGTATCGCCAACACCAGACTCATGATCATAAAAGTGGCCGAGGCATAGGTATACCAGCCGCCAAAGTAGTCAATCGTGACAGACTGAATGTCCATCAAGATATCGCCTGCATCGCGAGCCAGTGAGGCCCACAGCACCAAAGCGACAATGATAATTTTGACTGATATCGCTACCCGGCGGTTTTGACCCTCGTAAAAGCCCGAGGTCTGGACCGGGGTGGTGATATCCGTCATAGATTCTCCTAACGCATTGCCTGACTTACCAGCTTGCTGGGTGGTGGCACGGCTGTATTGGCCAGTCGAGAGCCAACCGCCCTGAGCGCGTCTTGAAGAGACGTGGCGCCCGATAGTGCCTCCGCTGAGGCCCAGTCCTCAAGGACGTCTGCCAAGGTATTATCCGACGCGCCCACCGCAATTTTCTCTTTTGCGAGTCTCAGTGTCTCATACAGAGTGGCCGAGGTCTCGGTCAGGTCCGGTCTGGCGCGAATGAGTTGATCGAGGAAGGCGAGTGCCACGACGGGTTCGGCAGGCCACGTCACAGGGTACTGCTGCTGTGGATTAAATAATCTGCCCTGATCCGCGACTTCTGCGGCGGCTATTTCGTTGGCCGATAAATACTCGCTAGGCGTTAGGGCAAATACATCAATGCCTCGTGTAATTTCGGTGCCATAAATACGGCCCCCGTACCAGTAGGTTGACCAGTAGCCCCCGGTGACGAGGTCCTCTTCGTCGATCGGGCCGCGATCAAAATAGGCGATCTCTATGGGATTACCGGAGTCGGTGAAGTCGATCACCGACACGCCGCCCTGGTACCAAGCCTGAACAAATATATCTCGACCCGGCACAGGAACGATGGAGCCGTTGTGGGCGACGCAGTTCTCGGTTTCGCGTTGGGGGGCTGGCATTTTATAGTGCGATCTGAAAACCAGCTTCCCGTCGACAATGTCATAGATAGCGTCTGCGCCCCAGTTCAGCGGGTCGTAGGCCCTGCATCGCGGGCGCGAGCCACCGCCCCACTCGTCGGTGAAGAGCACTTTGCTACCGTCATTATTAAAAGTGGCCGAATGCCAGTAAGCGAAGCCCGTATCGGTTGCCACGTCCAGCCGCTGGGGTGATCGCGGTTCGGTGATATCAAACAGGATGCCGTTGCCAGAGCAGGCGCCCGCGGCAAGGCTCAGACTCGGAAAAACCGTGATATCGTGGCATTCGTCAGTGCGACTGGTTTCCTGAGTATCATCGCCATGATCACCGCCGCGCCAAAGGCCAGCCAGAGCGCCTGTGTCCGGATCAGCAAAGACGGTGGGGCTATCGATAATGCGGGCCGCCGCCGGGTTGGCGATGGGGATCTCGATGACATCGATACGGAACAATGCGGTGCGGTCGTCCCCCGGAGACTCGTCAAAGCACTCCGGCATTTCTTCCGCGTCCCTGACTCTGGAAGTACCCGAGTTGTAGACGATTAATTTGCCCTCATCGCCCGGGCCTGACACCACGGAGTGGGTATGAGAGCCGCGGCAGGTTTGAACTGCACCGACCTGTCGCGGGCGCGACAGGTCGCTGATGTCGAAAATGCGCAGCCCGCGAAAGCGTTCGTCACTGATTTTATCGCGCACGCCCTGCAAGCCGCAGTCGAGGCGACCGCGGGTTTCCTCGACCGACATGATCAATAAATCACCCGCGATGGACACGTCACCTTGCCCGCCGGGACAGACGACCGATGCCAGCAAGATCGGGACGCCATCATCCTCAAGACGATAGATGTTAAAACCGTGATAGCTACCGGCCACCATGATGTCATCGCGGAAGGCGATATCGGTGTTGGAAAAGCTCAGTAGTGGCGCGCGTGGCTCTGGTTTTTCGTCCGCATCTTCATCAGATTGCGCCGCATCGTCTTCCTCGGATAGCCCGGTTTCTTTGTTAGCATCGCTTTCGGCCTTGTCGGTATCCGCCATGGATACGGACGGGGCCGCCATTTGTGCGTGCTCGTGATGGAGCGCATTTGCGCCTGCGGATGCATGTCCTCCATCGTGATCGTGGGCTGCGACGTCTCCCGGGATTGCCCCGCGATTTTCTGATTCTGAGCTACCCATGAAGCGCTTTGCGGGGAGATCTGCAGGATTCTCCGGATCAAAGAATCCCGGGGGTCTGGTAAGCACCGCGACCTTTCTCAGATTCCAAATGGCTTCCTCGGCGTCATGCAGGCCACCGGAGAGATTTGCACGAGGATCATCAGACAGCGCTACCAATAATTCGTGCATGCGCTCAATTTCTTTGCTCTGATCTTTCTCGAGGTCGTTGATAAATTCAAACAGCGTGGGATCGTAAGCGGCGCCCGGTTGCTCCATCAGATCCTCGACCATGTCCAGCGCGCCTTCGTGATGCGCGATCATGAGTGTCAGGAACTGCCGATCAAAATCTGTACTGTCAGATTCGGCCAGTGATGCCAGTTGTTCTGCAGTGGCCATGCCGCGCATACCGTGCGCGTGCGTCTCTGCGGTCAATCGGGTTTCGCCGCGACTCTCCAGCCAATCGGTCATAAACGCGATTTCATCGTCTTGTGACGCTTTTATCCGGCCCGCCGCCTCCAAAATATCGGGCGAGTTGGTGCGGTTCTCCGCTAGCAAGGACATCTCCAGCGCCTGTTGATGGTGGGGGATCATGTTCTGCATGAATGCGACATCGTCCGCGGTGTAGCGCGTGTCCGCCACGGCGATGGCTGCCTCCTCCGTGAGAAGTTTTGGCGCTTCGCCGGGAGCGCCGGGGCTGACGATGGGAGGCGACCCCAGTGCAAGTGATGTGGTCAGAAGCAAGAAAGCAGGGTGCAGGTGATGGGCAGTTAATCGCATGGTTTTACTAACTCGAATTAGAGAGCGAAAAATGTATCAGATGAACCCTGGTTTTGCGCTGTTCGAGTCAATATTCTGGCGCTGGATTCTGAATCTGGAGCGGCGAGCATCCACTCGCCCGGCGGGGATGATGAGGCTGGGATGGCGGTGGGCTGTGGGCGTCAGTCTTTCAGACTGAGGCGAAGGTCGACAATGTGGGTCGCTCCGGCGAGCCCCAGTACCAATCCAACCACACCGGTTGACGCGCCACCAATCGCGAATTTCATCGCGACGAGTAGCAGAGCACCAGAGACTACGTGTAGAAGTAGAGGTGGAGGCGCTGTTAAAGCCACTGGTCTTGCACGCCAGATCAGCCATGCTGCTTCGCACACCATGCCGAGCAGAATAAGATCAACCAGCAGAGGCAGACTGAGCCACGCCGGCATGGGTTTATGCCCGCGCTAACCCGAGTAACTGCGCCACGTCTTTGAAGAAGACCCTGATATGCGCCATCGGACGTCGGCGCACCAGTTTTTTAGTCGTATAGGCCTGCCAGGTCAGGGTTTGTACGTCGGGGTCACGGCACATGGCGACAAACTTTTCTCTCCGCTTGTCCGTGCCGTACCAAAAGCGTTGTAGCAGTCCAAGCACCCAGAATACCTTGCCATGGAGCTTCATAAACCGTTTGCGCGCCTGTGCCAGTGCTCGCGCATCACCCGTTGCGAGAAACGCGTCGATCGCATGTGCGGCCAGTCTGCCGCACAGCATGGCGTAGTAAATTCCCTCACCGGATGCGGGCGCGACGACCCCGGCTGCATCGCCCGACACCAGTACCGCGCGACCATCGTCCCACCGTTTCATGGGCTTCATGGGGATTGGAGCCCCCTCTTTGCGCTTGGTGACGGCGTCGGTCAGGCCGACGTCTTCCCGGAGTGCGGCTACCGATGCTTTGGCGGAAAAATCTTTGTGTGCGCTGCCCACCCCGATACTGGCATTGCGACCATGGGGAAAAACCCAGGCGTAAAAATCCGGTGACAGGCGACCCTGGTACCAGACATCGCATCGATCGGGATCGTAGGCCGCCCAGTTTTGATCTTCCGGCACCTCGATAATTTCGTGATAGGCCAGTACCCAAGGTGTTTTCTCGGCATCGGGAATCGTGGCTCGCGCGACGGCGGATCGCGCACCGTCCGCGCCGAGGACAGCGCGTGCAGTGACGGTGACAACACGAGGGTTGTCGTCTTTGGTCTGATAGGTCAAGGCAACCAGTTCGCCGTCATAACGAAGCGATTTGAAGACGCCAGCAACGACGTCGGCACCAGAACGTCGGGCGCGCTCTCGTAACCAGGGATCGAATTCGTCGCGGTCTACCATGCCCACATAGGTACCATCGATCGGCATGTCAACGGCTTCCCCGCGGGGCGAGACCATGCGCGCTGAGCGGATGCGGGCAACCAACAGGTGCTCGGGAATGTCGAATTCTTCGATCAGGCACGGCGGGATTGCGCCGCCACAGGGTTTGATACGAAAGCCACGCTCAAGGAGCAATACGCGATGTCCTCGCTGCGCCAGGTCGTTGGCGGCCGTGGCACCTGAGGGACCTCCGCCTACTACGACGGTGTCATAGTCAGCACTGTTCCGGATCATATTCAACTCCCATCTCTGGCGCAGACACCTGTCTCCGCCAGTGCAATTTCGCCGAAGGAGGGTAGCGGTGCAGCGCGTTCTGACCCCCAGTTGGCGATGTGGATATGACGCGCCAGAGAGGCCGCCACAACAAAGAGCACGCCCTCGCAGGCAAATACCAGGCCATAGGCAATTGCGGGTTCGCTCAGCCAGTATCGGGTGACATCGACAGCCACCGTGCCGAGGAATCCGCCCAGCGCAAAGGCGATGGCTTGAGCGGCACCCCAGAGTCCCATGCGAATGCCCTCACGTTGTTGCCGCCCACTGCTGGCGAGTACCATCATGGCGCCGATCGCGGCGACAGCGAATCCGCCATTGGCGGTGCCTAGCAAAAAGACGTTGGCTTCGAGTGGCCAGTCAGTGCGATTCAGTCCGCCCCAGCACAGCATGAACAGAGCGATCGCGGACAGCAGGCATCCCCCTCGAATCCAAAGCCTCAACAAGACCGCGCCCCGGGATTTGAAGAGTAGGGTAGAGATGGCCATTGCCGCCATGCCCAGGAGCACGCCGCCGTGCTGAATGCCTGCCAACTGCGTGGATTCCCCGGGTGTTCTGTCGAAAACCAATCCTGCGAAGGGCTCGAGAATCAGGTCTTGCGCCGAGTAGGCGAGCATCGATACAAACACAAAAATAGTGAAGATTCTTGCCTCGGGTTCTCGCCAGATTTCCCGAAGCGCCGCGCCGAATGAACCGTGGGAAGCGTTTTCGGCTACACGCTGGCGAATGGTGTCGGACGCGCGTTCCACGCCGCGAATCGCGATCAGGGTGATCAGTATCGCAAGTACCGAGACCGACGCGGTCACACGCATCAGGCGATCCGGTGAGTAGGGGTCGAGAAAGTGGCCCGCGATTCCGGCCGTTACCGCAAAGCCGATGATCATCATAAACCATACCAATGCCGCCGCTGCCGGTTTGCGCTCCGGGGCCACCTGCTTGGCGAGCAACGCCAGCAGGGATGTCCCAGTGGCGCCCGTGCCTACGCCAATCGCGAAGAATCCGAGCGCCGAAATCGCAATGCCTGTCCAATAATGTTCAGGGATTACCGTGGTGCCGAACGCGGCAAGCACACCGCCAAGTGCGAGAATGCACATGCCACCAATAATCCACGGCGTGCGTCGACCACCAATGTCGGAGCCGTAGCCGATGCGGGGTCGCGCCAGCTGCACGACGTGGTGAATGGTGACGAGGAGGCCGGGTATTGTTGCCGCCAACGCGAGCTCGACGACCATGATGCGATTGAGCGTCGATGTGGTCAGCACCACTATCCCGCCCAGAGACGTTTGAATCAGGCCGAGCCGCACGATGTGCCACCAGCTGAGTCGCTCCGTCGACGTCATGCTAGCCAGCCCCCAAGACCGATAGCGGTCCCCATCATGCCCAGTACGTACAGGGAAACGCCGGTGGCGTTGTACCATGGCGCCAGCAGTTTGGGATCCGATAGCAGTTTTTTCATGGCCAGGGTTTGTGCCAGTACCACACCGGTTACTGCGGCAGCTGAAAGCGGTAGCTGCCACTGCACGAGCAGACCAATCACCACGAGCTGTGGGAGCAACATAAAGAGACACGCGACCCGCGCGGCGCGCTCACGCCCCAATTGCACGGGCAGTGAGCGGATGCCCATTTTTAAATCACCCTCGACGCTCTTAAAATCATTGAGCGTCATGATGCCGTGTGCGCCCACGCTATAGAGAAAGGCGATCAGGAGGATGCGCCCATCGGGCAGAGCGCCACCAAGCACGATCGCCGCCCCGGTAATCCAGGCCAGCCCCTCATAACTCAGCGCTACCGCGCTATTCCCCCACCAGCCATTGAGTTTAAGTCGCAGCGGCGGTGCGCTGTAGGCCCAGGCAAGCAACAGACCGATAAATGTGGCAAGGCTGACCCAAGGACCCAGTGACATTGCCCAACTTTGAGCAATAAGCGTCCAGAGCATTGCGAACCACAAGGCGATTTTCCCGGGTACCCGACCCGAGGGAATCGGTCGATGGGGTTCATTCAGGGCATCGACCTCCCGGTCATACCAGTCGTTGACGATCTGGCTGGCACCACATACCAGAGGGCCTGTAAGCGCAATCCCGGCGAGGAGTGACCAAGTGCTGAGGGTCGAGCCCGGTCCGGCTGAGATCCAGCCGCACAGGAACGCCCACATGGGAGGGAACCATGTAATGGGCTTGAGGAGTTCAAGCAGTGCGCCCGGCGACGCCCTGCCAACTGCTACGCTGACCGGGGCAGACTGATCCATGGACCCATAGTCGCCGCCCGACGCCCCTAAGTCAATTTCAAATTACACTATTCGCGTC
>DFQW01000027.1:0-27129 GCA_002377985.1 Halieaceae bacterium UBA3479 | reverse complement strand
ATATCGAAGCGTCGTAATTTGGTGTAGAGGCTTTGCCGACTGAGGCCCAGTAGCTCTGCTGCGGCAGCGCGATTGTCTTGTGTCAGCTTGAGTGCCGCCTCGATACATAGTGCCTCAATGACATCGGTCGATTCACGAACCAGTTGCTTGAGTGGCACGCGACCCACCCGTCCGGTTATTTGTTCTATGGATCTGGGCAAGTGCACTTCGGCGGGGTGGTCGGCGTCGATTCTGCGACCCACATCGCGGATAAACAAGATAATCGACGCTTGTCCCTGGCGATCAATTTTCACTGCCGAGAGTTCGATGTCGATTCGGGTGCCCAACTCGGTGCGAAGGACTGAGCTGAACAACTGAAGCGGCCGGTCGGGTTCAATGTTTCCCATGAGCACGTCGAGGTCGACAATTGAACGACCCAGCCACCGGTCCGCACGGCGCCCAATGGCCTGCTCAATGTTCTGGATCCCCGACATCTCCAAATAGGCGTTGTTAGCGGTAACGATTACCCCTGCACTGTCGGTTATCAGAATGCCATCGGGAGAGGACTGAAAGCTGGCGTCGCCAATGCCTTCGGTTTTTGTTGTGTCGGAGGTTGCCGAAAGCCGGAGCAAGAGCCGTGTCTCATTGCCCTGACGCAAACACGTGATGCCCGCGTCCAAAATCTCGCCGCTGCCCGTGGTCACCTGACCCTGCACGACCCCCGCATTGCTGCGGGCTTCGCGCTGTAGTTCAGTCAGGGCTCGGCCGCCCTCTGTATCCAGACCCACGGGGAAAATGCGACCGACCAGCGCTCCCTCCTCGAGCTCCAGCAACCTGTTGGCAATGCCGTTGGCCTCCAACACGCGTCCCGAAAGATCGTCCACCACAATGAATCCTTCGGCGACCATCTCGAGCATGCGTCGATAACGGGCCTCAAGTCGCCGGTTGCTCCAATAATCCTGCTCCAGAGTCCGCTGCGCGTTGACCAATTGCTGCCTGAGGTTGCTCTCGCTGCGAAGATCTATGCAGGCGAGATGCAGGGTGTTGTCGTCGCTGTTACGGCAGATCCAGCAGCTTAGAGGTACGGGTTCCTGATTGCTGACAATATCCAGACGCACATCCATGTGATGAGCGGTGCCGGGCTCTGCTGTCGCCGATTGAAGGCTCTCTGCGGCAAGGCTTCTGTCCGCTTCGCTCACCAGTTCCAACCAAGGTCGGCCAATCAGCGTATCCCGGGACAGCGCTCGCATCAGGGCCGATTCGGAGGAGATCGAGGCCACGCGGTGCGAATCATTGAGCGTAAATTGCACATCGGCGAGCCCTGCCAGCAACGACGAGAGCGTGTTTTGAAATGAAGTTGACACTTTTCTCACTCCTTTGCCGCACTGGTGTCTCTTTACGTTGACACGAGCGGCCGCATTGTACGAAATCATCCACACCCAATCCACTGGGAAATACGCCAAATCAGGCCTACTGGACGCCCTTTTTTTCGGCCTAAGTGTCTAAAAATATTAATCTTACAAATGTAAAAAAGGTTTGACAGTTATACGGGGTAACCCTAATCTGGATCAGTTAATAACCGTCGCAGTATTTGCTGTGGCTGGAGGTTCGTATGAGCGTGAGTCAGCCGGCTGTGGGCCGGCCACAGTCAACGCTATATACCCCCGCAGAGCGTGCCCGACGCGACGCCTCGGTGTGGACTTTGGTGCAGGGTATTCTCGCGCCGCTGCAGTTTCTGGCGTTCGCTGTCAGCCTGTGTCTGGTTGTCAATTTTCTGCTCAATGGTGTTGGATTTGAGGCGGCGACATTATCCGTGATCGTCAAAACATCGTTGCTCTACGCCATCATGGTGACAGGGGCCATCTGGGAAAAAGTGGTCTTTGGCCGCTACCTCTTTGCACCCGCGTTTTTCTGGGAGGACGTGGTCAGTATGTTGGTGATGGCGCTGCACACCGCTTATGTGGTGATGTGGCTTATGGGCTGGGGCACGCCCGCCGAGCAAATGTGGATTGCCCTGGCGGCCTATTCAACCTACGTCGTGAATGCACTGCAGTTTCTCCTCAAGTTTCAGGCCGCTCGACAGACCGTTTCTATTGATACGGCGCCCGCGGCGGCGGTGCTGGGTGTGCAAGGGGCGCTGGATTCATGAGTCAGGTCATTGCGCGAGCGGCGACAGGGGATGTACCGGAGGTTCGGACAGAGCGCGGCGAGCGCGCAGTCTTTTGCGGACTGACATCGATCATTTGGCTGCATCGCCGAATTCAGGATGCTTTTTTTCTGGTGGTGGGTTCGCGCACTTGTGCCCATCTGCTCCAGTCTGCCGCGGGAGTGATGATTTTTGCCGAGCCCCGCTTTGCAACCGCCATTCTCGGTGAGCGCGACCTTGCCGGTATGGCAGATTGTCATGAGGAACTGGATCGCGTCGTGGCGGAGCTCTTGGCGCGTCGTCCCGACATCCGCCGCCTGTTTCTGGTGGGTTCCTGTCCGTCCGAGGTTATCAAGCTGGATCTCGCCAATGCGGCAGCGCGCCTGCAGGGGGTACACGATAATCGATTGCGTATTTCGGCGTTCAGTGGCTCGGGTATCGAGACGACCTTCACTCAGGGTGAGGATCAGTGCCTTGCCAGCATGGTGCCCGATTTGCCCGAGCTCGAGGCGGGTAACCAGCGACTCATGGTCGTGGGCACGCTGGCTGATATTGTCGAAGAGCAGTTCCGGCGACATTTCGCACAGTTGGGCATTGATCACGTAGATTTTTTCCCCGCGGCCCGAGCCGATGATTTACCCCCCGTGGGCCCCGGCACGCGATTATTGCTGGCTCAGCCGTTTGTCAGCGATACCGTTCAGGCCTTGTGCAAACGAGGTGCCAAGGTCATTCCCTCGCTCTATCCCCTGGGCGTTCAGGGTACGCTCGCATGGTTTCAGGCAGCCGCCGCCGAATGGGGCATGGATGCTGAGTCTGTCAGCGCGGCGCTGGCGATACCCGTCGCTCGTGCGCAAAAAGCGGTGGCTCGAGTTCGCGAGAATCTCAAGGATAAAACCATACACTTTCTTCCGGACTCTCAGCTCGAAATTCCTCTCGCGCGATTTTTGCGCGACGAGTGCGGCATGTCTTTGACGGAAGTCGCCACGCCCTATCTCGATCAGGCCTTGATGACCCCCGAATTACTGCAGTTGGGTGCGGACGTGCGGTTGGTTGAGGGGTCCGACCTTGACTCCGCGCTGGCGCGGGTCAGGGCCAGCCGTCCGGACCTGACGGTCTGTGGCATGGGCATCGCCAATCCGCTTGAGGCAGAAGGCCTCAGAACCAAATGGTCGATTGAGCTGATCTTTACGCCTGTGCAGGGGTTTGATCAGGTAGCTGATCTGGCGGGACTGTTTGCCCGGCCGCTTGCCCGGGAGCGGCAACTGGAGGTGGGTTCGTGGAGCTGACGCTATGGACCTATGAAGGACCACCCCATGTGGGTGCGATTCGTATTGCCGCCTCCATGCGCGATGTGCATCTGGTACTGCATGCGCCTCAGGGTGATACCTACGCAGATCTGCTATTCACGATGATCGAAAGAGAGGGCCGCCGTCCGCCGGTCACCTGGACGACTTTTCAGGCTCGCGATCTTGGCAGTTCTACCGCCGAGATGGTCATCGAGACCCTCCAGGGGGTGTGCGAACGCTACCAGCCCAAAGTATTGCTAGTGGCAGAGTCCTGCACTGGCGAACTGCTCCAGGATCAACCCGGCGCATTGGCGCGCGGTGCGGGTTTATCGGCACCGGTAATTCCTATTGAGATGGCCGCCTACACGCGCAAGGAAAATTGGGGTGCCAGCGAGACGCTCTACCAATTGGTGAGAGGCCTCCTCGGTGGAAAGGCGCGCGATTCAGGAGCAGAGGGCGAGGGGGCGCCTGCCGGGCGCAGACCGTCTGTTAATTTGATCGGCCCAACCAAACTGGGATTTCGCTGCCGCGATGACGTGACCGAAGTGTGTCGCCTGCTGGAGCGGATGGGGGTAGCGGTGAATGTCGTTGCCCCGCTGGGTGCATCTCCGCATGACCTGTTACGCATTCCCGAGGCAGACGCCAACATCAATTTGGCGCCCGAGGTGGCCGATCTGACCTGTGACTGGTTAAGGCGTCAATTCAAACAGCCCACTATCAAGACCGTGCCGCTGGGATGGGGCGCCACCCGGGACTTTATCACCGAGGTAGCAAGCGTACTCAACCTGGACATAGACCCCGACGCAGTCGGGGAAAGTCGGTTGCCCTGGTATAGCCGCTCGGTGGATTCCACCTACCTTACCGGCAAGCGGGTATTTGTTTTCGCGGATGGCACACATGCCCTTGCCGCGGCGCGTATGGCGCGGGACGAAATGGGGTTCGAAGTGGTCGGGTTGGGCACCTATAGCCGGGAGCGCGCCCGCGATGTTCGCGCGTTGGCTGCCGAGTATGGTCTAGAGGCCCTGATCACGGATGACTATCTTGCCGTCGAGCGCGCTGTTGCCGAGCTGCAGCCCGAGCTGGTGCTGGGTACACAGATGGAGCGTCATATCGCCAAGCGCCTCGGTATCCCCTGTGCCGTTATTTCGACGCCGGCTCACGTGCAGGATTATCCTGCCCGATATTCCCCGCAAATGGGGTTCGAAGGTTGCAATGTGATTTTCGACACCTGGGTGCATCCTCTCATCATGGGGCTTGAGGAGCACCTGCTCACGATGTTTCGGGATGATTTTGAATTCAATGATGCTGCGGTGCCATCTCATCTGGGCGGCGAGGGTGCCGGAGCGCAGCAGCCTGAGATTAATAATGTGGCATCGATCACGCCGGCGGGTTCAGGCGCTGTCGCCTGGGCGGTATCCGCCGAGAAAGAGCTGCGCAAAATACCCTTCTTTGTGCGCGGTAAAGCCCGCCGTAACACCGAGCACTTTGCCCTGGAGCAGGGGTTAACGGTGATCGAAGTCGAGACGCTCTATGAAGCGAAAGCGCACTTCAGCCGCTGACGCGAGCCTCGCGCCAAGGGTGGTGTTGATCACCCTTGATAATCACGTGAGTGGTGCCTGGTCGCGCGCCGCTTCCAGTGTGTCACGCCGTGTTGCGGGCCTGCAGGTCTCCTCCCACGCAGCGACCGATTGGGATCGTGATCCTGCTGCGTTGGAAAGAGCGGTGGCGGCCATCGCCGAGGGCGACATCATTATTGTCACCATGTTGTTTCTGGAGCCTCATATCGAAGCGGTCCGCAGCGCCCTGACGGCACGCCGTGAGTCCTGCGACGCGCTGATTTGTTGTATGTCTGCCCCGGAGATCATGCGCCTCACCCGGATGGGTCGCTTTAAGATGGACGGTGAGGCAACGGGTGCGCTGGCATTGTTGAAACGACTCCGTGGGGGTGGCGACAAAACAGGTCGATCCGCCGGCGCGCAGCAAATGAGTATGCTCAGACGGCTCCCTCGTTTGTTGCGATTTATTCCCGGCACCGCGCAGGACGTGCGTGCTTATTTTCTGACGTTGCAGTACTGGTTGGCCGGATCAGAGACCAACCTTTCGCGCCTGATGGCTTTTCTTATCCAGCGCTACGCCACTAATATCAGCGAAACCCACCGCAATGCGTTGCCTTACGAGCCACCTGTCGAGTACCCGGACACAGGCCTCTATCACCGGGATATTCCCGACCGAATCACCGCTGACACCAAAGTGCTGAAGCAGCGCGCCCGCGGTACGAAGGGCACTGTAGGTCTGTTGCTGATGCGTTCTTACGCGCTGTCCGGTAACAGCGCGCATTATGATGCAGTGATAGCCGCGCTGGAGTCGCGTGGACTCCGTGTGATTCCGGCCTTTGCCTCGGGGCTTGATGCCCGTCCTGCGGTAAACGCCTTTTTCATGGAGCGCGGCGCGCCCATCGTTGACGCGGTTATCTCACTCACCGGGTTTTCGCTGGTTGGTGGGCCGGCATATAACGACACCGACGCCGCCCAGGCGCTGCTCGAGAAACTGGATGTCCCTTATCTGTCAGTCCAGGGACTCGAGTTTCAAAGTCTTCAGGACTGGGAGGCTTCATCTATCGGACTGATGCCGGTCGAGGCGACCATGATGGTGGCCATTCCCGAGCTCGATGGTGCGACTGGCTCGATGGTGTTTGGCGGGCGGTCCGAGATTGCGGCAGGCGACCAGTTCGATATGCAGCCGGCACCCGAGCGCATTGATCGTTTGGCTGATCGGGTCGCACGGTTGGTGGCGTTGCGGCATGCGCCAGTTGAGGCGCGCAAAGTGGCCATCGTGTTGTTCAATTTTCCACCTAACAGCGGGGCCACGGGTACTGCCGCACACCTCAGCGTGTTTGAGTCGCTCTTTAATACGCTGGTGGCAATGCGCGACGAGGGGTATCACGTCGAATTACCCGAGAATCATGAGGCATTGCGAGATGCGTTATTGCAGGGTAACGCGAAACAGTACGGCGCTGAGGCCAATGTTCTTACCAGGATTCCGGTAGACCATCACGTGCGTACCGAGACCTGGCTGGAGGAGATAGAGGCGCAATGGGGTCCGGCTCCGGGTAAAGAGTGGAGCGACGGGCAAAGCCTGTTCGTTCTGGGCCAGCAGTTCGGCAACGTGATGGTAGGTGTGCAACCGCCTATGGGTTACGAGGGTGACCCGATGCGGATGCTGTTCGAGGGAGGGCTGGCCCCCACCCACGCATTTGCCGCCTTCTATCGCTGGATACGTGAGGAGTTTTCGGCAGACGCGGTGCTCCATTTCGGCACCCACGGCTCTCTGGAATTCATGCCCGGAAAACAGGTGGGTCTGTCAGGCCGCTGTTGGCCGGATCGTTTGATCGCTGACCTGCCCAACGTCTATCTCTACGCTGCCAATAACCCTTCCGAGGGACTGATTGCCAAGCGCCGCGCCGCCTCGACACTGGTCAGTTATCTCACGCCACCCGTCACCCATTCAGATTTGTATCGCCATCTGCTCGATCTCCGCAGTGCGCTCGATCACTGGCGACAGCGGCCAGCGGACCTTGAGTCAGCGGCCGAAGGCGCTATGGTGGACGCGGCGATATCCCTCGCGGCGCGCTGTGAGCTGTGTGAGGCCGATACCCGGTGGCCGGCTGAACAGTGGACCGAGCAAATGAATCGGCTGCGCGAGCAACTGGATGAAATCGAGCAGTCATTGATTCCCTACGGGCTACATGTTGTGGGTAAGCCCATGGGTGAAGTCGATCGCCACGAATTGCTCCTGGCAATGGCCGAGTCGGGGGGTGCCCGTCAGCTCGATCCTGATCAATTTAGGCACCATCTGGCGGCGGGAGACAGTGACCCGTTTGCGGCGTGGTTGGCAGATCATATGACTGGCGATGACGACGCGGCTCATGACTTGGCAACAACGCTCCTGAGGGCCAGCGTCACGCTCGGCGAGGATCATGAACTCAAAGCGATTCTCCGTGCCCTGGCCGGCAGATTTATTCCCCCTGTGAAGGGCGGTGATGTGCTCCGCGCACCCGAGATACTGCCGACCGGTCGCAATCTGCATGGATTCGACCCGTTTCGATTGCCCGCCAGCTTTGCCCAGGCGGAGGGTCGGCGTCAGGCGGAGCAGTTGCTGGCGCGGCATCAGGCAGAGACGAATGTATTACCCGAATCAGTTGCCCTGGTCCTCTGGGGTACCGATAACCTCAAAACCGAAGGCGTCAGTATTGCGCAGGCCCTGGCACTGCTCGGTGCCGAACCGCGACACGATAGCTATGGTCGCGTGGTGGGGGCACGACTCCTGCCGCTGGAAGACTTGGGTCGACCGCGCATCGATGTGCTGGTGACGCTATCGGGTATCTTCCGCGATTTGTTGCCCACGCAGACTCAGTTGCTTGCCGAAGCGACCTGGTTGGCGGCGACAGCCGATGAGAACCCGGATCTGAATTTTGTGCGCAAACATGTGTTGGCCTATCAGGCAGAGCACGGCGGCGATATCGAGAGCGCCGCGCTTCGCGTATTCAGTAATGCAGAGGGTGCTTATGGCTCAAACGTCAACTTGATGCTGGACAGTGGTCGCTGGGAAGACGAGGAGGAGTTGGCGGATTGCTACACCCAGCGTAAGGGATTTGCCTATGACCGACACGGACGCGTCAGTCAGCAGTCGGATCTGCTCAATCGTGTACTGGTTGACGTTGACCTGGCCTATCAGAATCTTGATTCCGTTGAGCTGGGTGTGACCACGGTCGATCACTATTTCGGCACCCTCGGTGGCATCAGTCGTGCGGTACAACGGGCTCGCGGTGAGCGAGTGCCCGTTTACATCGCTGACCACACCGCGGGCGGCGCCGGCCGGGTTCGCACGCTCAATGAGCAGGTGGCGCTGGAGACACGCACCCGGTTACTGAACCCCAAGTGGTATGAGTCGATGCTCGACCACGGTTATGAAGGGGTGAGACAAATCGAGGCGCACATCACCAATACCATGGGTTGGTCCGCCACTACCGGGGATGTTTCCCCTTGGGTTTATCAAAAGCTTTCCGAGACATTTGTACTTGATGACGATATGCGGCGACGGCTTGCCAAACTGAATCCGGTGTCGGCGGCGCGTCTGGCCAACCGGCTCATCGAGGCGCAGGAAAGACAATACTGGGGGGCCGATGACGACAGCATCGATGCCCTGAAACGGGCAGGAGAAGATCTCGAGGATTTCCTCGAGGGCGTCACGGGGGAGGTGGCAGCATGAATTCACCCAATCAACATATTCCGGTTAGCCAGATCGAACCGGGTAAAAATGTCGGCGATGGAGAGGGTAGCGTTCAGGTCCATCTCGAAGAGGATCTGATGCAGGTCAATGCCAAGGTCTTTGCTATCTACGGCAAGGGCGGTATCGGCAAGAGCACCACCTCGTCGAATTTGTCTGTGGCCTTCTCAAAGCTGGGTAAGCGGGTCATACAAATTGGCTGCGATCCCAAGCACGATTCGACCTTTACCCTGACCAAGGCATTGATGCCCACGGTGATTGATGTCCTCGAGTCGGTCGAATTTCACGCGGAGGAATTACGCCCTGAGGACTATGTTCACGAGGGTTATAACGGGGTGATGTGCGTTGAAGCAGGGGGTCCGCCAGCCGGTACCGGCTGCGGTGGCTATGTGGTGGGGCAGACTGTGAAGCTCCTGAAACAGCATCATTTGCTCGATGACTCGGACGTGGTGATTTTTGATGTGTTGGGCGACGTGGTGTGCGGGGGGTTCGCCTCGCCGCTACAGCACGCCGAGCGGGCGCTGGTTGTCACCGCCAACGACTTTGATTCTATTTTCGCGATGAACCGCATAGCGGCAGCGATCAAAGCCAAGTCGAAAAATTACGCTGTGCGGCTCGGCGGAGTGATTGCCAATCGCAGCGCCGCGACAGATGAGATTGATCGATTCAACGAAGCAGTAGGTCTGAAACGCCTCGCCCATTTTCCCGATTTGGACGTGATCAGAAAGAGCCGACTTAAAAAGTCGACGCTATTTGAACTACCCGACGCACCCGGATTAGCAGCGGTCTGCGATGAGTACCTCTCGCTGGCCGAGCAATTATGGGCCGGCACCGAGCCACTGCCTTGCGAGCCAATGAAGGATCGCGACCTGTTTGATTTTCTGGGGTTCGATTGATGTCAGCAGTGAGCTACCAGACGCGGCGCGACGAGATCGAGACGTACTTTGATCGGACGGCGGCTGATGCCTGGGCGGCGCTGACGTCAGATGCGCCGGTGAGCCGCATTCGGCGCACGGTGCGGCGTGGCAGGGATGCCATGCGAGAGACGTTGCTTGGCTGGTTACCCCGGGACCTGTCAGGCAGTACCTTGATCGATGCCGGCTGTGGTACTGGCACCCTTGCCATCGAGGCGGCGCGTCGCGGCGCCGAGGTGGTCGCGGTTGACCTGTCGCCGACGCTGGTGAATCTGGCGCGGGAGCGGTTGCGCGACCTGCAGGAAGATCTCGATGTGACCTTTCTCGTGGGAGACATGCGCGATCTGGGTCTCGGTCGATTCGACTACGCCGTCGCGATGGATTCGATTATTCACTACGACGTGTCGGATGGCGTGCAAACGCTCAATGCCATTGCAGAGCAGATCAACTGCAAGATGGTCTTTACCTTTGCGCCGAAAACGCCGTTGCTGGCCATTATGCATGCGACGGGGCGGTGGTTTCCCAAGGCCGATCGAGCGCCGTCAATAGAGCCGGTGTCGCCCCGTCGCCTTGAAGATCACCTGGCCGAAATGGGGTTGATGCAAGACTGGGACAAGGGGCGTTCTCACCGTGTCGACGTTGGCTTTTATAAGTCACATGCGATGGAGCTGACGCGCCGATGATGCGACTGGCCGGCCTGTCGAAGCCTCGCCTTGGCGGACTCAGCCAACGCTGGCTGCCCTTTGCCGACGCTGCGTCCGCGGATCTGTCCCTCGGTCGACTGCTGCGGCTGTCTCTGTTCCAGTTGTCTACCGGCATGGCTATTGTGCTACTGACGGGGACGCTGAATCGGGTGATGGTGGTTGAGCTGGGTCAGGCCGCGTCCTGGGTGTCGCTGATGCTTGCTATCCCGCTGCTGCTGGCGCCCGCGCGCGCCCTGATCGGATACCGATCGGATCACCATCGATCATTTCTCGGATGGCGTCGTATTCCCTACCTCTGGTCGGGCACCATGATGCAGTTCGGTGGCCTGGCTTTTATGCCCTTTGCCTTGATTCTGATGACCGAACCGCATTCTGGTCCCGCTTTACTTGGTCCTGTGGCGGCGATGGGCGCTTTCTTACTTACTGGACTCGGTATGCACGTTGCCCAGACAGCTGGACTCGCTTTGGCGACAGACCTTGCCACGGAACAGACGCGTTCGCGCGTCGTGGCGTTACTTTACTTCATGTTGCTGATCGGAATGATCGGCAGCGCACTGATCTTCGCCGCGCTGCTCGCCGACTTTGGCTACGTACGCTTGATTCAGGTGATTCAGAGTGCCGCGGTCGTGACGCTGGTGTTCAACGTAGCGGCAATGCTCAAGCAGGAAGTGAGACGTCCTGATCTCACGGATCACAGTCTCGCTCGCCCGAGCTTTGGTAACGCTTGGCAGGACTTCATCACCTTACCGTTGGCGCGGAGGCTGCTGTGGGCGCTGGGTCTCGGCACCATGGGATTCACTATGCAGGACATCTTGCTCGAACCCTACGGTGCCGAGGTGCTAGGACTTTCGGTAGCGGGTACCACCCTCCTTACGGCGCTGTTTGCGGGGGGGATGGTCTTGGCATTGTTACTGAGCGCTCGCAGACTCGGTAAAGACGCTGATCCGATCAGGACAGCTGCTGCAGGGATTCTGATTGGCATTGCTGCGTTTGCAGCGGTCATTTTCTCGGCGCCACTTCAGGCGCCTGTTTTGTTTCAGCTCGGTGCGCTATTGATCGGGTTGGGTAACGGTTTGTTTGCTGTGGGCATGCTCACCGCCGCGATGGTATTCGGTGGCGCGAGAATGGCCGGGCTGACGTTGGGCGCATGGGGCGCCGTGCAGGCCGCCGCTGCAGGGGTGGCGATGTTTTCTGGGGGCGCAATTCGTGATCTGGTCGCGAGTTGGGCTGATGCGGGGCTTTTGGGTGTCGCATTACAAACGCCCGCTTCAGGTTATGGAGCGGTTTATCACATCGAGATAGCGCTGTTGTTCATAGCGCTCGCAGCGCTGGGGCGGCTGGTCAGGCGGCCCGGTGAGACGAGCGGCGATGGCAAACGTCTCGAGTTAGCGGATTTTCCGAGTTAATCACCACATTGGGAGGACTCTATTATGGGTACTGGTGCAATTACTGAATACATGGATGTCGCGCAACTTGCGCTTTATGTGTTTTGGCTTTTCTTCTTTGGCTTGGTGCTATACCTCCATCGTGAGGGCAAGCGAGAGGGGTGGCCTTTGCAAATGTCTTCTGGAGATCTACGTCATGGTATGGGTGGAATGCCCAAACCCAAAACGTATCGTCTTGCGCACGGACAGGGTGAGCGGGTCAAACCCGGACCTGAGCCTGCGCAATATGAGGTGAATGCCACGCCGATATACAATGCCAGCGGCGCGCCCATGCACCCCAATGGCGATCCAATGGTTGACGGTGTGGGCGCGGCGGCCTGGGCAACTCGGCCTGATAGACCCGATCTGACAGTAGACGGACGCCCTCGCATTGTGCCACTGCGGGTTGATACCGATCACGGCGTAAACAGCGGTGATCCCGACCCCAGGGGTAAAGCCGTCTACGGTTGTGACGGGCAGCAGGCAGCAACTGTGGTTGATCTCTGGGTCGATCGTGCGGAGCCGCATTTCCGGTACGCCGAACTTGATGCCGGGGGTAGACGCATTTTGTTGCCCATGACGTTGGCCAACGTGGCTGCGGATGGATCGATCAATGTGCAGTCGATTCGTTCAGATCAATTTGCCCAGGTCCCCGGATTGTCTAATCCGGATCAGGTAACCCTTCAGGAAGAGGATCGTATTACGGCCTTTTATGGTGGTGGCCATCTTTACGCCCTGCCCTCAAGATCGGAACCAATGATATGGGTATGACCGAGTATGAAAGCGAGCCGGTAGAGGGCTTGCCCGGACACTTGCCTGAGGGTGAGACGATTGTTTGGCAGGGCCGGCCTCATGTGGCTGCCATGGCCAAGCGCGTGTTTTATGTACCGCAGCTCGCGCTCTATTTTGGCTTGCTGATCGCAGGGCATACCATCTACCGTCTTATGGAGGGAGTGGTGGCCGCTCAAGTCATGGGTACGCTGGCATGGCAGTCTGGGTTGGCCGGGATCGTGCTCCTGCTGCTCTGGTGGCTGTCCCGATCCTATGCGCGTTCCGTGCTGTATACGCTAACCAGTGAGCGTTTGGTGATCCGATCGGGCGTTGCGTTGCCCATGATGGTCAACGTACCGATCGAACAGATCACAGCAGCCGATATGCGCGTGCATCGAGACGGCACCGGCGACATACTGCTGACCGCATCCGAGGATCGTCGCCTCTATTGGGTATTGCTGTGGCCTAATGTCTCTCCTTGGTACGCGCGACCGGTAAAGCCTTTGCTGAGAGGTCTGGAGGATCCGCAGCGGGCGGCGCGGGCTTTCGCTGCGGTGGCGCGGGAGCATTACCCTGTCTGTGAGACATTCGGCCGGCAAGCACCAACGCTCGGCGCCCGGGAACCCCTGCCAGCGGGGTAATGCTGATATGACCGGGGGGCAGACAAACGCCACTTCACCACTCAGGCACCCAATGGTCTGGGTGGTGGTGGCTATGGTGTTATTGTGGATGTGGGGGGTAGCCCGGGACGACGTTGCTTACACGCCGCCGTCACCCCAGTCTGCTGCTTCGGTCAGTTCAACCGATCTTCGCTTTGTCGACGGACCCGAGGGTCAGATCGTGGTGTTGCACGCGACAACGGGCAGTGAATTGGCTCGCTATAACTCGGGGGAGGCTAGTTTCTTACGCGGGATTCTACGGAGTCTCGTCAGGGAGCGTCGAGTGAGGGATCTAGAGCCCGGAGGAGCCTTTCATCTCGCGCTGCTCGACAACGGCAGCCTGGTAATCTCCGACCCGGAGACCGGCTACTGGATGGCGCTCGAGGCTTTTGGTATTGACAACCGTCGTGCCTTCGCCGAGTTACTCGATCAGGCGCATCATCTAAACGGGATCGCATTTTCAGACCCGGGGACAAGCAATTGATCTGGCTGGCGCTGGTCGTGTCCGTGCTCCTGTGGTGGCTGATGACAGGGTTGGCTCTGATGAGCGTGCATCAGCCACCGGCGTCTCGGCAGATGATTTTCAGTTTATCCAGCGTTTTGACACTGCTTGCTCTGTTGGGCGTAGAGGCGAATGCAGCCGCCGCCACGCCACTGGCAACTGTCACCGGGTTCGCCATGGCGCTGCTAATTTGGGCGTGGCTGGAGCTCAGTTATTTGATGGGCTATATCACCGGCCCCGTCAAGCGACCCGCGTTCCTCGCCATGGGCTTTTCAGAGCGGTTCACCCGCGCGCTGGGCACCACCATTTATCACGAATTAATGGTGGTGGGGGTGGTGGGTCTGGTTTGTGTGCTGGGAGCCGGTCTGCCCAATCCAACAATTCAAAACACGTTGGCGGTATTGTGGCTCATGCGCTGGAGCACCAAACTCAACCTCTTTTTGGGGGTAAAGCATTTTAATAGCCAGTGGTTGCCCGACAACATGCGCTATATCACCACCTATCTGAAGGCGGGTAAGAATAGTTGGTTCACTGTATTTTCAACGATTTTAGCTGCAAGTTGCACTTATTTGCTGTTTTTTATGGGCCAGTTAGCCACGGATCCGGCGGCGGCACTATCGTTGTTCCTTATCGCATGGCTGGCGGGGTTGGCCGTGCTGGAGCACGTTTTTTTGATGATGCCGATGGGGGAAACCGCATTGTGGCGATGGGCGGAGGTGAATCTGCGTAAGTCGTCCTGATGGCGGTGTCCAGCCGTTGTCTATGTTTTCCTTGACGGCGCGCTGGGATGGTCATACTGTGACGGTCAAGCGGTCTGAAAATAACAGACTGGCTGGAGCTTCCTTAGACGCTACCGTTAGCGGTGTTCGGTGTCGCCATTTGGTAGAAACCAGACAGCATGGCATTTGGGGGCAGTAATGAATTCAACGACGGGGGCATGGTCGTCCTCGCTAGTAGCGAAATCGCTGGTCAGGTCGTCCGAAACAGCTTCACTGGGTGATCAAGCGGTTCGCGTCAGCGCGGACCTAATACAATCGTTTTTTACGCAGCTCAGGGCCGACAAAGACGCCGAGCTGGCACTGAATGTTCATCTTCCTTTTTGTCCTTCTCGTTGTCTCAGCTGTGATCGTGTTGCAGTGGTGGCGCATCGGGACGAGGAAATAGATCGATACATCTCCCATCTCGAAAAAGAATTGATGCTCATTGCCGAAGCTGTCGATGGGCAGCGTGGGCTGGCGCGAGTGCATTTTGGTGGTGGTTCTCCCAACCATTTGTCGGAGCTTGCGCTGGCAACTGTGTTTTCTCATATCCATCGCCACTTTTCGATTACTGACGCCACGCGGATATCGATGGAACTGAATCCGCGACGTACCTCTCGTGCGCAGCTCAATTTTCTGAAGGGCCTGGGCGTGGGACAACTCAAACTGGAAGTGCGCGATGTCGATGCCAAGGTACAGCAGGAAATCGGCCGTATTCATTCACTGGAGCTGTTAGAGGATGTGATTTCTATCGCTCACGGCGTAAATTTTGAGTCGTTGGGGATGGATTATCTGATTGGTCTGCCCGGTCAAACGGCGGAATCCTGTGAGCAGAGTGTGGCAGCGATGGTCTCCCTGTCTCCCGATTGGCTGGTGTGTCTGCCGTTTCATCGGAGAGAGTCTGTTTTTCCGCATCAAATCGCAGTAGAGGCGCAGCACCTGCCCTCATTGGCAGATCGGTTGGCCATGTTCAATCATGTGCAAATGGGGTTCGACGACGCAGGCTATGAGTGGGTTGGACTCAATGTGTTCGCCAAACCGGAGCAAGAACTATCGGTTGCCCAGCGAACGGGATCACTGGGCCTTAACGTGCTGGGTTACGTTCCCGAGCAATCCTTGTCGGTGTTGGGCGTGGGCCTCGGTGCGTTGAGCGAGTTACCCGGTTTGATCTATCAAAATGAAGCCAACCTGGCGAGCTGGCATACCCTGATCGACGCGGGTTTGTTGTCGGCCCATTCAGCGGTCGTCTCGGATGAGAGTGAGATATTGCGGCGCAAGGTCCTGCGGGGCTTGATTTGCCGGCAGAGTCTGTATTCTGCTGCACTGAGTTCCGCTCAGGAGGCCGAGTGGTTATTGCCCTTGGTTGATCAGGGATTTGTTATTAAAGAGCAGACTGACTATCGGTTGACGGAGATGGGTCGGTCGGCACTGCCCCATATGTGGGCAGACTCATCGCCGATCTTCAGGACGCTTTGAGTACTTGAATCGCGCTACCAGACGGGCGCGGCGCTCAAGTTAATAAACCGGCTAGTCCGAGTTGCGTTAGCGCAGAGTGATGGTCTCCCGATCTTAGTGCCTGCCACTCCATTTTAAGCCATGGCGTCAGGGTTTCTGGCGTTTTCTCAATCCATGCATCGAGCGCGTGAGGTGTTACCCACTGCCAGTCGGCAATTTCTCGGGGATTGACGGCGGGATCGCCGTGGGCTTTGCCGACGTAGACAGAGCACAACTCGTGTTCTGCGCCCCACTCGTCAAATTGAGCCTGATAGCGAAATCGGTGGGTGAAGATTAGGTCACTCGTCATGCCTAGTTCTTCATTCAGTCTCCGCCGTGTAGCGACGCCATAGGATTCACCTTGTCGCGGGTGACTACAGCAGGTGTTGGACCAAAACAGGGGCCACAGGCGCTTCTGATGACTGCGTTGTTGCAGCAGCACCTCGCCCTGATCGTTGAAGAGAAATATCGAGAACGCCCGATGCAGGGTGCCGGCACCTTCATGTAATTTGGCTTTGTTACCATGACCCAAGATACGGTCCTGCGAGTCGACAATGATCAATGCTTCATCATCGAAGGAGACCGTGGCATCTTGTGTTTGCGCGGGTTCCATAG
Source organism: Halieaceae bacterium UBA3479 (assembly GCA_002377985.1). Lineage (GTDB taxonomy): Bacteria > Pseudomonadota > Gammaproteobacteria > Pseudomonadales > Halieaceae > Luminiphilus. Next base: position 10,591 of record DFQW01000027.1, on the reverse strand, counting down.
ATTAATCCCCAAAAAATAAAATGACCCGCTTCCGTTTGGAAAGCATAGCCAGAAAAGTAGCTCAGTCTTCGTGGCGATCGACAGCTCTGGGGGCAGGGTGATCGCAGACTTTTCCACTTCTGACTCCACCGGTTTGGCCAGAAGGCCTCACCACGGGTCGTAAGTTTTCAGGCCCCCAGGAGGGGCCTGCTGTACGTGTTAGCTCCTAGCAGGAGGCATAGCCTCTTGCTGTGAGCTGACGGCAAGGCCGCCGCCGTTGGGATCACCTAACCAGTTATATCTGTCGGTACTCAACAGAATAAAATGGATAGTCAGTGCCAGTGTAAACAGTGCCACTGTCAGACCCGTCAGGACTTGGCGTGGATCAAATAACATCCAGAATCTGTGCATAAATTGTCTCCGTTACTGAGTTACTAGTAACCGCTGGCTCTCAGAACCAGGGCTTCCAAACGTAGAGCAAGTAATGCGCAACGATCGCGATGCCCACGTAGGCAAGGAGTCCAGTCACATATGCTGAGTGGAATTCCTTGGCTTCGCTTTCAGACAAACTACTCATGGTAAATACCTCCCATGTACGTTTGTTTTTTACATTTGCCGCCTGATAGCACCGAGGTGCTTTCAGGCGACGCCTTTTGGATTAAAACTTCACTCGCGAGTGTCGTATTCATCCTTCCTGAGCTGACCAAGTTGATCAGTTCAAGAACTGTCCCACCCTTACACTTGGTGGGGTGAGGCGACGCAATGTGCCGCCCCGTTAAGTACTTCAGTGCGCCTCCCCGATGGTGGGATCGTCCTGCTCAAGGCCAGCGCTCTCCATCGCTTCAACCGCTTCTTCGACCATTTCTTCCATGGCCTCTACCGCTTCCTCAATAGGGTCACTTGATGCTGGCGCCAGAGAACCCAGATTGGGGTAGTCCGCCAGCATGTTCGCGCCGAGTAAGGGTTGGTAGGCGCCCTGATGGCAGGTGGCGCAGTTGACCTTTTGAGGGTCGCCCAGGGGGCCCTGACGATATGCGGGTAGCCAATCGTTGGTCGGGTTGATGTAGTCGTTATTCATCGATTTGACCATCTGCTGACCGTGCCAGGCCTTGACGCGCTCGGCGCTGCTTTCTTCCCATGAACCGAAAGCCCTGCTGTTATGGCAGTGCGTGCAGTTCACGCCCAGCGCATCGGAGTAGTGCATCATCAGGCTGTAGACCTGCTCGGTGCTCTCAATCGATGCCACGTGACCCTGAGGCAGGGCGGTGTTGCCTTGATCTCGCGCCACACCATCCTCGAGTAGATAAGGGGTGAAAGGATCGATGGGTAGAGAGGCAAACACTGAGGATTCCTGATGCGCGACATTCTGCATCTGATGGACGTGGCCTGATGCATGTCTCGGAGCAACGCCGATCGTCCACACCTGCTCGGGGACGTTATTGCCGCGATGACAGGTGTAGCAGGTCACCCCAGTATCACCGACGTGCGCGCCCCAGTTTTGGTTGGCGTTCTGGGTCATGGCGATCATCACCCGCGCAACCTTCTTGGTATAGAGCGTATCTTCCTCAAAGCCTTCCCCCGGGACATGGCAGTAGTTGCAACCTTGCTCGGGAGAAACCCATTGCGTAATCGCTGCCATGAGTCGGGTGAATTCACCCACTGAAAGGTGGCCCAGCACTTCGACGTTCTGGTAAATGTCCCGGGCTTTTGGACCCTCCGCGCTCACTGCGGGAATCGCATCGGGTACCTGGTTGGCGGCGATGATCTCCTCGAGCGCCTCCGGGCTATAGACCGCCTCCATGCCAGTGCCACGGTAGCCACGTTGCACGGTGTCCTGGGGAGGAAGGTCGCAGCCACTGATCAACACGGCGGCTACTGCCGAGACTCCGGCCAGGAGTTTCAGGTTAAAGATTTTCATTGCGCGCCCTCCATCATTGGGTCAAGCACTGGAGTGGCCTCAATAGCAGGGTAGGCCGGCACGATCCCGTGCTTCATGCCCCAGAGGTACCAGTTCTCAACAACGGTGCCGGTAAGCAGAATGCCTATTGCGCCGGTGATCACGGTCAACACTGCGAACCACCATGCCCAGCGGTGGATGGACTCCATAGAAGCGTTAAATCCCATGCACCATCTCCAGAACAGCGCGCCGCGCTCCGCGGCGGTACCGCGGTCGGTGATCTGATCGATCTCCCGATCAGCGCCGTATCGGCTGGTAGCAAGAATGGTGGCGCCATGCATTGCAAAGAGCACTGCCGATCCATAGAGGAAGGCAATCGACAACATGTGGAAGGGGTTGTAGAACAGATTGCCGTAGCGCAGTGAGAAGGCGGCGGTCCAGTCAAGGTGCGGGAAGATGCCAAAAGGCACCGCCTCATTCCAAGAACCCATCAGTATGGGGCGAATGAAGCCCAGCACGAGATAAAGAAAAATAGCCGCACCGAAGGCCCAAGCCAGGTAATTACTCATGCCTAGGTTGCGGGATATTCGGAATGTCCGCGCCCACCACAGCATGATAGACAGGGTCAGCAGGGCACCGGCGATCAACCACCATCCACCGTCATTCAACGGCGGGATGGAGAGGCCATACTCGGGTCCAGGGGGATCCAGAGAAAGCCAGAACAACTGACGAACAAACTGGACGGGGTCCCAGTTCACCGACGCCAGCATGTTCATGCCGATGATCAGAAAGGCAAGTACACCTGTAATTAAGGCAAATACGCCGAGGGTGCCGAGGTAAATCGGTCCTACTTGTGCATCCCCCAGCTTACCCAGCAGGTGGTTGTGCGAGATGCCTTTCGTTCGGTTGCGGGTTTCATCCCCAATCGGGACACCCGCATAGTCAGGCGCTGAGACCTGAACTTGCGTGAATATGTTTTGATATTCTCTCATGACGCAGTTCCTCCCTAATACCAAACCGGCAGCTCGAGCCACCAGTTCCACCATTCAGGCCAGCCGCGAGTCCAGAAAGGTCCGCTGATGACGATGCAAACGGCGCTCCAGAAGGCCGCTGAAATAGCGACAAAGACGCCGAGGCGATGGATGCCCAGAGCGCCGATCGAGTAGCCGATATCGTCCCGGAAGAACGTGTTTTCATGTTCACCGGTCTTCACGGTCTCTCCTTCACGTGGGTCAGTGGCCATCAGTATGAGAGAGCCGTGCATCGACAACGCCAGTGCTGTTGTGAAGAAGAAGGTCACGGCGATCATATGGGCCGGGTTGTAATGAAAATGCAGGAACTGATAGCCAACATTGGAGACCCAGTCGAGATGGCTGAGAATGCCGTAGGGAAAGCCATGACCCCATGCGCCCAGCAGGACGGGGCGGATGATGACCAGGGTGACATAAGCGAGCACCGCAAAGCTGAAGGCAAAAGGGATATGCAGACCCATTCCCAGTTTTCTTGACAGCTCAACTTGCCGCAGCGCCCATGATGCAAATGCACCCACCGCGCAGATGGTGATCACCTGCCACAAGCCCCCCTCTTGCATGGGTGCAAGCGCCAAGCCATAAGAAAGATCCGGCGGTGCAATACTGATTTGCCAGATATTCCAGGTGGGTCCAATCGCGGCCCCATAGATCAGTAAGCCGGTACCCAGGCTGGCAAAAAATGCCGTGGTTACGCCGAAGAAGCCGACCCAGAAGGGACCAATCCAAAAATCGAATAGATCCCCACCGATCAGAGTCCCTCCCCGGACGCGATACTTTTTTTCAAACGTCAGCATCGACATGACATGACTCTCCCTTTTTGGCGACGAACGCCAGTTTCATACAACGTCCATTCGACCTCGGCCTCCTACCGGGGTCGATTGGGTTAAATCTTCATAAACGCATAAGGCGTGAGGCTGTAAGCCGCGCGCCGCGCCTCCTGCCAGCAGCTGTCCTTGCTGCTGCCCCTTTGTAATGTGAGTGACTTCAGTACTGCGGCGAACAGGAACCACGCGAACACCATCAGGAACAGCAACCGAAATTGCAGTTGATCCCAAACGCTGTGTGGCCCATCGCTTGTTTTATTGTGAGTTGCCATGAGTCTTTCCCCCCCAAAGGGCGTGTTTGTCACTGTCGAAGTCGTGCTTTTATTCATGCGGCATCCCCAAATTGCAGGCTCTCGCTTGCATGTTGAACATGCTCAATTTCTACCGTTGCCACACCCGCGGCGCGCGCAACCTGCTCTGCGGTATCCCGCAGTCGCTTGGCCGCAGAAATCCTGACCAGAATGGGTTGTGCGGCCACGATGCGATCTAGACCGTTTTGTGCTGTATCGGCCCAACTCAGTGTCTCCGCCGCGCGGGCGGGCGTTGCCTCAACCTTGTCGAGTTCGCTGCCCAGCGGCAGCACATTAAAGAGCGCGTCGAAAAGTGCGTTACAGACTTCCTGCACGAGATAACAGGTGCCCGCATATCCCATAAACGGGGTGCCGGTATGACGTCGGATGATCGTGCCGGGGAGTGAGGCGGGGATGTAAATGCTCTTATTGCCGGCCTCATTGACATACATGCGTTCGTTGTAGCCGCCAAACACCAGTAGTGCCCCGGATTTATGAATCGCTTCACGGACCTGTTGGTTGTCCGGTTTGACCCCCGCTTTACGCGAAAAATGGAATGCGCAGGGCAGCCCCAATTCTCCCTCGAGGAAGTGGCGCAAGCCGCGGGTGTAGGTGTCGGTGGCGACTACACCAAAGCTCGCCGTCCCAAAGAAATCCTGCGTGACAGAACGCCACAAATCCCACACGGGTTTAAGCGTCGTGTGCTTTTCCTGTTCGATAAAAGGTTCTGGGTCCAGCCCTAATTCTTCGCCGAGTGCCCGCAAAAACTTGGTTGTGCTGTCGAGGCCAATCGGTGCCTGAAAGTAGGGCATGTCGAGGGCTTCGCAGAGCTTGCGGCCATATTCGCGGTACAAACAAATGTTGGCGTCGGCATCCGCCAACGCAACGACGTTGTCCAGCGGACAGCCGAGCGGGAAGATCAGGTTGATCTCCGCACCGATGCCCTCAATCAGTCGTTGGATTTCGGCGAGGTCCGAAGGCGTATTAAAATAGCCATAGGCGGGTCCAATGATATTCACCCGCTTGATGTTGTCGTCGGCGTTCTTGGCTTTACGCTTTTTGGCTTTTGCCTTGCCAAACTGATCCCACAGCCACACCAGCGCGCGGTCGGCGCTCTGCCACTGATCTTCATCAATGGTTCGCGGCAAGAATCGCTGAATATTCGTATCTTCCGGGGTAACGCCGCCACCGATCATCTCGGCGATGGACCCGGTGACCACCACGCTTGGTTTTGTCGGGTCGAGGGTTTGATGTGCTCGACGAAGCGCACCCTCGGTTCCCCTCTGACCGAGCTCCTCCTCGGCCAGCCCGGTGACAACAATCGGCAGCTCATGCGGAGGTAGCGCATCGGTGTAGTGCAGTACCGAGGTCACCGGCAGATTCTCGCAGCCGACCGGGCCATCGATAATCACCTGCAGGCCTTTGACCGCCGTGAACATATACACGGAGCCCCAATATCCACCGGCGCGATCGTGATCAAGAACCAGCATCAGCCCAGTCCTCCCACGCCAGAGCGAGATATGATCTGGGGTGTCCAGATGCCGGTCCTGGCGCCACTGCCCACGCCGGCGAAAAATGACTCCATAGCCTCAAAACGTTCGCGCCCAGCGATCGCGGTGTTGATGACCTGGGCAAGCGATCCAGCGCCTGCGACACCCATGAGCGGTCTGGCCGAGATCAGGTTTGTAAAGTAAAGGCTGGGTATGGAGAGTTCTTTGGCGCGTTGCACTACCGGCGTGGTGCCGATGGCGATATCGGGTTCGAAGGTGTCCATCGCGTACAGGTCATCTTCAAGAGATGCCCGGAATTTCACGCTGACGCCGCGCGACTCGAGCCACTCGCAGTCATGAGTTGACCAATCTGATTTGGCGCAAGCGGTACCCACGTAGCGGACGTTGGCGCCACTTTCTATCAGTAGCCGGGCCACGATCAGCTCAGACCCCTCATAGCCGGAGAGGGTAATGCGGGCGTCGATCGGATTTTCTTGCAATACGCCCCGGATCGCAGACAGCTGAGCATTAATGGCGGCATCAATGCGTTTTTTGGGCAGATTCATCACGTCACCGAGATGTGCCAACCAGTCCCGGGTGCCCTCGACGCCGACCGGAGCGGATCCCAGTAACGGACGCCCCGCTGCTTTGAATTCTCTTGCGGTGGCGGCGTAAAACGGGTGCAGCATGGCGACTGCGGCACAATCGAGTGCTGCGTAGAGTTCGCGCCATTCGCGTGTCGGGATCACCGGCCCCGCTTTCAGGCCCATTGGCTGCAGCATTCGGCCGATGGTGATGGCATCTACCGGGAAGATCTCGCCCACCATGGCAATACTGGGTAATGCGGTATCGGTTTCAAGGCCCGCGGGTCGCGCGACCGGCCCGGCTTGTACTTCATGCCGGGCATAGCGGAGCATTGCGCCTGCCAAAACGTCTTTTGCCTCGGCATGGGTAGGCACGCCAAATCCAGGCACGTCGATACCGATAATCCGCACGCCGTTAATCTCATCCGGCAACAGATCAAGCGGTACGCCAGATGCGGTCGGTACGCACAGGTTGATTACGACCACTGCGTCGTATTCGTCAGGATTCGCGAGTTCGTGTACGGCTTCGCGGATGTCTTCGAACAGCTTGCCTGTTACCAGCGACTCAGAGTCAAAGGGCACATAGCCAACGGTTCGTTTGGCACCGTAAAAATGAGAGGTAAAGGTCAGCCCGTAAACACAGCAGGCAGAGCCCGAGAGAACCGTTGCCGTGCGCCGCATGCGCAAACCGACCCTGAGGGAACCGAAAGCCGGGCACATACTTTGTGGTTGATCGTGCGGGCCCTTTGGATAGTCCTGATCGAACTGCTCCAGTTGCGCTGTTTTACCGGCTTTTTCAGCGGCGTCACGCATCACTGACTCGCCCGCATGGCACCCCACCGCGCCCGCGGTGGTGTCGCTATCTACGGCGATGACGGCGTCAGATGCTGTCATAGATGACTTCCAGCGAGGGTTTGTTGAGATGCTCGACGCTGCAGAGATCTTCCAGGCTAGCGGGCTGCAGCACGACGTCTCTGCCCACGGTGTCGCCGTCAAATAATTCCAGCAGGCCGTCTTGAGTCAGTGGGGTAGGTCGGTGCGGCGGCGCCTCCGCGACATTGGTCGCGAGGTCGCTAAACAGGGAGCCCCACTCACCGTCGGGGCGACCGATGATTTCGTAGGATGCACTTTTACGTCGGATATCATCGTGTGCGGGTATCGACGCCAGTTCCGGAATGCCTACCGCCTTGCAAAACGCCTGTGCCTGTCCGGCGCCATCGTCTTTGTTGGTAACCATGCCTGCGACGCCCACATTACCGCCGAGTTTGCGGAAATACTCCACCGCCGAGCAGACATTGTTGGCGACATACAGCGACTGCAGGTCGTTGGAGGCGACCACAATCACCTTTTGGCACATATCCCGTGCAATGGGTAAGCCGAAGCCACCGCAGACCACATCGCCGAGAAAATCCAGCAAGACGTAGTCAAAATCCCAGTCATGAAAGCCGAGTTTTTCCAGCGTTTCGAAGCCGTGAATGATGCCCCGGCCACCACAACCTCTGCCGACTTCCGGACCACCGAGTTCCATGGCAAACACGCCATCCCGCTTGAAGCAAACGTCGCCGACAGAGACCTCATCTCCTGCAGCTTTCTTGGCTGACGCGGTCTCGATGATGGTGGGGCAGGCTTTGCCGCCAAAGAGCAGGGATGTGGTGTCACTCTTCGGGTCACAGCCGATCAGGAGCACCTTCTTGCCCTGCTGTGCCATCATGTAGGAAAGGTTTGCGAGGGTGAAACTCTTGCCGATGCCCCCTTTTCCGTAAATCGCAATGATCTGGGTTTTGGGTGCATCGTCACCGGAAGATGCCAGTAAATCGGCACGTTCTCGAGTAGATTCAAGGCCCGGGTCGTATAGCTTGGCACTCTGCGGTGCGTTCATGCGTTTCTCCAGTCGAGGACCATTTTCAGGCAGTGCGGGTCAGAAAACGCTTGCTGATAAGCGGTTTTGGCGCTGTCGAAGGGTTGGTCATGGGTGATGATGCCGCTCAATGACAGGTCTCCCCCAGAGACAAGGGTCATGGCGGTTTGCATATCTTCGGGTTGCCATTCGGCGCTGATACGAACATCAATTTCACGCATAAATGCCGCGGGGAAGTTGAATTCGATGGGTGCTGCGTAAAATCCTGCCAGCAATACCGTGGCGTGTTTTGCCAGGTGATGCACCGCTTGATCAATAATGGTGGCGGTGCCACTGACGTCACAGATTCGTCGGTAGTCCCGACGATCGTCTTCTGCCGGATCCAGCACAGGGTAGCCAAAGTTGCCTTCTCGGCGCTCTGCTGCGGTCTCCCAAACGACAGGCGTGACTTGATATCGGGCTGCAGTCACTCTGGCCAGCAGTCGGCCCAACGCGCCGTGACCCACGATCAGCTCCGGTGGTCCCAGGTCTTCGATGCGCCGCAGTGCGTGGCAAGCGGTAGCAGCAAGGGCCAATAGAACGCCCGTCGACTCGGTTGACATTGGCAGTTGCACCAGGCGCTGTGCGGGGACCACCAAAGCGCGTGATGCACCGCCAAAAAGCCCACGCACATTGGTAAATCCGCGACTTCCGGGAACAAACACCCGTTGACCGACAGCTATCTCGGCTTCTGAGCCACAGGCCACCACATTGCCAACGCTTTCGTACCCTGGCACCAGTGGATAGGCGAGACCGGGAAAATGAGGCATGCGTCCCTCCCAGAGCAATCTTTCGGTGCCCGTACTGATGCCGGTCCAGTGGACCTCGATAACGCAATCTGTGCTGTGGGGTTCTGGCAACTCGACCGGTCTTAGCGACATTTCTCCCGGTTGCTCAAAAACCACCGCAGTAGACGTTGCTCCCATAGCGGTACTCTCTAACTACGCCGTTTCTGCCGTTATTCTTACTCTTAAGGTCCTGATGACTGCCGCTTGTGGGCGGTTGAGCACCGTTATGGGGCGCCCGAGATCATTCGGGTCCTTATGTAATAATAAATTAACACGTTAATGTGTCAAATAATACATACAATTTGGATTTTTGACGTCCTCCTAAAAGCGGCTAGTCTGGCGATTTTTCGGCCACCAGCAGCCGAGTAAGTGCCGGTATGGGCGTTTTGAATTCGCGGATTCGAGTGAAGCCTGCGGCGAGGCACATACCTTGTAATTCCTCGGCTGTGCGGGGGCGCCCACTACCCATTGCCCAGAGGTAGAAGCTGAAATAGGTGTCGCCGATCGGTGCTGCCCCGACAGTGCCCGCCATGGGTTCGGCAATGAGCAGATGGCCGCCCGGTCGCAGGGCGTCATGCAGCCTGCACAGCAGTTGCCTTACGGGCTCGTCGTCATGATCGTGGAGTACGCGGATGAGCGAGAAGAGTTCGGTATTTTCGGGCAGCGGCGATTGAAACATGTCGGTCGACACAAAACGGATCTTGTTCTGTGTCTGCAGGGTTTTTGCTTCGCTTACCACTTCTGGAAGATCCAAAACCGTCGTGATCAAATCCGGATAGCGCTGTTGTACCAGTCGCGCAAATTGACCGGTTCCCCCCGCAACATCGATCAGCGATTGATAAGCCGTGAGCGGATAGCTGTCGAGAATATGATCGGCGATCAGCGCCATTGAGCTGCTCATCAGCCGACTGTACTCGCGATGACTCTCCTCGGGGCGGGTGCCGCCGGGGACGTAGCTCCAGTAGTTTCTGAGCCCCGTCTTTTCGCGGTGGCGCAGGATGGCCAGCGGGTCAGCCAGATCCCGGTAGAGCACGGCGTGGTGACGCACCATATCGGCTACTGCAGGGTTGCCGAGTACGGAGGCGCCCAATTCTCCGACCATCCAATGGCCCGGACTCACCTCATCGGTTAGCTTGAGCGCCCGCGCGGCGGTAAGCAGCGTAAAAGCAGCCTGCGGCGTCAGTCCGCACATGGCAGCGACTGACTTGGTGGTTTCAATACGACCTTGTAGCACTGCCAGTAGATTGCTTTGTATCACCGCGGTGAGCGTTTGGGTGTACACGAATCCGGCGGTAAGATGATGAAGTTCAACGGCTTTTTGGCTCGCGATGCGCCGTACCAGGGGGGTTTTTGCCGCCCACTTCTGAAATCGAGGGTTGGCTAGAATCCGGTTGCGAAACAGTCGCCACCGGCAGCGCCATTCGGAGGGCGTGGGCTGTGGGTTTGACCAGGTGTCCGGATCGGCGAGCATGAATCAGGCTGCGGTGCGGCCCATCTTTTCAGGCACGAATCGCGCCGATTGTGCGCGGACGAGCCGTACCAAATTGGCCCTTCCAGTGCAGTAGGGCACGCTATCCAGTCCTTCCTCAAGCAAGTGCTTCAGGCGATCCGTTGCGCCGTCCATACCTAATTCCTGCACCACGTTTGGCCGCCCCAGCTTGGCGTCGATGCCAACGGGTTTACCAATAATGTCAGGGTCACCCACGGCGTCTTTAATGTCATCGGCCACCTGGAATGCCTCGCCAATACAGGCTCCCAGATTGACCCAGGGCCCGGGATCAACCCCCGCAGAGGCGGCGCCAGCGCATGTA
>DFQW01000065.1 GCA_002377985.1 Halieaceae bacterium UBA3479 | reverse complement strand
TGATGCCGACAGGAGACTTATCGCGCTTTCTGGTTTCAATGGTTAGGGAGTTACCGTAGGCTCTCGCTTCACACGCAGTGATCAGGGAATAATGTGATACGAGCTTTTTAGTCGTGGCCAAATTTCCCTGTAAACCTGGGCAGGCGCAAGCTATGGGGGGTCTGTTTCGTGCTGCGCTGCCGGATACCGGGATTGCGAACGTGTTTGCGCCCATCATCGACGGGGGCTGAGAGGGTGTGCCGGCATCGGTATACACGCTGGCAGAGATAAAAAAATATATTAAAAACAAAAATATGTATGGGTAATAGAATGTTGTATCTACAATGATTTCCCGCCCACTGGCATTACCTTGTGGCGCCATGATCCCCAACCGGCTCTGCAAGGCCGCCATGACTGAAGGTCTGGCAGACGCAAGGGGTCAGCCCACTCCCGCGCTGGAGCAGCTCTATGGCATTTGGAGCAAAGGGGGAGCAGGACTCCTGCTCTCGGGAAATGTGCAAATTGATGGCGCTCATCTGGAGCGCCCCGGCAATGTCATTGTTGATTCAGAGCCAACTCCCTCGATGCGTCGTGCCCTCGAGCGTTGGGCCGCCGCCGGGACCGCTAGCGGTAATCACTTTTGGGCCCAAATTAGCCACGCGGGTCGGCAATGCCAGAAAAACGTGAATCCGCGCCCCAAAGCGCCATCAGCGGTAAAGCTGGGGCTGCCCGGGGGGCAGTTTGGCGAGCCAGTACCTATGACAGCGGACGAAATTGAGTCGGTGATTGCGGCGTTTGCGCACTGCGCCAAGGTGCTCATCAACGCGGGTTTTACTGGCGTTCAGCTGCACGCGGCGCATGGATATTTGCTATCGCAGTTCCTGAGTCCGCGCAGTAACCAGAGGACTGATCACTGGGGAGGTTCACTCGAGAATCGCGCTCGATTACTGCTTTCCTGCGTTGCGCGCGTGCGTGCCGCCATCGGCCCGCTGACTCCTCTTTCCGTAAAACTCAACAGTGCCGATTTTCAGCTCGGCGGATTCGCTTTTTCCGAGAGTCTTCAGGTTGCCAAGTGGTTGCAAGAAGCCAGTGTGGATCTGATTGAGATTTCTGGCGGCACCTACGAACAGCCGCGACTGCTGAATCTTGAGGGCATAGAGCCCATTGAGACGCAGGCGGTTGCGCAATCAACGCGAGCCAGAGAGGCCTATTTCGTGGATTTTGCTACCGCAATGAAACGAGAGATTACGATTCCTCTTATGGTCACGGGAGGCCTGCGTCGGCGCGACGCAATGAACGAAATTATCAATTCCGGGAGCGCTGATATGGTTGGCATCGGACGGCCCATGTGTGTGGTAACCGATGCGCCTGCGCAGTTGTTGGACGGTGTTACCGAGCTGCCGCGATTTGAGGATTCGCTATCTTTACTGCCTCGTGCGTTGAAATTTTTGAACAGGTTCAAGTTGATACGAACCGTGGGCGCGTTCGCCACTCAGTACTGGTTTTACGAGCAAATTGCTGCGCTGGGGCATACCGGCAGAACGCGGGTTGGAATGGGTGTTATGGCTGCGACAATGGCGCAGACAAAAGCGGCAAACGCCTGGCTTGCCGAAAGAAAATCTCTTGTTGCCGAGCAAATTTCTGAACCATAGTGAGAATGACAATGAGCGATACGACATCTTTACTGAGTCGAGCTTGGATGGGGCGATGGTATGGCTCGCTGTGCTTTGCCTTCTTCGGATGGCTGGGTGCGACAACGCACGCCGCCCAGGCGTCTCCTGAGGAGAGCCTGGCCCATGCAGAGGCGTTGCGCGATACGGCCATGCAGGGCACCACGGCCTTGGCCATCGTAAGATCGCTGACGACTGAAGTCGGTCCACGGCTGGCGGGCAGCGAGTCTGAGGCTCGCGCCAGAGCATGGGCACTGAATATCCTCAAAGAAAAAGGATTTGCGCAGGTGCGCAATGAGCCTTTTGTGATGGACGCTTGGGAGCGGCACGATGAAGGTGCCCAGGTGATGGCGCCGTATCCGCAGCCCCTGGCAGTGACTGCCCTCGGAGGCTCTGTAGCTACCCCTGAGGGCGGGTTGGAGGGCAGTGTCGCTGTCTTCGAAACATTGGAAGCCCTGAAGCGTGCACCTGCGGATAGTCTCAGCGGGCAGCTTGCCTATGTAGGTCATGCGATGCAGCGAACACAGGATGGCTCTTCCTACGGGTATTTCAATGAAGCGCGCACCGCGGGCCCTAGCATCGCTGCATCCAAGGGTGCCATTGGCTACCTCATTCGATCCATCGGCACCGACAGCCATCGATTCCCGCATACGGGATCTTTGCGGTATCGCGAAGACACACCCCGCATTCCCGCCTTGGCCTTGTCCAATCCCGATGCCGATCAGATTGAACGGATCGCAGCCGTAAATGAGGACATCAAGCTGCGGATATGGGTCGACAGCGCTGAATTACCTGCATCGGAGTCTGGCAACGTCATCGCCGAAATTACCGGCCGGACAGCGCCCGAGGAGATCGTACTGATAGGGGCGCACCTCGATAGCTGGGATCTCGGCACTGGCGCCATCGATGACGGTGCAGGCGTAGGCATTACCATGGCCGCGCTGGAGCTTATAAAGCAGGCGGGTCTGCCGCCGCGCCGCACTATTCGGCTTGTGCTCTGGGGTGCGGAGGAGGTTGGGTTACTTGGAGCGCAGGCTTATCGGCAAAAGCACGAGGCCCACCTTGACCAACACGTTATCGGCTCAGAGAGCGATTTTGGTGGCGGTGCGGTTTGGCGCGTAACCGCAGACAGCCAGACCAAAGAAGGAGATGATCTGTTCGCTGCGATCGCGGATCTGCTCGCGCCAATTGGGGTGGCACCGGGGAGCGACGATCAGCCCGGCGGCGGGCCCGATTTATATCCTTTGATGGCGGCGGGCGTACCCACACTGCGTCTTCATCAAGATGGGCGTGATTATTTTGACCTGCATCACACGGCTGACGATACTCTCGACAAGCTCGATGCGCGCGCGCTAGACCAAAACGTAGCGGCATTTGCTGTGTTTGCGTGGATGGTAGCTGATAGCGATGTAACGTTCAGGGCGCCTGAAAATTAGTACTGTGTCTGATTGCACCAACGCATCAGAAGCGACCAGGGGAGCAGGTTAATGAAGAGTAATGTTACGCGGCGGGGTTTGCATCGATTGATTGGTGAGCCCTCCACAATGTTTCTGCTGTTTTTGTGCGCGGGACTCATGAATGGTTGTGCCAGTGGGCCTACCTACCAGGTCGATTACGATCAAAGCTTTCCCTTTTCGGCATATCGTACCTACCGTTGGTATGACGATGATCATGTCACCAGAGAGAGCCAGTACCGTCGCTACAACAGCAGCGATCAGCGCGTACGCAATACGGCTGCCCAGGAGTTAATGCAGAGCGGATTTCGCGAAGCTTCAGCCGGCAAGGCCGATTTTTGGGTGAATTATCATGTGGTCAAGAAACAAACCCAGAAGATTTCGGGTCAGGAGAAGGGTATGCATGGCTCGGTTGGTGCCGGTACCTATGGAAAGTCGGTGAGCGTTGGATATTCGTCGGGGCCGACGGTAAAGACCTATGAAGACGGCACGGCAATCCTTGACGTTATCGATATCTCAACCGAGAAGATTGTGTGGCGCGGAGTCGCTGAGGGAAGATTGAAAAATAAGATGACCAATTCCGACAAAGAGCAGTTAACCATTACCGTTTTGCATGAGCTTCTGAAGGAGTTTCCTCCACGATAGCTGCCGTAATGAAAATGATGTCGGACCGAGTTTTTGCTTATTGTTTAGCCAGTTGTGTGGAAAATTTTTGTTATCAATCGCCTTCTAGTGGCGATGAAGGCATGATCGGTTGAGAGTGCTTGCCCCTGTTCACTATGTCTCAGATATGGAGCAAAAGTCGATGAGTGCTTTGGCAGGAATCAAGGTCTTGGATCTGACCAGTATGGTGTCGGGACCAGTAGCGGCGATGATGTTGGCGGATCAAGGTGCCGACGTTATCAAGGTGGAGCCCACTACTGGCGAACAAATGCGACACATCGGGCCCACGGTGAATAAAGTAACGGCTGCTTTTTTCTCCTGTAACCGAGGCAAGCGCTCTATCGCTGTGGATCTCAAATCCGAGGAGGGAAAGAAGATACTTTTCGACTTGGTGAGAGACGCGGACGTCCTGATTCAGAACTTTCGGCCGGGTGCAATCGAGCGCATGGGTTTCGGTGAATCTGTCCTGAGAGAGCTGAACAAAAAACTCATTTATGTCTCCATCAACGGTTTTGGTGAAGAGGGGCCCTACGCACACAAGCGCGTATATGACCCTGTCATTCAGGCGCTGTCCTGTGCGACAGATATTCAGGCAGATCGCACCACCGGTCGGCCTCAGATGTTCCGCATTATTATTGCCGACAAAGTTACCGCCATTACGGCTGCGCAAGCGATCAGCACCGCCCTCTACGCGCGCGAGAAGTCCGGGGAGGGCCAGCACATTCGGCTCTCGATGCTGGACGCCATGTTGAGTCTTTTTTGGCCTGAGGCGATGGCGGGGCTGACCTATGCTGACAAAGAATTTGATGTGCGCAAATTCCAGGGAGTCATGGACCTTATCTACGAGACTCAGGATCGATTTATCACAGCAGGTGCGATTTCCGACAAGGAGTGGGCGGGCATGTGTCGGGCACTGGGTCGCGAAGATCTGATTGATCACCCCCAATTCAAGACGGCACAGGATCGCTTTACAAATAATAGCGAGCGCAAGGAGATTACTGCAGAGGAGATCAGGAAATGGAGCAGTGAGGAAATTCTGGCGCGCTTTGACGCGGAGGGAGTCCCCTGCGCTCCGATCATTGATCGTTCTGAACTTTTGGCGCACGAACAAATAGTGGCCAATGGCTCGGTGGAGCGGCTGCACTTTGAGGCTTTTGGTGAGGTGCGTCAGGCGCGACATCCAGCGCGCTTTGACAAGACCCCTGCGCGGGTTCAGCGACCGGCGCCGCGACTGGGGGAGCACGGGCGAGAGGTCCTGACCGCACTGGGCTATAGCGAATCGGCCATAGATGCTTTGGTGAAGGCGGGTACAGTGCTCGATTAACGAGTTGGGAGAGTCTGCGGTGAAAAAGACCTGTTTGATCATTGGAGCAGGAGCGGGTATCGGCGGTGCTGTCGGCAAGAAATTTGCGGCGGAGGGTTACCACGCCGCGCTTTGCCGCCGGACTAATGTCGACGCTCTGAATACGATGGTTGGAGATCTCCAGGCTGCTGGCGGCTCTGCCAGCGGGCATGTGGTAAACGCCGTCGACGAGGATGCGCTGGAAGATCTCATTCTCGAGGTGGAGGCGATTGGGCCCATTGACACCGTGCTGTACAACCTCGGTGCCCAAATCGGAAATCGGTCCTTGGACGACACGCCTCTCAAGACCTTTGAGTTGGGTTGGAGAATGGCGTGCTTGGGTCTGTTTCGGGTGGCAAAGGTATTGGTGCCGCTCATGATTGGGCGGGGTCATGGCACGATGCTGGTCACGTCCGCTACCGCGGCGATGCGGGGTAACAGCGGTCAACACTCGCATGCGGCGGCGATGGCGGGCAGGCGGATGTTGTGCCAAACATTAAACGCAGAATATGCGGCTCAGGGATTGCACGTTGTGCACATTGTCGTGGACGGCGCGGTTGACGCGCCAGACACCCTAGGAAAAATGCTCGGGCCAGAGCGTTTCGAAGCACTACGCCAAGCAAAAGGTGGAGATAGCGACGGTTTGTTGTTGCCAGATAAAATAGCCGATACCTATTTTCATCTCGCGCAGCAACATCGTTCGGTCTGGACGCATGAACTGGATTTACGTGCGTATTCCGACACGCCGTGGTGGAATCATGAAGTCAATATCTAAAGATCCAAGCGCGCGTTCAAGTTGATATTTCTGCGGGAGGTTGCAGCAGGTGTTTTTGCGCTGACGATGGGAGAAGGTGATGGTTAAAGTGCAACCCTCTGGCGCTTGTTGTGGCGCGACGATCACCGGAGTGACACTGGATCGACCGCTGTCACAGGATTTGGTCGCCGAACTCAGAGCGTACTGGCTGGAGCACAAAGTAGTCGCCTTCCCGAACCAAAAATTGTCTCCGGCGCAGCTCGTGAGCTTCAGTGAACAATTTGGTGCGATTGGAGAAGATCCTTTTTTCGGTCATATCGATGAGCATCCCAAAGTTGCAGCTATCCAACGCAACGCTGACGAGAAAACCACCATATTTGCTGAGATTTTTCACAGCGACTGGAGCTTCATGCCGATCCCGCCGGCGGCGACAGCACTTTACGGCATCACGATTCCACCCGTAGGGGGGAATACGTTATTTGCCGATCAGGTATTGGCCTACGAGCAAATGCCCGAGAGTCTCAGATCGCGAGTGGAGGGGCTTACGGCGATTCATTCAGCGGCGTTGGGTTATGCGCCGGATGGAGCTTACGGTGATGCTGATCAGGAGCGGGGTCGCAGCATGAAGATTCTCCCCAGTGATAAAGCACTGGCGACCTATGAGCACCCCTTGGTCCGCAAGCACCCGGAAACCGGAAAAAAAGCGTTGTACTCCTCTGCGGCGTACATACAAGGCTTTGTCGGCCTGAAAAAGGAAGAAAGTGATGCACTACTGGGGGAGCTCTATCTGTATCAGAGCCAGCCAGGATTTATTTATTCGCATCGTTGGGAGTCAGAAATGTTGGTGATGTGGGACAACCGCTCGTTGCTACACGCTGCCACGGGCGGTTACGACGGCCATGATCGACTTCTGCACCGTACCACCATAGCCGATACCCGTTTTTAATCAGGAGGTCTGTAGTGCAAACCCCGATCGAATTTCTATTCGACTTTGCCAGCCCTAACGCGTATCTCTCATACCACGTCTTGCGCGACGTGGCTGAGCGCAATGACGTGGAGTTAAGGCTCACGCCAGTGCTATTGGGCGGGCTCTTCAAGCTGACCAACAATCAGTCGCCCATGGCGGCGTTTGCTGAGGTCAAGGGTAAGCTCGACTACGACAACCTAGAAACACAGCGTTTTATCGCGGCCCATCACCTGACGCGATTTCGCTTTAACCCGTATTTCCCGATAAATACCATTGCACTAATGCGCGGCTTTATTGCCGCTCAGCAGTTGGGTGTGCAACAGCGCTATGTTGATGTAAATCTTGAGGCGATGTGGGAGCAGGAGAGAAATATGGGGGATCTGGAGGTGGCGCTAGAGGTCTGGACCGCTGCAGAACTTGATGCCCAAGCCTTACTGCAGGCAACTCAAACTCAGCCGGTTAAAGACGCCTTG
>DFQW01000046.1:23181-24496 GCA_002377985.1 Halieaceae bacterium UBA3479 | reverse complement strand
ATCTCAGTACCCTCAGCGCCACACGCCCGTGACACAACAGTAGCACCAGACGGCATCTTTTGGAGAGCCGTCGGCAGACGTGTTGCCAGGGTGTGGAGCGTTTACTGCGGAACGACGTTTTCGGCTTGAGGACCTTTTTGACCGTCTGTGACGGTGAATTCCACTTTCTGTCCATCGGTGAGAGTTTTGAAACCATCTCCCTGAATAGCGCTGAAGTGTACAAAGACATCAGGCCCACCTTCTTGCGCTATGAAGCCATAGCCTTTTGTCTCGTTAAACCACTTCACGGTACCCGTTACTGTTGACATGTTTATCACTACCTTTAATTACGATTGTTTCACCCTATTGGGCTGTTGCGCTTGATGGGAACAAAACCGAAGACCGAAGACTGCAGTGGCTCAAAAAAAAGCGCGCTGGAATACCAGCCACAACAGTGTAGCACTCTGGCGCACCCGCGCAGGTGGTTTTTTTGGCCACTATTGGCCTAAATTTATGGCCTGTTGGCTCATCGCACAGGCAAAATTTTCATGAGGTCTGTCTTTCCTGCCTCGGCCAGGGCGCTACCCATGGTGATCAGAATGTAATCGCCTCGGGTCAAAAATCCGCCGTCAACGAGAAATTCGATGGTTCGTGCTTCCAGATCCTCCCGCGCAAACGCGGTATAGTCGAAAAAGAGCGGCACAACGCCACGGCACAGCGCCAGTCGCTGCAGGGTGTCGGCACGCCGGGTCAACGCAAATATGGGGAGTCCTGAGGACAGCCGCGACATCATGGTCGGGGTGGTCCCCCTCTCGGTGAGGCAGGCAATCCCCCTTACGCCGGGAAAGTGATTGGCGCCGTACATCGCCGACAGGGCAATGGTCTCCTGGGCACTGGAAAATTCCCGATCCAATCGGTACCGGGAGGTGCGGGCCACGGGATGCTGTTCTGCGCCAAGGGCAGCATCTGCCATCGCCGTAACGACTTCCACGGGGAAATCACCGACAGCGGTCTCTGCCGACAGCATTACCGCATCGGTGCCGTCCAGCACCGCGTTGGCAACGTCAAAGACCTCGGCGCGTGTGGGCATCGAATTGTTGATCATCGACTCCATCATTTGCGTCGCCGTAATGACCATGCGATCCCTTTTGCGCGTGGTGGAGATCAGGTTTTTCTGAATGCCAATCAATTGTGCATCGCCCACCTCTACCCCGAGATCGCCGCGGGCCACCATGATGCCGTCGCTGGCGTCAATGATGCTGTTGAGCAACTCTGTATCTGCAACCACTTCTGCACGTTCGATCTTGGCGATAATCGCGGGCTTGAGCCCCTGATC
>DFQW01000046.1:9981-22807 GCA_002377985.1 Halieaceae bacterium UBA3479 | reverse complement strand
GGTTCAATCTCAGGCATGGCAGCGATGTCGTCGAGGTCTTTCTCGGTAAGTGCCGGCGCCGCAAGCCCGCCGCCGAGCTTGTTGACCCCTTTGCGCGAGCCGAGCCGCCCCCCGATGAGTATTGTGCAATCCACCGTTTGGGCCGAAACATCGTCTACCCGCAGGCGGAGTTTCCCATCATCAAGTAGCAGGATGTCGTCCGCCTTGACACTTGCCGGTAACGCTTCGTATTCCACGCTCACGCCGCGGTGGTCGCCGGCTTCGGCGCCCATGTCGAGGCTCAGCTGGAAAGGGTCCCCCGACTGCAGCACAACGCTCCCTTGAGCGAAGCCGCCGATGCGAATCTTGGGCCCCTGAAGGTCAGCCAGAATACCCACATAGCGCCCATGGTGGCCGGCTTGCTTGCGGATAAATCGCGCAACTTGTGCGTGATCGGCCTGGGCACCATGGCTGAAATTCAGGCGAAATACATCCACGCCCGCGGCGAGCAAACGCCCGATCATATCCTGACTGCTGCTCGCCGGACCGATCGTGGCGACGATTTTGGTTCTGCGCAGCGAGGTCGGCTTGTTTGAGGCGTAACTAGTCACGAGCTTCTGCGCTCCGCGTCACGGTGCGAAGCCGATAGGGTGTGCGCTTGTTGTAGAGACGGGATACTGCGGCTGTCCTGTGTCAGACCGGCTGGGGCACTTGAACCGTACATCTTTTCCTCGGAAATTTTCCAGCGCACAAAATTCTACAGTGCAGTGGGACAATGGCTGATTAAAAGTCGCTAAAGTATGGCAGGATCGTCCGTGTCAGCGCTATGACACAATACCGCTCTGAAGAGGTAGAAGGCCTTTTCAAGGATCGCGGTCACTGAAACTAATGTGACGCAGGGAAGATGGCAACACCAGAAGCAAGACGCCCAAATCCGCCCATGGGCTACGCCTGTGATTGTGATATGCCGCTGTCGAGGCAGATGGCGCTGGTAGCGGAGTTCCATGTGCACCGCATTCGCCCCTCCAGAATTGCCTACCGTTTGGGAATAGATATCGCGCGGGTGGAGGGTTGGTTGTCGGGTGAGCAGGACGGGGCTCAATTTCAGGGGCTGATCATCGCGTCCAGAAAGAAGAAGTATCTCGCGCAGATGAGGCGAGCCGATCGGTTTCGCGGACAAGAGGCCTATGAGATGCGTTTGGCAGCGCAGGATGATCTGCGGCAAGATCAGCGCGAGCAGAGCTAGGGTTCTGTGGTGAAAATGGTGACAAGGGGCGCGGTTTATGACTGAGAGCATTCATAATGTGCTGGAGAAATGGCATCACGTAATGGCGTCCGGCACCAACGAGGGCCTGTTTGAACTGCTCTCCCCTACCTGCACCTTTTGGTCCCCGGTGGTGCACACGCCGCAGCAAGGTCGCGACATCACCTTTCTCTATTTGAGTGCGGCCAGTCAGGTATTCGCCACTGATTTCAAATATGTCAGAAAGGTTGTGCAGGCGGATTCGGCGATGCTCGAATTCGAGTGCGTCATTGAGGGTATTCATATTAACGGTGTGGATATTGTTCGCGTGGAGAACGGCCAGATCACCGATTTCAAAGTGATGGTGCGGCCGTTGAAGGCGGTGCATAAAGTTCACGAACAGATGATGGGCATGCTTGAGTTAATGAAGGCTTCTCCTTCAGCATGAGCACAATCGTCTAGAGTGAGCCGTTGACCGGGTGCGGGGCTAAATAAGGGCGTTCGATAACCTGCAGCGATGACATGCTTAATTTACAGAATTGAGCCGGGGTGGAGAATCGGTCTTGCGATGCTTGAGGCAAGCGGTGAGCAAAGCTACACTTTTGTGAAGTCGAAATAGGGGACTGCCGCTATGGCACTGATTGTGAAAACCACCTATCGGGTAAGAGACGCGCAAAAAGCCTCGTTTCTGGCGGATTTTTCTGTCGTCGCCCAGGCAACCATGGCGGCACCCGCGTGTGACTGGATTTATGTCGCCGAGGACCTCGAAGAGGACACGGTCGTGGCAATGTCCTACTGGCAATCAGAGGCGGGCTTTGACGATCATCTCAGGTGGCGAATCGGCCCCAGCCGATGGACCGAGATGGAGCAGAAGTACCTCTCGAGCGAGCCGGAATATAAACTCATGCCGGTTATGTTCCGCTTCCGCGACCAAACTTAACGCCGCTTGGCCGCTATCCTGTCTGCGGATGGGTTATAGGCGCCCTGACCTATCCCGAGTTACCGCGTTTAGCCTCTATCAGGTGATTGGCCAGTTCGTCAGCTTGGGTTTTTGACAATCCCATCCGCTCTCGAAGCGCTTCAATCTCCTCGGCTTCTTCGGGGGAGATAATGCCATCATCAAGTGCCTCACGGACCTTATGTTCGAACTCAGCGTATTGCTTGGACATTTGCTTGGAAAAGCCCGCACCGACAATGCCCGTGAGGAGTGCGACGGTGCAGACCCCCATCATTGCGGTCATGGCGCCGATAATTTTGCCAGCGGCTGTAATGGGAGACACGTCGCCATAACCGACCGTGGTCAGGGTAACGATCGCCCACCACATGGTTTCGGGAATCGACGGAAAAGCGTCGGGCTGGGCATCGCGTTCGACCACGTAAATTAACGAGCTCGATAAAAATAGCGCAACGATCATGAGATAGAGCGCGGCGCCAAAGGCCTGCCTTTCCGAGTGAATGGCCGATACCAGATCTTCCAATGCTGTCGTGAAGTGGCTCAGTTTGAGCAGCCGCGCGAGCCGCATGACCCGAAGTAATCTGAGATCAGCGCCAACCCAGATGAACTGCAGCAGGGTCGGCAGTATGGCAATCAGGTCGATCAGCCCGGTAAAGCTGAACATGTAGTTAAGCCTTTTTTGCAGGGATGTTTTGCCCTGCAGGTCGCGATTATCGGGCGCTGACCAAATTCTCAGCGCATATTCAATTGTGAAGAGAATGACTGAGATAAACTCGAATATCAGCAGTTCGGACGACCACGCAGAATGAATCGAGTCAACTGACTCCAGCGTAATGGCGACAAGACTCATAATGATGAGCACAAACAAAAACATATTCAGCCGGCGAGCGGCGACTTTGTGTTCAGAGGATCGCTCAAAAAGTGACCCAACATACTGACGGCTATTCAATGTGGCGTTCCTTTGGTTTGTGGTGATACGCAACCTGCGGTTGCCGCTTTTTCAAGCATGCAGTATGTTGCCAGCAAGGCGGTCGCAAGGTAAGTACTAAAAACGATGTGCTGTGGTGGCTCCGGTCTAGCAATGACATCGAGGGCGCGACCGCGAGCGTCGCAGAAGAGCGAGACAATAAGCGAATAGCGTCATGAATTTGAAATGCGGGATTTTCCTAGTGGTGCCTCTATTGACGAATTCGTCCTATGCAGAGCCCATTGTCAGCGCCTCCTATAAAGACGTATGTGAAAAGATGGAACAGGAGGGGGTAGCCAGCCGCACGCAGTCCGCACCCGGGTCAGAGTCAGTCACGGAGAATGTGGTTGTGGTGGTGGGCGCGGGATCACAGAAAGCCCAACGGCATAACCGCCCCGTATCCAATTCGGAGATTATAGTGGGCGCAAACATAACCCAGATCTCCACGAATAACGGCGAATCCTCGCACAGCGAGGCGGGCGCCGCGCCTTCCTCTAACCCGTGTCGCTAAATTAGGTTGCAGTACCAGAGATGACGGCAGAGCAACGACTGATCGGCAGCAGTGCGGTTACCCGGGAGCTTCTCGCTCACCTCGAAAAAATTTCCCCCACAGACGCTCCCGTGCTGGTGCGCGGAGCGACCGGCGTGGGTAAGGAACTGGTTGCCAGAGAGATTCACCGCCTATCGGGTAGGGAGGGGAAGGGACAATTTATTGCCATCAACTGTAGTGCCATTCCCACGGAGTTACTCGAAAGCGAGCTCTTTGGACATGAAAAGGGTGCTTTTTCGGGGGCCGTGAGTAGCTATCAGGGAAGAATGCGGCTCGCCGATGGCGGCTCGTTGTTGTTGGACGAGATCGGGGATATGCCCGCCGATCTGCAGGCAAAACTGTTGCGGGCGGTGCAAGAGGGTGTGGTGACGCCTGTGGGTTCCGGCAAGGAAATTGCCGTAGACGTGCGCATTATTTCTGCGACCCATAAACCGCTGGAGGAACTGATCGATCAAGGTCACTTCCGCGAGGATCTGTTCTTTCGATTAAATGTGATTCCCATTACGGTGGCGCCGCTTCGTGAGCGCCCCGAAGAAATTGTGGAGCTCTTTGATTACTTCAGTGATGCTTATGCCCTGCGGGGAGAGACCATAAAGCTCAATGCCCGCTCCATCAGCTTGCTGCAGGCGTATCGCTGGCCGGGCAACGTGCGGGAGTTGGAGAATTTCTGCAGGCGGATGTCCGCGCTCTATCCGGGTGAGACAATCAACCTCTACGAATTGCCCACCGATTTTTTACCGCCGCAGATGGTCAAGCTCATGGGGATAGAGGTTGTCGAGAGCAGAGGGCCAGCGGGAGGCGCTTCCCGCGATGTTCAATCCGAGATTTTTGCTGACTTTGCCGAGGATGATGCGGACGGGCTGGGCCGCGTTTTGGGTATTACGGCGGCCGAGGCGCCCGCCGAAATAAAGTTGACCGAGGCATCCTTGAAGGAACGCCTCAGTGATTTTGAACGGCAGTTGATTGAGAAGGCGCTGGCCGACGCCAATGGCAATATCTCTGAGGCTGCCCGCTTGCTGGGTGTGAAGCGCACAACCTTGATCGAGAAGATGGGCCGATTGCGTATTACTAAAACCTGACGCTTAGCCGTCAATTTTTTGACATTGCTGTCAATTTAGCGCGGTTTTAAACGCTCTAGCGTACATAACACACTGAAATTAATAGTTAAAAAAATGCTGGCCCTGCCTTTGCAATAGTGTGCTTACACGTGTGGGGAAGCGGTTCAGTGTCAAGAAGCTCCATTGCAGGTTCTCAGCTCAATGTGCTGGCTGTTCGCGGGACAGGCTTTCCCGAGGGATGTCTGCAGGCGTTTGTCGACAAGCAACTCCTTCTCACTCAGGCACCTGATACTTTTGCCGAGAGAGCGGCGCAAGGCAGCCCCTCCTGCATTGCGGTAGGTCCGGCCTGGCCGGTTGAGGCGCGCTATTTGCAGCAGGTGTTGCAGCAGTCGCCCGAGGGTTCAGTGCTGTTATGCCCCGAGGGCGACGTCAAACTGGCGCATCTTGCCGGACTGGCACACTTTGGCGCCTTGGAAACCTATTCAGAAGCCGCAGATTGGACGCTCATCCTGGATCAGGTGCGCGCCGCATGGGATGCGGGCGCATCCCAGCCGACTCAGCCTGTAGCGGAAAGCGCGCAACCCAGGATCGCCGCGCGTGGCCAGCGTAAGCAGGTGGTGTTCAGTGACCCGACCAGCAAAGCCATGCTGGCGTTGGTGCAGCGGGTCGCTCAGGTCGACGTAACGGCACTGCTGTCCGGCCCCTCGGGCGTGGGTAAAGAAGTGGTTGCCCAGATTTTGCATAACGCCTCCAACAGATCCTCGGGTCCATTTATCGCGTTGAATTGCTCTGCGATGCCGGAGCATCTGGTGGAAAGCATCTTGTTCGGTCACATCAAGGGGTCGTTTACCGGTGCCATTAAGGATCAGCCCGGGATTTTTGAGGAGGCACACAACGGCACCCTGTTTCTCGATGAGGTAGGCGAATTACCGCTTCACATTCAACCCAAACTGTTGCGGGTTATTCAGGAGCGCAAGGCGGCGCGCATCGGCAGCACCAAAGAGATTCATTTTGACGTTCGCTTGGTGGCAGCGACTAACCGAAATTTGGTGGAGCTGGTAAAACGGGGTGAGTTTCGAGAAGACTTGCTCTATCGCCTCAATGCCTTTCATATCGGCATCCCACCGCTCAGAGAGCGCCCCGAGGACATCCGCCAGCTGGCGATTACCTTCGCGTCCTCAGAACAGCTGGCCGGGCTGAGCATGCAGATTGAAGAAGCCGCCATCCGGCAACTGATGACCCACGACTGGCCGGGCAACGTTCGCGAGCTCGACAATGTGATCTGCCGGGCAAAAGTGCTCGCGATTCACAATGTGATTCAACCCGAGCACATCTATTTCGATGCGTTGGAGTTTTCTCCTGACACGCTCACTGCGCCCGCGTCCGCCAGCGCGTCGGCCCCTGCCCCCGCGCCGGCGATGCCCGAATTCGGCGTGCACGCGGACCAAGATCTGGTGTCTGCCAAGGAGCAAGCCGAATGGCAGTTGATTCAGGCTGCACTGCAGGAAACCGATTCCAAGAAAGAAGCCGCTGAGCGCTTGGGTATTAGCCCAAGAACGCTGCGACACAAACTCCAGAAACTCAAGGCGTCCGAACCCGACGCCATGCAATCGATAGGTGCCTCATGATCGATAGAGCAAACATGCAGGGTGTAATGAACGTCATCCGGCAGGCCGAGCTGGCCAACAGTCAGGCGTCCGACGCGTCGCTTCGCATCAGCAACGAGCAGCAGCAATCGCGCTTTGCGTCCGATTTGCTCGCGGCCATCCGATCTGTAAATGAAACGCAAATGCGATCCGCAGAGACAAAAACCAATTTTGAAGCGCGTGGCGATGTCAGTGTGACAGACGTCCTCATTGATTCGCAGCGCGCATCAGTGGCATTCGAGGCCACTTTGCAGGTGCGCAATAAAGTTCTGAAAGCCTATCAGGATGTCATGAGCATGCCGGTGTAAACCCCCGGGCATGTGGACAAAGAGGTAAGAGATAATGGAAGCAGCGCTAGAACAACGACCCTTGATTGAGGGATCGGCTACCGAAGTGGGCAGCAAAGCCAGCCCCCCTGCAGAGTCCGGCAAAGCAGCCTTGCCTGCTGAACAAGGTGCGGGCGGTGCGGCCAATCAGGGGCCCCCTCTGCCCGCCGTACGTGATGTGATGTCACAGCCCGCGGTAAAGCGTGCGATGCCCGCGATTATCGGTCTGTTATCTCTGCTGGTGGTGCTCATCTTCTGGTCCATTATGACCTCCACACCCTTTCGCAGTGTATCGGACGGTTTTGAATCTGCCGATGTGCAGCTCGCTTTTGAAGCGCTGAAAGCAGCCAATTACGACGTCAGAATCAACAATTCCACCGGTCGTCTTGAGGTGCCAGAAAATGATTTTCAGGCAGCGCGCATTTTCCTCGCCTCCCAGGGTATCCCGCGGGCCGCGGCTGAGGGCGGCATGGGAACCCTCGCCGAAGGCAGTTCCATGACCACCAGTCAGTTTATGGAGCAAGTCAAATATAACAATGCGATTGAGATTGAGCTGGCCCGAACGATTACCGAGATCAGCACCATTGAAACCGCCCGTGTGCATCTTGCGGCACCCAAGCAGAGCGTATTTGTGCGCGACAGGCAGCCCGCCAAGGCGTCCGTTATTGTTAAGCCGTATCGCGGGCGCGTGGTGGACCCGGCGCAGGTGCTCTCTATCGTTCATCTGGTCAGCGCCAGTGTGCCCTACCTGGCGACGCAGGATGTGACAGTGGTCGATCATTACGGCAACTTACTAACGGGTAGCAACGCCGACAAGGATGGGACACCAGCGCTGAACAATGCCCGGTTTGAGGCAGAGCGCGAGGCCGAATTGGCAGAGCGCATTCGTGAACTGCTGATTCCCGCCCTTGGCGGCGGCAATGTCCGCACCGTTGTGAACCTAGAGATGGACTTTACCCAGCGTGAAACTACGCGCGAGCAGTATTTGGACGTTGAAGGCGGCGGCCCGGAAGTGAGATCCGAAGTGATCACGGCGGATTCACAAACGGGTATTGCGGCATCCGGCGTGCCCGGCGGTACCACCAACATTCCCCCCGATCAGCCCGAGGTGGTGCCAGAAGGAGAAGTGGCGGCTAACCCGACCAATACCCAGACGGCAACCACCGAGCGCGAGCAAACCACGCGTAATTACGAGCTGGATAAAGAGATCACCTTTGTCAAGGAACAGGCGGGGCGCGTGACATCGATGACGGCGGGCGTGATTGTCAATGAGGCGTCCCTCAGAGATCTGGCGAAGCGCCGCTACTACGCCTCCCTCGATGAACAGCCCACGGCATCGGGAGATTTGCTGGAGGAATCTGCTGCAGGCGAGACTGAGGGCGCTATTCAGGGTGCAGCTGCGTCTCTGGCACCAATTCCCGCTGCCGATTTGCAGCGGTTTATGGCCGACGAGCTGGAGCGATTACGCGCGCTGGTACTGACGGCCTTGCCCTATAACGCGGCGCGGGGCGACACCCTCACCCTGACATCGGCCCCCTTCTTTACAGACCCACCTCAGGACTATCATTTGCCCTGGCACAAGGACCCCGCCATTATCGAATGGGGCCGTCATGGTATGACGTCTATCGGCCTGATTGCGTTCTTTCTCTTGGTAATCGCACCGGTCCTGCGGGTCTATATGCCCAAGATTGAGGAAAACGAGGCGTTGTTGGCTGAGCAGCTTGTTGATGGCGAACTCAGTATGGCGGACAGAAAAGCGCTGGAGGAAGGCGAGTCGCTGGATGAGATCAAAGCCAAGCTCAAACCCAAGAAATCGGCGATTTCTGCAGATATGCTCGACACGGCTAACAGCTACGATGACAAAGTGGCGATCGTACGCTTACTGGTGGCAGAGGATGCCGGGCGTGTGGCTAATGTGTTGAAGAAGATGATTAGGCCCGTTTAAGGGGGTTACCCATGGCTGAGGCAGCAAAAAAACTGGCATCCGGCGAGGGTGAGAAAGAGCTCTCCGAGGTTGTTCGGGCCGAACTGGAGACGATGACCTCCACCGAGCGTGCGGCCGTAATTATGTTGTTGATGGGCGAGACGCAGGCATCGAGCATCATCCGCTACCTGAACCCACGCGAGGTGCAGGCACTGGGTTCCGCGATGGTGGGCGTGGTGGACCTCTCGCAGGAAACGGTGAGTGCGGTACTCGATGATTTTGTTGGCACGATTAAACAGCAGACCAATCTGGGTTTGGGCACCACTGACTATGTCGAATCTGTGTTGAAGCGAGCACTGGGTGAGGACAAAGCCAGCACTGTGCTCAGCAGGATTCTGCCAGGGGGTTCCACCAAAGGGCTGGAGATCCTCCGCTGGATGGACGCCCGCGCGATCTCCGACATGATCATCAACGAGCATCCGCAGGTGATCGCGATTATCCTTTCTGTATTGGAATACGATGTGGCAGCCGACGTGCTCAGTTTCCTTCCCGCTGAAAACCGCGGTGAAGTCATGCAGCGCGTGGCGCGACTGGAGACCGTGCAGCCCTCAGCGATGGAAGAGCTTGAGAGAATTATGGCTGCCCAGTTCTCCAGTAACTCTTCCGCTAAATCTTCCAGCTTCGGCGGCGTTAAAACCGCCGCCAAGATTATGAACTTCGTCAAGGTGGATCTGGAAACCTCGGTAATGCAGGCGTTGACCCGTCTGGATGAGGATCTGACGCTTCAGATTCAGGACAATATGTTCACCTTTGAAAATCTGTCTATGGTCGATAATCGCGCCATTCAGGTCATGATGCGAAACATCGAATCGGATCTGCTGATGGTAGCGCTCAAGGGCGCCAGCGAAGAAACCCGTGACAAGTTCTTCGACAACATGTCCCAGCGTGCGAAAGCCATGTTTATCGACGATATGGAGTCCAAGGGCCCCATGCGTATTTCCGATGTGGAGGACGCGCAGAAGAACATTATGAGAATCGCCAGAAAACTGTCTGACGCCGGAGAGCTGGTGTTGGCAGGCCGCGGAGATGACTTTGTCTAAAGCCAATGACACCGTTGTTTGGGAGCTCAATGAGCTCCTCGCCGCCGATCGTCGGGCCAGAGCCTTTAGCGAGGCGTCGATTGCCGGAGAAGTGTCTGGCCGCTCGCTGGGTTTTGAAGCGACTCGGTGGCAGAAGCTCGGTGATGAATCTGACGATGACGCTGAAGCATCCGTAGAGGGAGCGGCGGGCCCAGAGGCAAGCGATGAGCCGTTGGAGGGCGAGGTTGAGGATGCACCGTCTACGGAAGCGCCCGTTGATATGGAAACGCTATTGGAGGCACGTTATCAGGAGGGTGTCGCCGAGGGAATTCGACAATCCAATATGGAAAGTCAGCAACGAGAGGCGCTGGCGGAGCGGATTGAGGCGATGATTCAGCGCGAGATGGCCGCATTGCCCAGAGTCTGGCCGGTGGTCACCGATCTTTCTCTCGATATTGCGAAGACGGTCTGTCTTCAAGCGCTGCAAACCGATGAAAGCTTTTTTAGGGAATACCTTCGCCGCGCATTGCAGCAGGCGGAATTACCCGAGGATATCCCCGTCGAAATCAAGGTGTCGGCGGCGATGGCAGATTGGGTGCCCGCGGAGCGGCTGTCTGAAATGTTGACCGGTCAGCCCGTGACGCTGTCGGTTGATCCGGCACTGGCTGATGGCGATATCGCCATTCACTACGACCACATTGCGATTGAGCGGTTACTGGAGGGTGAATTTGCCCAGCTTCGTGAGCAGCTGGTCGCCCAATTCCCCGAGCGGCCAATCGAGCCATGAGTGACCCAACAGTGAGTGACCAGGTGTCGCGAGCCGATCAGTCCTGGCCTCACCTGACCGCCCCCGAAGCCTGGCTGTGGGCAAAGATCCGCCATGTCTCCGGCCATGTTGTTGAATGTGACGGTTTACAGGCACCGCTGGGAGCCATGTGTGAAATCGAGACCGATGATCCCGCGGCGCCAAATGTGCCGGCGGAGGTCGTGGCGTTTTCAGATCAGACGCTCAAACTGATACCGTTTTCAGATACGGTTGGCGTGTCCCGTGAGAGCCGAATACGACTGGTCAACCGCCGGGTCGGCCTGCCGGTAGGCCCTCACCTGCTCGGGCGCGTTATTGATCCCTTGGGCAACCCGCTCGACGGGCAGCCCCTGGCTCACCCCCGTTTTACTCCTCATTTTTTTGGCCGCTCCATCCCTGCACTGAAGCGAAAGGCGGTGAAAACGCCTCTCGATGTGGGTGTGCGTGCTATTAACGGTGTCTTGACGCTGGCCAAAGGTCAGCGCGTGGGGTTGATCGCCGGTTCCGGTGTGGGCAAGAGCACCTTGTTGGGCATGATGACCCGGCATACGGTAGCGGATGTGGTGGTACTCGCCCTGATTGGTGAGCGCGGCCGTGAGGCGGGCGAATTTTTGGCTGAGAGCCTGGGTCCGGAGGGTTTACGCAAGGCGGTGGTGATTTTGGCAACCTCGGATTGTGCGTCGGTCATGCGCCGGCAGGCAGCGGAGGTGGCCCATCTGGTGGCGGAGTATTTTCGCGATCAGGGCAACGATGTGTTGTTGTTGTGTGACAGCCTGACGCGGATCGCCCATGCCCAGCGTGAAATCGGTCTGGCGACGGGTGAACCGCCCACGAACAAAGGTTACCCGCCGTCTGTGTTCAGTGACCTGCCAAAGCTTATAGAGAGGGGTGGCCCTGGCGACGGAGAAGGGTCCATCACCAGCGTTTACACGGTGCTTTCCGAGCACGATGAGGGCATGGACCCCATCGTCGAGGTGGCACGGGCATCACTCGATGGTCAAATTATGCTGTCCCGGGAATTGGCGGATTCAGGTGTTTACCCTGCCATCAATCTTCGCGGCTCGATTTCGCGATTGGCGGCAAAAGTACTGAGCCATCACGAGATCAAAATGGCGACCGATTTTCGGCGGCTGTGGTCTTTGTATGAGGCGAACCGTGATCTTATTATGGTCGGTGCCTATGAACAGGGTACCGACCCCGATCTTGATCGCGCCATCGCCATCAGGCCCTTGATGCTGGATTTTCTCCGTCAGGGGGCCACGGAATCGTGCTCGATGGACCAAGCGACGGCTGCGATGGCGCAGATTATTGCGCGGGGTCAACATGGCCACTAAGTGGGACCCTCTCGTGCTGAAATACAAGCGCCGCAATGAGCGCGAGCTGGCCAGGTTGGCCAATTTGCGGCGTCATTTCAGGGAAACAGAGGCCAATCGCGACAAGGTCGCTGAGCGCCAACAGCATTTTCGTCAGCAACTGACCGTTAGCACGCGGCAGGAAATCGCCGATTGGCGCGTGATGAAGACTTTCCTCGCGGATCTCGACGTGTTGCGCAATAACTGCGAGGGCCAGCTGATGGAGTTGAGGGAGCTGATCGGGCGCGCGCAGCAACAAAATCAGAAAACCTTGCAGGTGTTGCAAAAATACGAACATTTGCAGCAGCAGACGCTAGACACCCGCCGCGTGCAGCGGGAGCGCATTGAGATTGACGCCATCGACGAATGGGCGGTCCAGAGCTATGCCAGAGCAGACTTGGCACGCGACTTGCATTAACTACTCGTAGTAAACAATGTGACAAGTGATTGAACTGTGGACTCTCAGATCGGATCAGACATAGCCAAGCTGTTAGGAAACCTAGGAAAATCAACAGGTTCCACTGCGCAAACGGCGCCAGCAACGGGCTCAGGCATCGCGTTTAAGCGCGCGTTGGCGGCATCCGAAGAGGCGCAGGCGGGTGTTGTGACCGGCAAGCAGTTGCCGGCGGCATCAGCGCCGCAGCAAGCGGCTTCTGTTGCCACTCCGGTTGCCCATGCGTCATCCCCATCGGCACCGGTGGCCGAGCAGACCACAACCAACACGCCATTGCCTGGCTTCGATCTTTTGGTCGTAGGCGATCCGGTTGAACCCTCCGCAATATTGAAATTTGCCCAGGCCAGCGGCCTCTCCCCTGCCGCTTTGGCCGAGCTGTTCCCCGCAGGTGCGAATGACGCCGCGAATCCCGCGACTCTCGAGGGCGCATTGGCCCACGCAGTGGCTCAGGCCATCGCCGACTGGGTGTCATCAAACCAGGCCTCGGA
>DFQW01000046.1:5111-9656 GCA_002377985.1 Halieaceae bacterium UBA3479 | reverse complement strand
TTTTGCAGGCGCTGACCAAGCCATAACTTCAGCGTCGGTGGGTGAGGCACTGAATACCGCCATCGTCGCGCTATTTGCGGGCGGTGCAGAGAACGATGAGGCCAGCTTGTCCGAGCTGACCAGTGCAGTCACTGCAGAAATTCAGCCGGTCGTGGATCGGTGGAAGGCGCTATCTGGTTCGGGCGCGCTGGCGCAAGTTGCGCTGGAACAACAACTCCGCGCCGTCATACAACCGGTTGCCGCACAATGGATCGCTGATCATCCGGCAATTGCGGTTTCTGCCGGCGTGTCCGAGGAAGCCCTGGTCGCCGAGCTAACCGAGACCGCAATTCCGGCACTCACTGTTGGACAACTGCCGCAAGATAACGCGGCGTTGATGTCGCCGCAGGTAGCGGCCACGCTGGAATCCGCGGTGTCACGATGGTTGGATCAGAACGCCTCGCAATTTGATCGCAGCGGGATTTCGCCGCAGTGGATCCGTGACCTCAGCGGGTCGGTGATGCCTGAGATGGCCAAGTGGATGGCTGAGTCGGCAGAGAGTCGCGGAAACCCCACCCAATTGGCAGCGAACATCGCGCCGCAGATCGCTCAGGCGTTGCAGGCCTTGTCTGCCCAGGCTGGCGTTGGTTCGCTTGAGCCAAGCCGGCTTATCGCAGACTCGGCCCCGGGGGTTGTCCGTGAGGCGCCGACACTCGCCGCAATGACGGCACTGCAGTCGGCCGCTCTTATGAGCACCACGCAACCGGAGCTGGCCGCGGCGCGAGCGAGCGCGTTATCGCAGCCGCAGCCAATCAGTGTCGCTATCACGGGTGGTGATTGGCAGGGTGACCGGGCTACCGCGAAACCCCTCGCCAGCGCCCTGGCGCAGGTTATGGCACCGGTGGTCAACCCCGGTTTGCCCGAAGCCACCGCAATGTCCCAGGCAACCCTGGACCGGTTCGCGCTTCGTAGCGCGGGTATGCGCACTGAAAGTGTCGGTAGCGCGTTAAAATCAGACGTCTTGGTGAGCACCGAGGGCGTCAAGACAGGTAATGTTGAGACCGTCACCGCATTACGTGACATGGTCACGGCGAGAACCCTTGAGCTGGCGCGGCTGACTGCCCAGATCGATAAGTCGGTAAGCGCCTCGCCCACCACTCCCCAGACACCCTTTGCCGGTTTGGTTCAAGGTGAAGGGTCAGACAGCAGCGCGGCGCGATTAGTAGGGCAAAGCGAGCTATCGTTTAGACAAAATCTCGTGAGCCTCGATCGAGCCGGTTTGTCGGACGCTGCGCGATTAAACCAGTTTTCGTTGAATCAGAGTGCGGCCGGCCGCGAAATGGCGGGTCGCGCCCTTTCTGAAGCATTGGGTCAGCGCTTGGTTGCCAATATCGCAGCGGGCCACTATCGGCTGACATTCAACGTGAATCCGAGAGAGTTGGGCGCCATCGATGTCGTCATGGAAATGCGCGATGGCCGTCTGGACGCCCAAATCAACGCCAGTAACGCAGTGACGCGTGAACTGTTGGGTGATTCTCTACCGAGATTGCGCGATGCGCTGCAACAGAGCGGTATTAACCTCGCCCAGTTGCAGGTGGGTTCTGAGCAACAGCAAGGCAGTGCACAGGGCCGTAACGGCGACGCCGAGCGTCCAGAGCGTCAGGTTGCTGATGAAAGGCTTTTAGCTGACACCGCGGCGGATGTAGTATCGGAAGATATAGAGCTGGGTCTCGATCTGGATTCCGTGGATTTTTGGGCATAATAGGTTCTGCCCCGAGTAAGGATGGAAAAGCACCATGGCTGATGAAGAAGTAGACGCAGGCGAAGAAGGCAAGAAGTCTCCCATTCTCGGGTATGTCCTGATTGGCGTCGGGGTCATCGTTGCTCTGGCTATTACGATTTTGGCAACCATGTATTTTGTAGGGTACTTCGATCCTGATTCGGCCGAGCGTATAGAGGCAACGGTACAGCAGTTGGAGATGGATGCCGAAGAGGCTCGGCAGCGGGCGGAAGAGCTTGCCAAGGGCCCCAGTAAGGAGACCCTCGATTCACCAGAGCTGACGCGCTTCGAAAATACCTATATGGAAATTGAGCGACCGTTGGTTGCGAACATCGTTAACTCGAGAAAGGTGATGCAGATTAAAGTAGCCATCATGACTCACTACGATGATCGTGTTGTGGCCAATATGGAGAAGCACGCCTTTGCGATTCGTTCCGAGATGCTGGACGTCATGCGAAAGATCGACGAAACCCGATTGGCGGAACCCAATTTTCGCGCCGACCTGGCCGAGCAGCTGAAGATCGCGGTCAATTCGGTATTGGAGAAGTACGAAGATTTTGGTGGCGTGGAAGAAGTCATGTTCACTGAGTTTGTGGTTCAGTGATTTCGGTAGCTGGGTGAGAGAGCGTAATGGCTGAAGATAGCAGCAGACTTTCGGAAGAGGAGCTCAATGCGCTGACCTTTGACGAGGGTTTTGAGGACGATTCAGCCTCTTTGCTCGACCCGAACAGCGCCCTTGGGAGTGCCGTCAAACCGCATAATCTGGTAACCGAAGACACCACTATCGGCATTAATTTGGCCGCGGTGGATATGATCACCGAGCGCTTCACGCGTCACCTTCGTTTGGGCCTCCTTGAGGTTTTGCGAACCAGCCCAAGGATTACGGCAGATCGCGTAAAGACGCTGCCCTTCTCCGAATATACGAAAGGGTTGAAGGCGCCGCTCTCCGTAAACACCGTGCGACTTTCGGGATTGCGTGGCACGTCCATGGTGGTGATTGATCCCAACGTCGTGTTTGCCTCTCTCGACAACTTTTTCGGCGGCTTCGGCCGTGGTATAGACGGCTTGCCCCCCGGGCGGATGTTCACGCCCACCGAAACACGCATCATCAATATTATGCTCGAGGTGATTTTTGCCTCGATACATGAGGCTTGGTCTCCCATTATGGAGATCAACTGCGAGCACGTTGGCTCGGAGATCAATCCGGCGTTTGTGCAAATCGTAGATGAGAATGACCTGGTCATTGTGTGTCACCTCGAGGTGGAATTATCCGGCAAAGAAAGGGGCTCAGTTGACGTCGTTTATCCCTTTGCCACGCTGAAGCCGATCAGGGACGTATTGCGCGGTCGGGTTCAGGATTCAGAGGATCCCTCTGTTGATCACGATGTCTGGGCCCGCGAATTGGCTGGTGCGGCATCGGATGCGGAGCTTGAGCATCGCGTGATTCTGGGCGAGGTTGATCTCACCCTGGGTGATTTCAATAACATGCAACCGGGGCAGGTGCTGGATCTTAAGAAATTTGATCTGGCTCGCGTATTGGTGGATGACATACCGCTGTTTGAGGCCGAAGTAGGCACTGCAAACGGCTATACCGCTGCACGTCTGGTGCAGGCCGTAGAATTGGCAGAGTAGCGCGGCCAGCGTCTTCTGGATTACGGCGACACCTTTTGCCTGATCCCGACTGACCTGTCTGCCGTGGAAGAGGAGTGACACATGAGTGACGAAGACGAAGTAGCTGACGTTTCCCTGGAGCAACTCGCTGAGGATTCACCTCAGGCTAAGGGTTTTGATGCCATGGTCAGCGCCGATGTGCTTCAAAGCGTTCCGGTGACACTCTCTGTCGAAGTGGGCAGAACACGCTTGAAGATTCGTGACCTCCTGAGGCTCAAACAGGGGAGCGTCATAGAGCTGGAGCGCAACGCCGGTGAGCCGCTGGATCTGTTGGTCAACAATACGGTAGTTGCCCAGGGCGAGGTGGTTCTGGTTAACGATCGCTACGGCGTCCGCCTCACTCGCATTCTGCCCTCCGAAGACCGCGTCGAAAAACTCTAATTTCCGGATATTGCCGTGGCCGACGAGCTGAGCTGGGTCCGCTGGGT
The DNA here is from genome assembly GCA_002377985.1 of Halieaceae bacterium UBA3479. Lineage (GTDB taxonomy): Bacteria > Pseudomonadota > Gammaproteobacteria > Pseudomonadales > Halieaceae > Luminiphilus. The sequence goes on along the minus strand of DFQW01000046.1, from coordinate 5,798 downwards.
AACGGCGCTCTTTGTTGTGGCGGTCGCGATGGCCGTGAGTTTTATTGCGCTGCGTCGAGTGCAAATTTCGAACAAAAACTGGATGCCCATCAGGATCACGGGTCGGGTGCGTCTCAATCGCTCCGCCGAGCTGATGCTGGTAGAAGTGGAGAATGAACGGTTCTTAATTGGCGCAACACCCGCTAATATCAGCACTATTGCAAGGCTCTCGGATGAGGCCGGTGCAGCATCAACGCACGCCTCAACTGATACCGGGAGCTCGCTGTCAAATACCCGACCTGACTGACCCTGCCGCGGGGGTAGGATCGTAGTATCAGGCACCGGGCCCATCGACGGGGGGGTTATGCTGAGATACCTGGTTTTGGTGCTCATGCTGTTTGTATCCAAAGACGCCTCGGCTCAGGCGGCCATCCCGATTCTGAGCGCCATTCAGGGCCAGAGTGGCGAAACCGAGTACTCGGTAACCCTCCAGCTGCTCGGTCTGATGACCGTGCTTACGTTGCTTCCCTCCATACTGCTGATGATGACCAGTTTTACCCGGGTCATCATTGTGTTGTCACTGCTCAGGCAGGCGATGGGCACCGCCCAGACGCCGCCTAATCAGATCTTGCTCGGTATTGCACTGTTTCTCACCATTTTTATCATGGCGCCGGTATTCACCCAGGTGTATGACGATGCGATCGCGCC
>DFQW01000046.1:2483-4768 GCA_002377985.1 Halieaceae bacterium UBA3479 | reverse complement strand
ATGAAGGATTTTATGCTGCGCCAGACCCGGGAGAAGGATTTACAGACCTTTGTTGCTATTTCTGATAACCCGGATATTGCGGCACCGATGGATACCCCTCTCACCGTGTTGGTGCCGGCGTTTATTACGTCAGAACTCAAGAGCGCCTTCACCATTGGATTTATGCTCTATATCCCCTTCATCATCATCGACATGGTGGTGGCGAGTGTGCTGATGTCCATGGGCATGATGATGCTCTCTCCCATGATCATCTCCCTGCCCTTTAAATTGTTGCTGTTTGTCATGGTAGACGGCTGGATGCTACTGATGACGTCGTTGACCGGCAGTTACGTGTAGGGGTTGAGGCGATGGAGACGACCGAAGTCATCAGCATTGGCAGGGAGGCAATCTGGACCGTCATTTATGTGGCGGGCCCGGTGCTTTTGATTGCGCTATCGGTGGGTTTGATTATTGGCGTATTTCAGGCGGCGACGTCTATTCAGGAGATGACCCTCAGCTTTATCCCCAAGTTGGCTGCGCTGGTGGCGACGCTGCTCATATTTGGCGATTATCAGCTGACGATACTCTCGGATATGTTCATTACGATATTTGACATGATCCCCCAAGTCTTCTCGCGATGAACCTCATCCTCGATGATGTGGTGCAAATGCTGGCCACGGGTTTGATTCCCCTCTTACGGATCTCTGCACTATTACTCGCTGCGCCGCTGGTCTCTCTCAGAGTGGTTTCTGTGCGCATTCGGGTCGCGCTTGCCGTGGTGCTGACCATTTTTATCTACCCTACGCTCAACCTGCCGGCTATCGATCCGGTCAGCGCTCCGGGCTTGATGCTGATCATCCGCGAACTACTCGTTGGTCTGCTATTCGCCGTGGTACTGCAGGTGGTGAATGCGGCGCTGGTGGTGGCCGGGCAAACGCTGTCAATGAGCATGGGCCTGGGTATGGCGCAAACCGTAGATCCCAATATTGGCAGGGTGCCGGTGCTGGCTTCCTTTCTCGTGGTCATGTCCACGCTGATTTTTTTATCTATTGGCGGTCATTTGATTTTGATTCAGCTCATTTTGATGAGCTTTGAAGTCATGCCCATAGGGGGCGAGATCAACTTTACCGAAACGCTGGCGAATTTTATCGAGTGGACCGCCATGGTCTTTCTGGGCGGCATACTGATCGCGCTGCCCATCATGCTCACCATGATGCTCGTCAATTTGTGTATTGGCATCGTCACCCGCGCCGCACCCGCACTCAATATCTTTGCCGTGGGATTTCCCGCCATGACCCTTGCCGGGATGGTGTTGTTTTTGGTCTACCTGGTAAATATTGGCCACCGCATTGAGTGGTTGTGGCTAGAGGCCTTCTCCATGGCGCAAAACATGTGGGTGGTGCCCTGATGGCAGACCAGCAGGACGACAGCCAGGATAAAACAGAGGAGCCCACCGCCCGGCGCCTCAGCAAAGCGCGAGAAGAAGGCCAGATCGCCCGCTCAACAGAAATCACCATCGCGGCGTCGGTGATCAGCGTAGCGATTTACATCTATTTGTTTGGTAGTGCGCTGCTGGGAAATGTGGCCAATATCTTTGCCCAGGGTCTGGTATTTGATTCCATGGCGGTATTGGAGCCCCAGGTTGCCTTGGGGCGACTGGGTGACGCGACGGTGGAGGCACTCCTCTCTATTTTGCCGATCTTGATTTTAACTGCGGTGGTGGTGCTCGCTTGTTCCGGTTTGATCGGCGGGTACAACTTTACCTGGAAAGCGATTCAGCCCAAGGCGTCTAAATTTAATCCGATATCGGGCCTAAAGCGCATGTTTGGGCTTCAGGCATTGGTCAATCTTGCCAAATCGATAGCAAAGTTTCTTCTGGTCGGCGGAGTGACCTATTTCCTCATTGATGCCTCCATTACGGAGTTTGCGCAGATCTCGCTGATGGCGCTGGAGCCGGGCTTGACCGCCTCGGCGTCAATACTGACTACCGCATTTTTGGTAGCCTCGAGTACCCTCATTATTATTGCGCTCATCGATGCGCCGTATCAGCTATACCAGCATAACGAAAAAATGAAGATGTCTTTGAAGGAGGTCAAAGACGAGCGCAAAGATACGGAAGGCTCGCCCGAGGTCAAACAGCGCATTCGCCAGAAGCAGCGCGAGGTATCAGCGGCGAGGATGCTGGAAGCCATTGCGGAGGCCGACGTGGTCATTACCAACCCCGAGCACTTTGCGGTGGCGTTGGCCTACGACCCCTCTTCGGATGATCCGCCCAAAGTCGTGGCCAAGGGCGCCGATCTCATGGC
>DFQW01000046.1:0-2137 GCA_002377985.1 Halieaceae bacterium UBA3479 | reverse complement strand
ACGGAGCTCGACGCGTTTATCCCCGAGCCACTATTTGAGGCTGTGGCCCAGGTCATTGCCTATATCTTTAATATCAACAGTATTAATCGTGCGAATATGATGCGATCAAAGCCGGTTCCGAGGGTGCCGGATGATATGATTTTCGATTCGGACGGTCGCCAATCTCAGGTCTATGATGATCGGTAATCGGGCGGGCTGATCGCGGGCAACCTTTGTGAGAGCAGGTTAATTGGTGAGAGCAGATTCATTGGACGATCCGCAACTCTATTCTCTCCCTCATCCGGACGACGAAGGCGTTCTCGCGGCGGCGCGGGACGCGCTCATTACTGGCGCATCCAATGTCTTTATTGTCGGTGAGGAGGAGTTTCATATTGATGCCTGCTTCCTCGCGCTTTACCAACAGTTAAAACGCGAACCCGGTCTACAGCTTCATCGCATGATGTCGCCCAAGGTCGACGATATTGTCGAGCTCTTCAATACGGTATTGGCCGATCTGAGTATTGATGAGGCACGCAATCATCAGGCGCAGGAGCGACACATTATTGTTATGCCAGACTTCGGTCCCAATGCGGGCAAAGAGTGGATGGCCTGTGAGTCATTGGTGAATACGTTCCCGGGTGCCAACGTGGGTCTGCTTGCCTTCTCCACCCTGGATAATCATGACGCTTCAGCGCTGCAACAATTGTCTTTGAAAGCCCGTAACAAGCTGATGCGTCTTGCAACGATGGATCAACAGGCAATGGAACGCTATCTCACAGAATGCCACGACCGGGGCGCGCTCACGGAGCTCCTACCCGCGCTGGCAGATTCACCCTGGTATGAACTGGGGATAACGATTCTGGGTCTCACCACGAGTGAGGCGCCGAAACAGAGCGTCTCCGATTACGATGATCTCATGTCGAAACCACCGGATGAGACCCCCGAGGAGCCGCCAGACCCCAGCATTGCCAAAGACAAAGGTGATGAACCGGCTCCGGCTTCCAAAGTGTCCCGGATCAACTGGGGTGCGCTCTTCGCACGCCTGACGTCGCTTTTTATTGCCAGCCTTATTGCGTTGCTATCATTTTCTCTGGTGATCGCCGTGGCGGGGGCGCTTCATCCCCCCATCTGGAGCGCCACGGAGGCGCTCATTACGCCTTGGCTCGATACGCTAATGGGGTGGCTGGATCGGCTCTTGGGGTACTTGCCACGCTAAATTTTTCGCACGAAATGCCGATATTTCACCCGATAGGGAGAAACCATCATGGTAGACGAAGAAAATCCCGGCGCAGATGATGATCTGACATTGCCCGGACAACGCAGTGCCAATAACGGGGGGTCAATTCCGCCCAGTCCAGCGGGTGAGGCCGTGGCGCAGCTCAACGCCGATACCCATACGCGATTGGAGCGGGCGCTGGATTCAGCGAGTCAGGCCAACCGCAAGATGGAGTTTTATGCCAAGCGCCTTGCTGGCGGCGCGGCCGTGGTGGTCTTTTTGTGTGCGGTGTTGCTGATGGTCGCTGGGGGCCGGTTATCGGGGCAGGTAGAGGCGCTGCAAGCAGCCACCCTCTCGATTACCAAGCGTGTGGTCAACATGAATTCAGCGCTGGATCGTATGGTGGTCCTCGAGCAAAAGCTGGCTTTGTTGGATGAGGGTCACGCCCAGTTGGTCGAAGCGGTAGGCCAGGTGGATGCCGATGGCAAAACCCTCGCTGAGCGGATCGAGGTGTCGATGTCCGGGGTGCAGTCGACTGTGACGGATACCAGTGAAGTGACCCGGAGTGGTGTGGAATCCAGTCGCGCCATGGTGGCGCAACTGGACCGGCAGGCAGAGCAACTGACCTCTCTCTCGCAACGCATTGCACAGCTCGAATCGGGCCTGAGAGATGTTGCCGCACTCAAACGCGAGGTCGCGACACTCATTGAGATCGAACGGGATAATCTGACCGAACTCTTTGAGGCGCAGCTGGCACTGCAACAGGCGCAAATGAGTAGCGACCCGATGGCTGTCGAAGAAGTGTTGATGCCCGAGAAAACCTATCCCGAAGGCGCGATCGTGTTCCCCCCGCCCGCTTCGCGGCAGTAGCCGGGACGCAATCAGCTAACTCTTCAGGGAATTTCGGTTAATCTGCGACCTTCGGCGTCGGCGTCGGCGTCG
>DFQW01000043.1:5510-6364 GCA_002377985.1 Halieaceae bacterium UBA3479 | reverse complement strand
TGGCCGCTCGCTCAGCAGTCGGTGGGTCCGGCCACACCGGTGGAAGATCCTTCGGGCGGTTTCCATGTGTACGCATTGGAGTGGTCGGGTAACGAATTGCGTTGGTATGTCGATGGCGTCAATTATCAGACGCTTAACCGCGATGGTTGGTACACCTATTACTACGCCGGCCGTGAGATCGGCTATCAGGTAGGCGCGGGTGCGGCGCCTTTCAATGTCGATTTCCATCTACTGCTTAACTTAGCGGTTGGCGGGACGTTACCGGGTGAGGTCGGTGACGGGGCGATTCCGGCGGATATGGTGGTGGACTATGTCCGCGTATACCGTTGTACTGCTAACGACCCCAATGGAGCGGGCGCGGGCTGTAACTCCAACGCCGATCGCAGTTTGGAACCCGGAGAGAGCGATTCTCCGTTCACCGATAGCTTCGATATCTATGTCGATGCAGCGGGCACACTTCCCGGCAGAGACGGAGAGGACCGAGAATTGGCAGTCAACTCTTTCTGGAGCAATGACGGCGCATTGACTTTTGCGGAAGTTGCCGCCGACGACGCGAGTCGCGGTACGGTGATCGACGTACAAACGACCAATATGGGGAACATCTCCATCTCCGCAGTGGATGGCGCGCCAACCATATTGTATGGCATGGGTAATAACCCGTATTTTTGGGAGCTACACGCGGCCGAGCTCAAGTTCGATCTCTATGTGGATGGCGCCGCAACGGACGCTGATAGCTCGCTGTTGATCAGGATGGACAGCGGCTACCCGGCCGTGGGTAGCTATGAGCTCACCGTGGCAAGTCTGCCCGCCAACCAGTGGACATCTGTCAGCGTGCCGTTGAACGATCTTCTCGC
>DFQW01000043.1:0-5230 GCA_002377985.1 Halieaceae bacterium UBA3479 | reverse complement strand
ATCGCGAAGAGGGCCTGAACCCGCTCGATACCAGCGAAATCGTGAGCTTTTTTGTACTCCAGCCCACGGGCGCAGCGCATGTGCAGGTTGATAACATTCGCCTGGCCTGTGGTCATCCCGGAGAGGGTGGGTGCGGTATTCGGGCACCCGGTGACGATGGGGGTATCGATCTGGGCGGACCGCCTCGTTGGTCAGGTACGTGGCGTATGAAGTCTGAAGCGTCCTCCTTGCGCGTGGGTCCTGCGCCCGGCGATGGTTCCTGGTGGGCGATCGATGACGCTGGCGTCGTGACTCGCGCTTGCTACTTCGACGACGATTATGTGTTTAACCCCGATGGCACCTTCTCAAACGTGTTGGGCGATGAGACATGGCTTGAGCCGTGGCAAGGTGGTGCAGAGGCGTGCGGTGCCCCCGTATCACCACACGACGGCACGGCCGATGCAACTTGGTCCTATGATGAAGATGCCGGTACGCTGGTCATTGACGGTTTCGGTGCCTACATCGGATTGCCAAAAGCGGTCAACGAGGGCGAGCTGCCTGGTGTTTCTGTGCCGACCTCCATTACTTACAACGCGACTTTTGCGGATGCGGGTAACGCGACCGTGAGTATCGAGGCAGGTCCCGGCGTATGGTGGACCTACGAACTGATCAAGACGGTGGATGCAGGCCCCGAACCGGGTGCATCGACCTTGCCTGGCACCTGGCGCGTGGCGCTTGAGGAGGGCTCTCTTGGCGTAGGTCCAGCCCCTGGAGATGGGTCTTGGTGGGCTATCGACGAGGCGGGCTTGGAAGCACGGGCCTGTTACTTCGACGATGACTACGTGATCGGGATGGACGGATCATTCCGCAACGTGTTGGGTGATGAGACCTGGCTCGAGGCCTGGCAGGGAGTCGCTGCTGATGAGTGCGGCGCGCCCGTGTCGCCCCACGACGGCTCGGCCGACGCGACTTGGTCGCTGGATGAGGACGCCGGTACGCTGACGTTGGATGGATTTGGCGCGTACTTCGGTTTGCCCAAGGCCGTTAATGCGGGAGAATTGCCCGGCGTAGAGGTGCCAACGTCTGTGACCTACAACGTCACCTTCGACGGCGCAGATACCCTGCTGATGAACATTGAAGCGGGCCCTGGCGTTTGGTGGAACTACAAGCTCGTCAAGGTGGCTGACCCGTCTCCGGTAGAAGGTACTTGGCGAGTGGCTCCCGAGGAAGGCTCTCTCGCGGTAGGGCCGGCACCCGGTGATGGCTCTTGGTGGGCCATCGATGATGCAGGGATCGAAACGCGGGCCTGCTATATCGATGATTTGTACGTATTCAGTGGTAATGGGTCGTTCAGTAACGTTCTGGATGACGAGACGTGGCTTGAGGCGTGGCAAGGTGTAGCTGCCGATCAATCTGGTGCGCCGGTTTCGCCCCATGATGGCACGACCGATGCTACCTGGTCCTATGATGAGGATGCGGGCACGCTGGTGATCGATGGTTTCGGCGCCTATGTCGGCTTACCCAAGGCGGTCAACGAGGGTGAGTTGCCTGGTGTGTCTGTTCCGAACTCAGTGACATACAACGTGGAATTTGAGAACACCAATACCATGCGCATCACCATTGAAGCCGGTGCTGGCGTGTGGTGGCAGTACAAGTTGGTAAGAGACTGACTTAGCGTTTAGCTGAGAGGCCCACTATTGGCTGTTTTACCGTGGGCCGCTTGAGTATCTGGCGCCATTGATGCCTCGCATCAATGGCGTTTTTTTTGGATGAAGATAGTCGCGGCGCGCTCGAGAGACTAGAACAGGGTATAAACAAAAGGTGCCAGCGCCGAGCCCTGAGTGAGAACGAGTAGCATACCCATAATCACCAGGATGATAATGATCGGCGCCATCCACAGCTTTTTTCGTTGTCTGAGAAAGGCCCACAGATCTTTGATCAGTTCCAGCATTTATGGGGATCCTCTAATATCGCTTCCACTGGTGCCTGTTGCGTATCTGCACTAACCTGAGGTCGCGGCGACTTTCGCGTCGGCGGTAGACTGCCGATTGTTCATGGCCACAGCCCCTCGCGCACAGTGTAACCCGTTGGGCAGGAATAGCGTCGCGCATAATATGAATATACTGGGCATATCCGCTTACTATCATGACAGCGCAGCGGTATTACTGCGCGACGGCGTTATCGTTGCCGCTGCTCAGGAGGAGCGATTCTCGCGCAAAAAACACGACCCTTCCTTTCCCGGTTGCGCTATCGCTTATTGCCTGGAGGAGGCCGGTATTACCCTCGACGCGGTTGATTTCATCTCGTTTTATGACAAGCCGCTGTTAAAATTTGAGCGCCTGCTCGAAACTTACTTGGCCTATGCCCCGAAGGGTTTCCGGTCCTTCGTGACTTCCATGCCCATTTGGTTAAAGGAGAAGTTGTTCCTTAAAGACCTTTTACGCCGCGAAGTGGCCGATATGATGGGCACGCACAAGTCTGGCGTTCCCCCTTTGTTGTTCGGTGAGCACCACGAGTCTCATGCCGCCTCCGCTTTTTACCCGTCTCCCTTTGAGGAGGCTGCCGTACTTTGTATGGATGGCGTCGGTGAATGGGCGACGACTTCCGTCTGGATGGGCCGGGGCAGTGCGCTCACGCCTATCTGGCAGATCGACTTTCCCCATTCGCTCGGACTTTTGTACTCGGCGTTTACCTATTACACCGGATTTAAGGTCAACTCAGGCGAGTATAAACTGATGGGGCTGGCACCCTACGGCGAACCAAAGTATGTCGAGCGGATACTGGAGCATCTGCTGTGCCTTAAAGACGACGGTACCTTTCGCCTCGATATGCGTTATTTCAACTACGCCGAAGGCCTCACAATGACCAACCGGCGTTTTGACGCACTATTTGGCGCACCTCCCAGGCAGCCAGAGTCGCCCATCACACAACGTGAGATGGACATTGCCGCATCGATACAGGTGGTCACCGAAGAGGTGGTACTGCGACTCGCCAGAACGGTGCATCGAGAACTGAGCGTCGACAATCTGTGCCTGGCCGGGGGCGTAGCGTTGAACTGCGTCGCCAATGGTCGTTTGCTCCGTGAAGGACCCTTTAAGGACATCTGGATTCAACCGGCCTCAGGTGACGCTGGTGGCGCCCTCGGCGTGGCCTATTCCACGTGGCACCGTTACCTGGGGCGTGAGCGCCCGTTGGCAGATCAGGACAGCATGCGTGGCGCGTACCTCGGGCCAGAATATAGCGCGGCAGAAATCCGGGCTTGTTTGGATGAGGCCGGAGCGCATTACCAAGAACTGGCAGAGGACGAATTACCGAAGCGGGTGGCGGGCATGTTGGCTGACGAGCAAGTGGTGGGTTGGTTTCAAGGACGAATGGAATTCGGACCGCGTGCGCTGGGGGGGCGCTCAATCCTCGGTGACCCGCGCAGCAAGAAAATGCAATCGGTAATGAACAAGAAAATAAAGTACCGGGAGTCGTTTCGGCCCTTCGCGCCATCGGTGCTGGCTGAGCGGGTTGCTGATTACTTTCAATTAGATCGTCCTAGCCCCTACATGCTCCTCGTTGCCCAACTGCACGCATCAAGGCGCGTTGCGATGACTGAAGAAGAGATGCAGTTATTTGGCATCGAAAAGCTGCAGATACCGCGCTCCGACATACCTGCGATCACCCATGTAGATTACTCGGCGAGGGTGCAAACCGTTCACCGTGAGACAAATCCCCGTTACCACGCGTTGATAGAGGCGTTTGAGCAACTCACTGGGTGCGCCCTGCTGGTTAATACATCATTTAACGTCCGTGGCGAACCCATAGTCTGTACTCCTGAGGATGCCTATCGCTGTTTTATGCGAACGGAGATGGACTATCTGGTTTTGCAAAATTTTGTGTTGGCAAAGTCGGATCAGCCAGCGCCGGAGCCAGACGACAACTGGCGAGACGACTTTGAGCTGGACTGACGATGAGCGACTTGATTAAGACATTAGACGACCGCGGGCTCCGGAATTTCGCTCTGAGCTTTGGCGCAATGGTGGTCTTGCTTTTCGGGTTGTTCTTTCCGTGGGTGCTCGCGCTAGCTTACCCAAGCTGGCCATGGTTACTGTGGGCAGGGTGTGCGGTTTGGGGATTGGTGGCGCCCGGGACCTTACGCCCGTTTTATCGATTGTGGATGCAATTTGGGCTCTTGCTCGGCAAAATCACGTCGCCGGTCGTGCTTGGCATGATCTACTTTCTGGTAATGACTCCCACGGGATTGGTCGCGGGCTTGTTTCGCGGTGATCCGATGCGAAGGGATTGCAGGGAAAGTTGTGAGAGTTTTCGACAAACTTCAGAGCAGAAGCCACCAGAACATATGGAACATCCGTTCTGACACTGCCACCACTTGATATTCAACGAATTATGGAACGCTGAACGATACCGAGAAGCGTTGAGGCCGCTAGCGGGAACCCCTGCGATATGGGAGGCGTGGTAGCTTTTTGCCGAGAATGTAAACACGCTTTGCCGCAAGGTTGTCTGCGCTCAACAGAGCCTTTACATTTATCATGCCGAGGGCGGATCAATGAAAAAAAGAATTTTATGAGCACTTTTAAAGCGAACCCAAGCTCCCTGGTGTTGGTCATGACAATGCTTTTCTCGGTGCTCCCCTGCGAGGGCGCGACCGAGGTCCCGAGCGACGGGCTGGCGCTGTACCAAACGCATTGCGCCGCCTGTCACGAGGGTAAAGTGCCGCGTGCACCGCATTTCATCACCTTTTCCATGATTGGTGCAGAGGCGATTCTAAATGCGATGACCGATGGTGTAATGCGCACGCAGGCTTCAGCGCTGTCTGCGAGCGAGCGCAAGGCATTGGCAGATTTTTTGGCCGGCGAGGCCGGCGAGATGCCGAAGCCTGTTTTGGCATGCTCTGAGCCCATGTCGGCGCTCGCGCAGGAAGACAACTCGGCCATGAAGGGTTGGGGTGGCGACGACCAGAACCATCGCCATGTTTCCGATGAGCTGGTCGGTCTGAATCGCGACAATATCGCGCAACTTTCGCTCAAATGGGTGTTCGCCTACCCGGGGGCACGGCGTGCTCGCTCACAGCCCCTCGTTCACGACGGTACTATTTTTGTGGGATCGCAATCGGGGGATATATATGCCCTCGATCTGGAGTCGGGTTGTGCACACTGGACTTACTCCGCAGGCGCCGAAGTCCGCAGCAGTCTCTCTCTGGGTTATATAGCCGGACGAACTGGCCCGGTGCTCTACATGGGTGACT
>DFQW01000189.1:10512-15165 GCA_002377985.1 Halieaceae bacterium UBA3479 | reverse complement strand
AGGCGGCACTGCAGAGGCGGGAGATATCCTTGAGGCGACCCGCAAATTGCTCGCCAGCTACAAGTTACCAAAGGATCTATTGGTGGTGCCGGTCGTGCCCAGAGCGCCCAACGGCAAGGCTGACTACAAAACTGCGAAGTCGATGATGGCGGATGGCTAGCTCATTGGGTGACGCCAGTAACAAAGAGGTCTCTACGATAATGAATAAAGCGTTTTTATTAATCGGTGTCGCGGTCACGCTACTTAGCGCCTGCTCTGGGGATCAACGGAGCGAGACATCCGATGCTACCGGGCCAATTTCGCCCTGGCACTCACTCACCGAAGCCGAGGTGCAAGAGGTCGCTGCAGCGGTAATGGATTCAACCGACGAAGCCGTCGTCTTTAATCGCATCAGCCTGCTAGAGCCGGATAAAGAACAGGCCATTGCCTGGCAAGGTACCGAGCCAGCGCGACGCGGGGCCGATGTCCTGTACCGCAGCAACCAGCAATCCTGGCGTGCTCAATACGATTTTCAGGCCCAACGGCTCTCTCCAGCAACCGTTATCACCAGCGGCCAGCCTATGCTGGCAGGTGAAGAGATCTTCCCCGTCATTGAGACCGTCAATGCATTGCCCGAAGTGGTGGCGGCACTCGAGAAAAGAGGCGTCAGCGAAGGTAACGGGTTGTGCCTGCCCAGAACCGTCGGGCGATTTTTTTCTGAGCTAGCGGACCCGGTGGATGCTCGACTGGTGAGATTCGATTGTCTCAATATTCGTGGCCAAAGCGGCCTTGAAATCCTCCCAACCACTAGTGCCTTTGCGCGACCTGTCGAAGGTCTGAGTATTCTCGTTGATGTCGATACGGTCCAAGTGATCGAGCTGTCGGACTCGTTTGCGGAAGGCGGCGCACCACCGAGTGACTTTGACGTCATGGAGTTTCATGAAGGCGCTCTGCCCACGCGTGAGCCGCTGTCACCTATACAAATCAAGCAAAGCAAGGGCGTTAACTTCTCTATCTCGGGCAGTCAAATCCGTTGGCAGAGATGGCAATTTCACCTTCGCTTCGACCCACGCCAGGGGACCATTCTCAACAATATTGGCATCGAGTCGGAAACCGGCGTCAGGCCGGTCGCCTACGAAATCGCCATGTCAGAGATGTTTGTGCCTTATCAGGACCCCGACCAGCATTGGTTCTACCGGGCCTATTTCGATATGGGGGAATACGGCTTCGGCAACATGGCCAGCGAACTGAAGGGTCACGATTGCCCTGAGAACGCGGTTTTTCAGAACGTGGTACTCCATACCGCGGGGGGAGAACCCTTCACCGCACCAAACCGGATCTGCATCTTCGAATTTGATCCGGGATATCCGAGCTGGCGACATTACGAATCGCTCTATGCTGACGTATCCGGTATCGACAAACATCACTCGCGGCGCGCCACTCATCTCGTCGTGCGCATGGCGGCAACCATTGGAAACTACGATTATTTTCAGGACTATATTTTTCAGCAGGACGGCAAAATACGCATCCGCCTGATCTCAACCGGTGTCGATGCCACCAAGGGCGTATTTGCTGAGACGTTGGCTGATCCAACAGCCGAATCTGAAACGCAGGTCGGTACCCTGATCGCACCCTACCGGTTGGGAGTCAACCACGACCACTTCTTCAGCTATCGCATTGATATGGACGTGGATGGCGTCGGCAACAATTTCGAGCGCCACAGCTTGGTACCCGTCCCTCAACCCGAAAATGCGCCTCGTCAAGGTATCTGGGGGGTCCAGCGTGAACGTGTCGCCGATGAGACCGGCGCCCAAACCGTCATGCGTGTCGAGCGCCCCGCCCTGCTGACTTTCTCCAGCGACACGGTGACCAATGCGATGGGTTACCCCACGGCTTACCAGCTGATATTCCCGAATATTCGAGCGCTGGTAACACCCGAGGACGACATTTATCAACGCGCGAGTTTTTTAAAGAACAACCTCTGGGTCACGCGCTACAAACGCAATGAACTGTTCTCTACCGGCATTGCGGTCAACCGATCTGCCCCGGGGATCGGGCTGCCGCTTTACGCCAGCGATAATGAATCCATCGAAAACACGGATTTGGTGGCGTGGCCAACAATCGGGTTTCACCATGTGCCCATGGCGGAAGACTGGCCTGTGATGCCCGCCAAGGTAGACGAGATTGTGCTGAAGCCGCGCAACTTCTTTGATCACAATCCAGCAATCGATCTCCCCAACTGATTCCGCGTCGGCCAACGCGTGAGTCTCTTTAGTTGGAAGAATCGCTAAGTCGGTGACGAGCGATTGATTGCCGACGGTATTGTTTTACCGAGCACTGGCTACTCGCCGCACAGGCGGAGCCATCAGCTCACAAAATCTCGCGCCAGCGAGGCGATGCTCTCGGCGCCCAGCTCAAACGCCGGCATGGTGATGTCATCGCGCTCCACCAGCGTCGCCTGGGGTAACCACTCCGCCACCTGTAACGTGCCGTCACGCAAACTGGAGTGGGTCGCAATCACCAGCGCGGGCTGCGCGACCTTTGTCGCTGCAGGTTCCGCTTCGAAGTTTGCTGCCGCGTGATAGCCCGCATTTCTCGCCTCACCCGCACCCACAAAATCAAAGAACAAATCGAGCGCCCTTGGGTAGGCGACCCTATCGAGGCGATCCGCCACCATCGCCTTGAACAGACCATTGAGTGGGTCCTCCTGCTCAAGGTATGCAGGGGGCTTGGTCAGTGACTCTCTCAGGTCCGCCATTTCGGGACCCGAGAACACTGGCACATCCACCAGCACTAGGCCGGCTACCTGTTCCGGGTAGTGATTGGCCATCTCCATAGCAACCAGCGCACCAGAGTGAAATCCTGCCAGCCAAACAGGTTGGCCCGGCGCGTTCAGGAGCGGCGTCATGGCGTCGGTATAACCACCAACGGTAGGTGGATCCACCAGCGCATCGGAGAGACCGTACCCGGGCAGGTCGGCGCTCCACACCGGACCGTCATAAGCCTGCGCAAAGCTGTCGAAAAACCGGCCGCCATAAGGCACTGGTGGCAAGCACACTATTGCCGGCAGCGCACTCTCGCTCCCCTGCCACTGCCATACATGCAGTTGTCCAGCAGTATTATCCAGATAGCGTCGTCGCGGTGCAGCCATTCAGGTCAACCCCTCGTGTTCAGTCATACCGTGGTCGTAGGCACCCAAAATGCCCCGCAAGCCAAGCAGCACGGGCACACCAAAAATAAGCGGGATCACCGCCATGGAATAGCGAATACCCTCTACCCCAAATACGTGGTCATTCAATAGCGCCACCGCAGTCGGACCAAGGAAAAGCCCAGCCATACTGATGCACATGTAGTAGAGCGCCACGGTCTGTGCCTTGATGGGGCCTGGTGCGATTCTGAGGAGTGCGGTCACGCCCATTGCCGAGGTCATACCAATACCCATGTTATTGAGCGCAAAGACGCCCATGGCCAATGGTGCAGAGGGCATCAAGGGAAACAAAGCGCCCGTCAGCACTGTGGCGAACACGCCAAACAGCGCGATCTTCATAGCCGCGTCGCGCTTACCCTGTGCAATCCAGTGGTCGCATAACCACCCCGCAGACAAGACTGCCGCCGGGCCGCAGATGATCAGCAGCACGCCATTGATCGAAGCGTAGTAGCTGGTCTCCCATCCCCAGGTGCGCTCAAACAGCGCCGCACCCCAACCCTGACTGTAGGCAACGATGGTCATAAAGCAGAAAACGCTGACGAAGCCGCTATACATCCTCCAGCGCGCCAGCACGTGTTTGAGCATATCGGGCAGGCTGCCGCCCGTCGCAGAGGGACCACCCGAACGCGGCGGTTCACGCAATAAAAAAAACAACACTGACAGGATGAGACCCGGCAGCCCAACAATGAAGAACGTCGCCTGCCACGGCACCAACTCACCTATCCCCGGGAGCGTAATGGTGCCGCCCGATTTGGCCCAAGTCAGTACTCCGGCACCCAGCAAAGAGGCGAACCCTGCCCCCACAGAGAGCGCCATGGTGTAAACCGCGATCGGTCGAGAGCGCTTCTCGGGCGGGAAACTGTCGGAGATGATCGACATAGCGCAGGGGCTCAGTGTGGCCTCCCCAACACCAATACTCATCCGTGCGATGAAGAGATGCGTGAAGTTACGCGCCAGTCCCGACGCTGCGGTCGCGATGGACCAGACCGCGATCCCGACGGCCACAATCTTCACCCTATTTTTACGATCTGCGAGCCACCCTAGCGGTAGCCCCATCGTGGCGTAAAAAATTGCGAAAGCCGGCCCAAGGAGCAGGCCAATCTGGGTGTCGGTCAGGCCGAGGTCCGCCTTGATCGGTTCAATCAACAACCCCAGCACGTAGCGATCGATAAACGAGAAGACATAGGCGATAGTGAGCAGGCCTACCGTCAGCCAGCCATAGGCCAGACTGCTCTGCTGTTGTGGTTGCGCGCCCGATGCCGCGTCGCTCATACGAACTGATTCACTTCAACAAAGTACCCGCTGGGGTCAAAGAAACTGATGCCCAACACACGAAAGACCCCGCCATCAGGCTTGGGGTACTCGCTGACAACGGGCTCACACACCATCTCGATACCAGGGACAGTTTGCAGCTTCTCGTAGACACCCTTCACGTCCTCATGATGGAGCACGTAAACAGACTCCCC
>DFQW01000189.1:0-10163 GCA_002377985.1 Halieaceae bacterium UBA3479 | reverse complement strand
CGATGTACTGCAGAATACCCAGCATGCCGATGAAGTCATCCTTGCACTTGAGCATCACGAGGCGAGTCTGGGAATTGGGCTCGCCGGCAGGCAGACCGTCCCCTGAGACCACAATTTTTTCATCGTAATGCACCGACATACCCAGAATATCCCGGTATATCTGCAGTGACGGCTCGATGTCGTTCACCAGCATGGTGGTGCGACGAATCAAGACAGGTACATCGCTCATAGCGCCCCCTTTGTTTTATAGGTATAACATTAGTACTTTACGGGTCAGACCGATATCGAGGCAAGGACCATGACCAGCCAATCGCTACTGCAAGCCCTGAAGAACGCCAGCTTTTCGCTCGCCTGGTTACTACCGATAGCCATTCCCAATCAGGGCCTCGCTCAGGGGCAAGATTCGACGCCGTGGAGCCGCGATCTTCAGGTCATCGAGGTCATGCTCCCGGGCTTCTACAGCAACGCCAATCAGGCTTATTTCGATGGCCGGCGAAAAGTTGATGAGCCCCAGCCCCGCCACAACCTACTGATTGAGGTCGCGGGCGATGGCTTTGACATCACACTGAGCGCACCGGATGGCACCGTGATGTCTAGCCAGAGATGGTCTCTCGCTGAAGATGATCAACGACGGGCCGTGCGCATGGACATTAGCGACGCTGACGGCACACCGCTCTGCCCCGTCTGGTGGAGCCGGGACGCCGCACAATTCAGCGCAGAGGGCGACGCAGAGTGTACTGAGGGTATGGGTAGCCCCGCAACGCTGGCCCTTGGTGAGCAACAGTTCTGGTGGACGTCGCGCGGCGCCTCTGACGCCGCGGTGAAGCTGCACAGAGCCCGGCAATTCACCTGTTATGCCGATATCCCCGGCGTGGGCGGTGGCCGTGACATCCCCTATACGCGTTACGACAACCTCAGCTTGCACGATCAGGGCGCCGAAACCTGGTTCGTTGATAAAGATGGCAGGAACCTAGGGCTCCGCCTGTTCAACGTTGACTGGCCCATCAACAACTACGATGGCTACTTCACGCGCGACTCGCTGGTGATCTATGTCATTGAAAAGCTCGATGACGGCAGTACCAAGGAACATGGCTACGCGTTTACCCTACCCGAGGCGAATCGCATCGGCATTAACCTCAAGTGGCTACTGGCCAGTTGCTTCATGATCTCGGGCAAGGTCGATACCCCGACCATGTGAGGGCGCTATGACCATGCGGAGACGAGACATACTGCGGGGGAGCAGCGCCAGCCTAGCGGCCTTGGGATTAGCGCAAAAAACCACAGCCCAGACCGAGTGCGCGTCGGCCACCAATCAAACCGCCACCTTCGTACTGGTTCACGGCACCTGGCACGGTGGCTGGGTATGGCAGGATGTCGCGAACAGACTGCGGGCGATGGGCCATCGGGTCTACACTCCCACCTGCACCGGATGCGGCGAGCGCCTGCATCTCACTGGCCCAGAAGTGGGGCTCGACACCCACATCACCGATATTGCACAGGTTTTCGAGTTTGAAGACCTTAAAAACGTGATTCTCGTGGGACACTCGTTTTCCGGCATCACGATCACCGGCGTAGCTGACCGGTTACGCGAACGCATAGAGAGAATCGTATTTTTCGACGCAATCGTCCCTCGCGAGGGTCGAATGAGTGGCGTGCCCAGAGATCCCGATACCGGTGAATTCCCCGATTGGTGGAAAGCCCGTGAAAAGCATTTTATTGATGGCTACCAGATGGATCTTTGGCAGGACTACCCCATGGAGATGCTGGTGCCCGATTCCTATCCTGACATTGCGGCCAAACTCAAGCGCCTGATCACCCCACACCCCGCTAAGCAGTGGACAGACGAATTGGTGCTCGAGCGCGGCGGCTGGGAGGGCCTGAAACCCACCTACATCCACTGCATAGGTCAAACCTATCGTAAAAGTTCAGATCTGATGGTGGGCCCGGCGCGAGGGCCCGATTGGACGTTTATCGAGCTGGACATCCCGCGGGACGGGATGCTCACCCATCCTGATCTGGTTAGCCAAACATTGGATGGGCTGGCCGCCTGACTCGCAGTGGAAGGCAACCCGCCACAGCAAAGGGAATATCCCTGGCGGCTGACGTAACACTATATTTATCCGCTCATTACGATTGCTTGTTGAGGTGGACCAAATCACTATGTGGTGTCTGCCACCGCAACAGAGAAGTTTGATGAAACACAGTGTGTGCCTACTTCTGGGGATTTACATGATGTCAGCTAGCGCCGAATCGCCCATTGCCATTGCCCTGCATGGTGGTGCCGGCACCATTGAACGCGAGGCCATGAGCGCCGAACTCGAAGCCACCTACCTTGGGTTTCTGGACCATGCGATTACTGCTGGTTACGAACAACTCAGGCGCGGCGAATCGGGCCTCGACGTCGTAGTCAATGTCATCCAATTGATGGAGGACTCCCCTCTCTTCAATGCGGGACACGGTGCGGTGTATACCTGGGAGGGCACGCACGAGCTTGACGCCTCGATCATGCACGGCGCGGAGCTGGAGGCGGGCGCTGTTGCCGGCGTCTCTACGGTCAAATCACCCATTGCGCTGGCGCGCGCGGTAATGGAGCGCTCCCCCCACGTGATGCTGGCAGGCAGGGGCGCGGAAGCGTTTGCCTTGGAGCAGAGCTTCGAGGTCATGTCTCCCGCGTACTTCGCCACCGAGCGTCGCCGAAAAGCGCTGGAAGCATTCAAAGCCAACGAGCAGGCCGGACTGCAGCCCGAGGCCGATCACAAATTTGGCACCGTGGGCGTTGTCGTCATGGATGCCACAGGTAATCTGGTGGCGGGCACCTCCACCGGCGGCATGACCGGCAAGCGCTGGGGCCGGATCGGCGATTCGCCGATCATCGGCGCGGGAACCTATGCCGATAATCGGAGCTGTGCCGTCTCGGCAACCGGACACGGGGAGTATTTTATTCGCCACACCGTCGCCAGAGACATCTGCGCACGCATCCAGTTCGGCGGAGCCGATCTCAGAGCCGCCACCGAACAGGTTGTTAAAGGTGAACTGCTCGACGCCGGAGGAGAGGGCGGCGTGATTGCTGTAGACAAAACCGGTGAAACCGTACTGATTTTCAATACTTCAGGCATGTACCGCGCCAGCATCAATGCGCGAGGGCAAAAGACGGTCGCGATCTATGGCGATGAGTGATTTGAAACAGCGTGGATGTTTACCACGCAACTACCGTGCCGTCCTTGCGCATCTCGGTTGCGCCGACATACACACCATCAGGCAAGCGCATAATGGCCTGATAACCGCCGAACGGGGCACCTGAGGCATCCACCTCGACCCGGTGCCCCATCTCTCGAAGTCGTGTCACTGTCTCTGCCGGCACGCCGGGCTCAACCAGCAGCGTACCGAGCAAATCCTCATCCACACCCGTGGGTTGACGTCCACCATCGTGATTAAAGCGCGCCGCGTCGCCCGCCGTTTGCACATCCATACCAAAATCAATGATATTCACCAGAACCTGCACATGACCTTGCGGCTGCATGGCTCCACCCATCAACCCAAAACTCATAAAAGGTTCTCCGTCTTTCATGACAAAAGCAGGAATGATGGTATGAAAGGGTCGCTTGCCCGGCGCATAGACATTGGGGTGACTCTCATCCAATGAGAACAGCTCCCCCCGATTCTGCAGCATAAAGCCGAGACCATCCGGCACCAGACCCGTTCCCATGCCGCGATAATTCGATTGAATCAACGACACCATCATGCCGTTGGCATCAGCCACCGTCAGATAAGTGGTGTCACCCTCTCCCTCCAGTTTGGGCTCCCCGGGGCCAAACTCCGGGGTGGCTTTGTTAGGGTCGATGAGCGCAAACCGTTCGCGGGCGTATTCGTTGGAGAGCAAAGCGGATAGGGGCGCCTCTGCGAAAGCCGGATCCGCGTAGTAGCGCGCGACATCCTCAAACGCCAACCGTTTTGCTTCGACCATATAATGGAACAGTTCGGCGGACTCCCTGGCGTAATTGCGCAAATCAACCTGATTTAGAATATTGAGCATCTGTAGCGCCGCGTAACCCTGGCCATTCGGCGGCAGTTCGTAGACGTCATAACCATGATAATGAACGCTGCCAGGCTGCACCCATTCGCCCCGATGGGCGGCCAGATCCTCGAGGCGCATATCGGCACCAATTCGCCTGAAGTAAGCGTCCATCGCTTGCGCAAGCGCACCCTCGTAGAAAGCCGCGCGGCCGTCCCGACCGATAATCTCCAGCGTATTGGCAAGATCCGGATTGCGTAGCCGCTGTCCCGTCTGCGGCGGGATACCCCCCTTAAACCAGATGGTATTGGCGTTATCGAGCTCTTCAATCAAGTCCCGTTGCGCCTCGAAAGCCGCCTGATTGCGCTCAAAGTAATACGCGATCACGGGCGTGACGGGAAAACCCTCCCGGGCATAGCGCACGGCAGGTGCCAGCAGGTCACTCATGGGTAACTTCCCAAAACGTTCGTGAGCAGCGAACCAGCCGTCAACTGTGCCGGGCACGGTGACGGGCAGAGACCCTCGATGAGGCATTCCGGTCATACTGTCGGGCATAGCGCCGCGCTCGCGGAGTGCTGTTATCTGCGCTTTAAGATCCTGCAATGAGCGACCCAACGGCGCGCGACCCGAGCCGTTATAGCCATACAATTGCTCCGTAGCCGGATCCCAGATAATGAAAAATATGTCACCGCCAATCCCATTTCCCGTCGGCTCCATAAGCCCTAACGCAGCATTCGCGGCGATGGCGCCATCCAGCGCTGAACCCCCGCTCTTCATGATGTCGATGGCGATCTGGGAGGCGAGAGGATGCGCGGTAGCGGCCATACCGTTACTGCCGTAGACCGCACTGCGGCTCCATCGCGCGGCATTGGGGCGGCCACCGCCGCCAAGACTTACCCCAGACTCTGGTGACAAAGCAGAATTATCCACCGCAGGGGAGTTGTCGCAGCCCCAAAGCAACGCGCCCAGGAGAACCGTCATCAGTAATTTTTGGAAACTCATTGAACAATACGCTCGGCCCCAAACAGTTAACATTGATCATAGGGCAAGTGATCCGCAACGTCTCATCTATTCTTAGGTCGCAGAATGACGGAGTCACACATCATCGCTTGCTCGAGCCGTGACACGCCAGCCGCCAATCCACTTTCACAGAGATCTCTTCAGGCTTGGCGCATAAACAGCGACTTAAGCCGTCCGTACAGCGGGCTGTAATTATTTCGATAGATTGCATCGTAGCCGGCAGTCTGTGTCGCATCAGGATCGACGCGCGCTGTAGCGGTCAACATGGCCTCCGCTGCCGCACCGATCGACGGGTAATAACCCAACGCCGCAGCACCAATCATCGCAGCACCCCGACCACTGGCCTCGCAGTCTTCAAACCGCTCAATCGGCAAATTCATTACGTCGGCAAGAATTTGCACTACTGCGTCGCTCTGAGCACCCCCCCCCGATACGCGTATACAATGAATCGGCGTCTTCGTTCGTCGCTCAATGCGCTCCTTGCCCGACCTCAGCGCAAAGGCAAGACCTTCAATCAGCGCCCGGTAAACATGTGCGCGGGTATGAAAATCCTTGAAGCCCACAATACTGCCTCTCCCCTCGGGACCTGTTTCCCCGAGCACGGGGTTCCAGAACGGCTGGAGAACGAGTCCTCCCGCACCCGGTTCAGTTTGCTCGAGTAAGGCCTCCAGCAGTGTCTCGGGCGCCGCATTCTGCGCCTCAGCTTGCCGGCGCTCGCCTTCACCAAACTGCTCCAAAAACCAACTGACCATCCAGAAACCGCGAAACACCTGAATCTCTGTATTGAAGTGTCCGGGAATAGCTGCAGGATAGGCCGGCATAAACGGAACGACCTCCACGTATTTGGAGCGCGTGGTATTGATAGTGGCCGTAGTGCCACAGGAGACACTGGCAACACCGGCGTCCAGCGCGCCAACTCCCAGCACCTCGCAGGCTTTGTCCGCGGCACCTGCGATTACCGGGATACCCACGGGTAACCCGGTGTCTCTGGCGGCGTCAGAGGTAATCGCGCCCAGTGTTTCACCTACGGCAAGCAGCTCTGGCAGCATGTAGCGTTTGATGGCCATGCTGTGCCATTTCCAGTCCGAATCTGCGCACCAGTCCTGCCTTTTAAAATCGAAGGGTATATACCCAACCTGGCTACCCGCGCTGTCTTTGAACTCTCCGGTCAGCCGGTAATTCAGGTAGCCCGACAGCAACAGAAAGTGTGCGGTTTTTGCCAGAAGTTCGGGCTGATGCCGTTCTAGCCAGTTGGCTTCGGCCTCGGCCTCAAGGTTCTCGACAATCGGCCGGATACGCAGCAGCCCGAACAGGATTCGCCACAGCCAAGGCAGCCGACCGCGCAGCGGCGCCCGACGTTGATCCGTCCAGATAATAGCCGGGCGCAGAGGCCGCCCGTGCTCATCGAGATTAATGACTGAAGCACGCTGGGTTGTAACAACAACGGCACCAATGTCATTCGGTGAGACACCTATAGACCATAACCCTTGGCAACTCTCGGTCAGGAGATTCCAGAAGCTCTCGACATCGTGTTCTGTCCATCCCGGCTCGGGATGCTGATATTGACTGACGGGCACCTGACTCTTCGCGAGACACGCACCTTGCGCGTTATACGCCAGCGCGCGACAACTCTGCGTGCCAAAATCGATCGCTAAAATCAGAGGTGGACTGTTACTGTCTGAAGTGTTCACAACAGCCCCGCCCGCACCGTTACTCACTAGAGGGCAAGAGGTTGCCCGGATTCAGGATCCCTTGGGGGTCGATTGCCTGCTTGAGCGTTCGTAACAGATCGATACCCGCAGCACCCAGATCGTGATGCAGATAGTCGCGTCGCAACCGACCTGAGCCATGATGATGAGCGATCCCGCCCCCCGCTTGCGCCGTTGCAGTGAGAGCCCGATCCCAACTCTCAAGATACCGATCCCCCATCACCGAAGCGTCCCCTGGCATGCAGGCAAAGGTAAAATAGAGATTGATGCCGGAGCGATAGACGTGTGAGCTGTGCGCCGAGGCATTCACACAATCCGGAACCGTTTTGAGTGCTGAAACCACATCCGAGTAGATAGCATCGATCTGACTCCAGGTACCCGAGACCTCGATGGTATCCGCAATCAACCCCTGCTCCAGCAAGTCGCGCCACTCGGGCACATTATTGCGGTGACTCATCCAACCCTCGGCGGAGGCCGAATCGGCGGGATCTAGCCCCAAATCTGCCATGATCGACTCAACGGCATGCATCTCGGCGTCAACACGTGAACCAGGCCCCTCGTGTACCAGCAAAATCAGGCAGTGATCTTCGCGAACGTGGTCCGGGAAAAGGCGAGCCACTTCGGAAGCGTCGTACTGGCGCATCACCGGGGGACGCCATTCCTGTTGGACGATTTCCCGCTGGGCGCGAAAGCCCGACGCCATATCAGGCGCGTACCATGCACTGAATCGGCGGCTTTCCGGCTGCCTCCGCAGAGAGAGCGTGACATGAGTGACGATACCATGGGTCCCCTCTGCACCCAGTGCCAGATGTCGCAAGTCAGGGCCCGCTGCCGCGCGCGGCGCCTTACCCAAGGTAACCCGTTCTCCACTGGGTAGCACCATCTCCAGCGAGTACACGATATCTTCAATATTGCCGTAGGCCGTTGAAAACTGTCCGGAGGCTCTGGTGGAGATCCAGCCGCCCACCGAGCTAATCCCAATGGATTGCGGCCAATGCCCAATCGTGAGCCCGACGGCTGCCACCGCCTCCTCCGCGATCAAGCCATTGATGCCCGCTTCGACCGTGAGTAAGAGGTTCTCCTCATCAATCTCCAGCACCTGATGCATGGCGCTCATGTCCATCAGAATCTGCGCATTGGTGGGTTCAATGCCTCCGCACACACCACTCCCCAATCCCCACGGAATGATGGGAATGGCGTTGCTGGCTGCGTAGCGCACCACCGCCTGAACATCTTCAGTATGACGCGGGCGCACCACGCAGGCTGCAGTACTCAGTGCTTCGCCGCGCCAGTCCTGCCAATGTTTTAGGCACCAGCGATCAAATCGATGTGCCGCGAGAGTTTCGGCGTCATCGGTTACCTGTTCCGCGCCAACCAGTTCAACCAGCTGCTCTAGCATCACCTGCACCTCCAAGCTGATTGGTGTGCGTTATAAAACCCACTCGACTGTCGCGATCGATGTCTTGGCAATTGCTGATTTCTGCCTTTTTTCGGGCGTCATCCCAACCCAATAAACCCGCCATCTCCTCAGCAGCCTCAACAAGGATAGACAGACCCGCCGCTTCGTCGAACCAGGCGCGACTGCTGCGTCGCGCCCAGTAGTCCTCAAGGCGCTGAGCTCCCTCGTACAAAACGGCATGGCGTGCCTCTGCGGGAACCAGCCCTGTCTCCAGAGCAACACGTGCCAGTGCCGGTGCCTCAGTGCCATACAGCCGCGCAAGCCGCTCAGCTTGCACCCTATCCATGCCCTCGAGGGATGCAGCGAGTGTAGTGCTCTCCCCACCCGGCAGCGGCACCTCACCCGTGGCGCAGGGCCGTGCCGTAAAAGCATGGTTTTTGATCAGCGTATCGACGATACGCTCGGCCATAGCCCGATACGCTGATAGCTTGCCGCCCCCCACTGACAGCATGCCACTGGAAGAAGTCCATACTTCATCCTTGCGCGAGAGTTCTTTGGAAGCGCGGCCCGAGCCATCGCCCACTAGCGGCCGGATACCCGACCAGACCGAAACGATGCGGTCCGCACTGAGCTTTGCGTCCGGCATCACGCGACGGGTGGAGGACAATAAATATTCAATGTCCTGCTCCGTTACAGGCGGCCAGTATTCAAATTTGGGATGGTAATCGTCGGTGGTGCCAATGTAAGTATATTGACCGAGTGGCACGGCAAAGATGCGGCGCGCGTCGTGGGTTCGCATAACGACGGTATTGCGCACGGGTAAATCGGCGTGATCAAAAACCAGATGAACACCGCGACTGAGGGCCAATCGCGCTGGCTGATCTCCCTCAAGACCACACACTTGATCAACCCACGGCCCCGCCGCGTTGATGACGGCGCGCGCCTTAATCGTCGCTTCGCTCTGATCTCCAGGAAGGGTCGAGACGGCGCTCACCACAAAGTCTCCCTCGCGACGAATATTGACGGCCCTCAGATATGTCGACACCACGGCACCGTGATCGATGGCGGAACGCACAGTGGCAACAGTCAATCGCGCGTCATCAGTCAGGAATTCCGGGTACACCACGGCGCCATTGAGCTGCGACCGCTCAATCAGAGGCTCTCTCTCGGCAAGCTGCTCCCGGGACCACACCTCATGGTAATCCTCCCGCGCCACACCACCGAGTCGCTCGTAGGCCCACAGCGCAGCGCGCAGCATCAGCTTGCTCTTTAGATTAGTTGTTGGAATCACATAGGGTGTTTTTTGTGCAAGGTGCGGCGCAATACGATGCAGTGTGCTGCGCTCAGACGCAGATTCCTTGACCACCGCCACATCACCGGACACCAGATAACGCAAACCCCCATGAATCATTTTTGAACTGCGGCTCGACGTTCCACTGGCAAGATCCTGCGCCTCTATCAGTGCAACCGAGAGGCCCCGCATGGCCGCATCTCTCGCCACGCCCGCGCCGGTGATCCCCCCCCCAATCACCAATACATCAAAGCACTCACCGGACAGCTTGCCAACAAGCCCGGCGCGATGGGTTTGATTGAAGGGTTGTGCTGTCATGCGGCTTCTCTCGTTTTCTGCAATGTACCAGTACTCAACAGCGATAAATGTCTAGAATATGACAATATTTTGATCGGAGCCGCCGTCTATGGCGCAAAACCTTCCCACACGTGAACTCGTCCAGTTTCTGGGTCAACTACCCGTTTTCGAGCGGTTGAGCACAGCAGAACGCCAAACGCTGCTGGGCCAATGTCGCTTGCACGCCCTCGACCAACGGCGGGTCATGCAGGCTGCGGGAGACCCACACCACCATCTCTGGGTGATCGTTACAGGCGAAATTGCCATGGTGGGACGTTCGGCAGACGGTGAAGAAATGACGCTGGCGATCTTTGGGCCGGGCAGCACATCAAGCTGGATAGCGCTGTTTCACGACACTCCCGCCGAACGCAACCTTGTTGGCGCTGGCAACAGCCA
>DFQW01000162.1 GCA_002377985.1 Halieaceae bacterium UBA3479 | reverse complement strand
TGATCCAGTTCAACATAGCGTTCTGCCTCCAAAGCCGTGATATCTCGAAACCTGACATCGCAGGTCACCACGCGATCACCGCGCCAGAGTGTCGCAGTATGCTTTAGAGATACCGCCGTCCAAAAACGGACGATGCGCCCTGAGCACCGCGTAAGCTGCCGCACAGCGGCGTCATGCGTGACGGGTTTACGAAGAATTTCGCCATCCAGACAGGCGACCTGATCAGAGCCCAGCACAAGTGCTCCCTGCGTTGTGACGGCGTCGGCTTTTAACGTTGCAAGGCGACGCGCGCGGTATTCGGGCGGCTCGCCCTCGAGCGGGGTTTCGTCGATCTGTGGGTCGACGGTGCCGAAAGGAACGCGCAGTCGTTTAAGCAGTGCCATGCGGTAAGGGGAAGTGGATGCCAATATAAGCTTCATATGTGGTTCGTCAGGCTTTTTGGTGAAAATACAGCTCCAGCGCAAGTGGGCGATATTGCCTCTATTGCGCTTTGACAGCGTCTGGCGCCGTCCGTATGATCCGCCGCCATGAAAACTGGGCTGCTTCCAAAGGATCTCGATCTTCGCGGTCTTGCCGCTCGGGGTGTTGTGATCAAAGGTACCGCATCCCTAGAGGCCATGCCACGCCTCAGAGAGGCCGGAATCGGGCTCGATACGCAGGCAGTCGCTGAGTTTCGCTTCAGTCGAGACGAAGAGGCGCGCTATATCGTTGAGAGCAGAGTAGAGGCGACTTTGACGATGGTCTGCCAGCGGTGTCTTGGAGGGATGGAATTACCCCTGGTCGCGGGCTCGCGTATGGCATGCGTTTGGGACGACTCGGATGCGCTGGCTTTGCCCGGCGGGCTCGAGCCACTGATGGTAGGGGAAGTCGCGGATCTCAGCGAGATTGCTGAGGAAGAAATCTTGCTCGCGGTACCAGTTTCGCCGACGCACGACGAAGATTGCTTGAAAGAGCAGAGGCGCCACCCGCAGGAGTCCGAACGGGAACCCGAGCAGATCCCGGAGCAACGGGCAAAGGGTCCCTTTGCCGTGCTAGAAAAACTGAGATCCTGAGGGATTCCAGTGCGTATAGAAACAAAACAGTGGTAGGGATTGCCGAGCCCTTTTCGGTCAGGACATATGATTAAGGAGGCCATAGCATGGCTGTTCAACAAAATCGAAAGACACGATCAAAGCGGGGGATGCGGCGTGCGCATGACGCTATTGATGGACCGACCTTGACGGTTGATGAAACTTCAGGTGAAACCCGCCGCCGCCATCATGTGAGTGCCGATGGCTTTTATAGAGGCAAGAAGGTAGTCGAAACCGGAAACGAAGAGTAACGGTTCTTGTCCGGACTTGCCTTTTTGTTCCCCGGCCAGGGGTCACAATCAGTTGGTATGCTCGGCGATGCGGCCCAGCGCTACCCGATAGTTGGGGAGACCTTTGCCGAGGCCAGTGAGGTCCTTGGCTATGATCTTTGGCAGCTGGTCTCTGAAGGCCCTGAGGAGCAGCTCATCCTCACCGAGTTCACGCAGCCGGCCATTCTGACGGCCAGCGTGGCCTTGTACCGCTGCTGGCAAGCTGAGCAGGGTGCCGCGCCCGAGTTTGTTGCCGGACACAGTTTGGGTGAGTATTCCGCGCTCGTGGTCGCAGAGGCGCTCGAATTGAAAGATGCCGCACTGCTGGTTCAAACGCGGGGAAGGGCCATGCAGTCCGCTGTGCCCGCCGGTCAGGGGGCCATGGCCGCGGTGCTGGGATTAAGTGACGCCGTAATTGATGAGGTGTGTGTGACGCACTGCGATGACGACGCCTACGTGGGCGCGGTGAACTACAACTCTCCGGGACAGGTTGTCATCGCCGGTCACGCCGCCGCCGTTGCAGCTGCCGCTGAGTTCATGAAGGAGGCGGGCGCGAAGCGGGTTTTGCCTTTGCCGGTTAGCGCTCCGTTCCACACGCCTCTGATGCAACCCGCGGCGGGAGTGATGGCAGAAGCTTTTCAGGCGGTGTCACTCAAAGATGCCAAAATACCTGTTGTTAGTAATGTCGATGCGCAACCCCATCGCAATGCTGTCGAAATCCGCAGACTGCTGGTTCGTCAGGTGTCGGAACCCGTTATGTGGACCCAGTGCATTTATACGTTGCTGCGCTCGGGCTGCGAAAATTTTATCGAGTGCGGCCCCGGCAAGGTGCTCACAGGTCTTATTAAGCGCATCGATAAGCTGGCGGTGTGCACGCCGCTGGAAAATCCGGACACGCTACGCGAGGCTGCAAGGAGCTAGCACCTATGGATGAGCCGATTCAAAAGATTGCACTGGTGACAGGCGCGAGCCGCGGCATTGGTGCAGCCATCGCCAGCGCATTGGCTGATCAAGGGTGTCGGGTTGTAGGTACCGCAACCAGCGAGGTGGGTGCCGAAAGTATCAGCGCAAATTTGATGGCCCTAGGCGGGGTGGGGAAGGGGCTCAATGTAAGAGACCCCGACAGTATCGTCGAACTCAAGGAGGCGGGGCGGTCACAGCTGGGTGATCCGCTG
>DFQW01000091.1:4860-8289 GCA_002377985.1 Halieaceae bacterium UBA3479 | reverse complement strand
AGCCAGGTGCCTTTGATATTGACCTGCATAACCCGATCCCACTGTGCTTCTTCCAACTGCTCGAATCGGGCGCCTTGCAGCCCGGCATAGAGCGCGGCGTTATTAACGAGCACGTCGATGCGTCCGTAGACATCCATCGTTTGGGTGGCCATCGCCTCGCAACTCTGGCTATCCGCCACATCGAGGGAAACCGCGATCGCCCGGCCACCCGCTGCCGTGATCGCGGCAACCGTATCGTCGCAACTATTGATGTCGGCGGCGACAACTGCGGCGCCTTCCTGTGCCATGGCCTCACAATAGGCTCTGCCCAAGCCACGCGCAGCGCCCGTGATTACCGCCACTTTGTCTTTGAGTTGCATGGTTTTTTCCCCGATAGCTCCGCTTCGATTGTTGCAAAATTTGAGCCTGGACAGTAGCGTTCCGGTGCATATCTTTCTGGGGCATTTCTTTGAGAAATCTCATTGCAATAGCTTTGTTGGTTGCAAGTGCTGTAACGCTGGCCGAGACAATCATCTTGAATCTGGAGGAACCTCTCGACGGCGGTGTCTATACGGGCATTTCCAACTTGCGCGGCTGGGCAGTAGCGGAGTCAGGTATAGCTACCATAGAGATCGATGTCGATGGCAACTATGCGTTTGCTGTGCCCATGGGAGGCGCTCGAGGTGATGTAGCAAAGGTCTACCCCGATTTTCCTGATGCCGATACGTCGGGTTTCTCCATGGCATACAACTACAAGGGGCTGGCGCCGGGGGAATATGTATTTACTGCTCGGGCAATCTCTAACGATGGTGGGATCGCCACACAAAACGCGACCGTGGAGGTCGACCGGTTTCTGTCTGCATACATTCGAGACGGCGCAGAAGTGGATATGTCCACGGTATCAGAGGTGTCATTTGCCGATGCCTCTTTTACGCTAAAGGGTCTCACCGTTGAGGGGCGTCAATGGGATGTGGTGATGGATTTTGATACTGCAACCCAGGGCTTCGAAATCACTGATATTGCGGCAGTGGACTCATCCGGCACGGGGGCGGTTTGCCCGTCTAGCAGCTGGAGCTCGGGAGACTACACCCTCGATCAGGAGGGCATCGCACGCCAATTTCGGGTCCGACTGCCGGCTGGCTACAGCCCCGATCAGGCTTATCCGCTCATCGTATTGTTTCACGGTTGGGGCGGTCACGAGGGTGAGTTTCTGGACAACGTCACGGTGCAGTCACAGTCAGACCAGCGAGGCTATGTGTTGGTGGCGCCGCTGGGCCTGGGGCGCGAGGAACCTGGTAATCGATTGTCGTCCTGGTCGTTTCAGGGGTCGACGACGGGCCTCGATGGCGATGGGTTCAACGCAGCCGTCAGTGGTGATACGAACGCGATTTGTGATGATGCCAGAACAACGGACTACACCTATCCATCCTGTGAGGGGATTGCGGTGAACGGATGCTCCTGGACGCAATGCACTGCCGACGACGTGGCGTTTTCTGCTGCGCTGGTTCACGCAGTGTCCGCCAATGTCTGCATTGATTCTGACCGCGTCTACGCCGTTGGCGGCTCAAACGGCGGCATGTTTGTATGGGATCTTGGCCGTGACGAGCGCAGCGCAGAAGTCTTTAGGGCGATAGCCCCCATTGTGGGATTGCCCCATCGCGGCTATCTAGCCCCGCCGATATCTGAAGGTGGTATGCCCGTCATTTCGATAACCGGCTCGCGGGATAGGACCGTTCCCCCGGGTGAGTGGGGGCAGGAAAGTTTCACCACCACCTCAGATGGCGACGTCTATTATTATTCCAGCGCCTCGGCGATCACCAAGGTCTGGGCGGAGTCGGAGGGCTGTGATACCACCGTGCCGGCGGAGTCCGTAGATGTTGGCAGTTCCAGTATGGAGTGCCGCGGCTGGTCCTATTGTCAGAGCGACTCACCCTGGCCGCCGGTACTGGATTGCCGGGGTGATATGGGCCACGTGTACAACCTCAGCGCTAGCTGGCCTCTGATTCTGGATTTTTTTGAGCAGCTATAGCGATCGCTGTAGCAAGGACCGATGCGTAGCGGCCCTCAGGGCCGACGGTAGGGTGACAACAGATCATGACATTTCCAATCGAAGCCGTTCGACAACAGTTTCCCTCACTGGCGACAACAGACAACGGCCAGCGCCGCATCTATTTTGATAACGCGGCGGGCACGCAGGTGCCGAGGCACACCATTGATCGCATCGTCGACTTTTTTCACCGTTACAACAGTAATACCGGCGTGTTTAACCCGACCTCTGTGGAGGTCGATGCGCTCTACCACGATGCCGTTGCCGCCATGGCCGATTTTTTGGGCACTTCCGACCCCGGTGAGGTGCTGATTGGTGCCAATATGACAACGCTGACCTATCAGCTATCGCGTAGCCTCGCGCATCAGTTTGAAGCCGGCGATGAAATCATCATCTCCCGCATGGAGCACGAGGGGAACGTCTCGCCGTGGCTGCAAATGGCCGAAGACAACGGCCTGACAGTGAAGTGGTTGGAGTTTGATCGTGACAGCTGGCGCGTAGAGCCTGCGCAGCTGGAGCCGCTCTTAACGGATCGCACACGCCTCCTCGCGCTCAACTACGCCAGTAACCTGACCGGTGGCGTTAACGATGTAAAAGCGCTGACTGCAATGGCACAGGCCGCCGGCGCCATCGTTTATGTGGACGCAGTGCAATACGCTTCGCACCGACTGATCGATGTGAAGGACCTAAGCTGCGATTTTCTCGCCTGCTCCCCCTACAAGTTTTATGGGCCGCATTTAGGAGTGGTTTATGGCAAACGGGAGCGATTGGTATCCCTCCGCGCTTACAAACTCCGCTGTGCCAGCAATGACTTGCCATTCCGGTTCAGCCTGGGCACGCCGGCATTTGAGCTGATCGCAGGACTTATGGGTACGCTGGAGTATTTTCAGTGGCTGGCAGCTGAGACTGGCTGCATTGGCGATCGCCGCCAGTTATTCGAGGGGGCTTATGCGGCGATGGGCGGTCATGAAGACGTCTTGTCAGAGCAATTGCTGTCGGGCTTGGTGGCGATGCCGGGGCTGACCATCCAGGGCGCGAGCACCTTGGCGCATCGCGTGGCGACCTTCTCCTTTACCCATGACCGACACCCTGCCAGTGTTATCGCCCGGCAGCTTTCCGATGCGGGTCTCTATTGCCACTGGGGCGACAACTACGCCTTTGAGGTGGCGCGAGCGCTAAATCTTGACCCTCAGGAAGGTGTGCTGCGTTTGGGGCTGGGCCACTACAACACGGTAGACGAAGTCGCCGAGGCACTGACGCTGATAGAAGGTGTGTTGGCGGCCTGAGACATGTGGCCCGGGTCAGACGCTGTCGAGGTCTGACCAGATCGCCTCCACCCAATTGCGGATTTGCAAGCCTTCTTGCCATCGATCTGACAGCTCACGTTGGTCAGCACCCGTGAT
>DFQW01000091.1:4142-4477 GCA_002377985.1 Halieaceae bacterium UBA3479 | reverse complement strand
TGCCACCACTGCCGATACTGAGCAACCCATGCCTGATGCTGGGGAAAATCCAGCGCGATTTGAATTTGCTGGTTGTTCGAGATGCGCCCCTGAAACGAATCCGAGCGCTCGAGGATCGTCGAGAAATAGCCTTCATCCGTTTCATTCAGCGGAATCTGCAGTTCACGATCCACGACAAAGTGCGAAAGGTCGGCACACAGCCGCAGCTCAGGGACCATTTCCAACACGGCCAGCGTGAAGAACAGGTCGTTCAGCGTGCCGTTACGGTGAGTTTCCAGTAATACGGGAAACGGATACCGCTCCGCCATGGCCAGCCAAGCCTCGACGACCGGTAC
>DFQW01000091.1:0-3805 GCA_002377985.1 Halieaceae bacterium UBA3479 | reverse complement strand
TCATTTCTGCGGCCATCTCTAAGAGCGGCTGCAACGCCTCCACGTCGTGGGGGAAAGCGTTGACCATGCACTTCAAACCCAGCCGCTCAAAGGCGGGCTTTAGCGCCAGACAGTCGGGAATTTCCGATACGTTGGGGTCGAGGCAAGCGCCCGCGTAGCCTGCCTCGGCAATGCGCTCCATGTGCACTTCGACCGGATCTTCGGCCTGCCCGGGAATGCGCTGCTCCATCGCCCAGAGAGATTGGTAAATATCGAGGGTATGTGCCATTGATGGGGCGCTAGAAAGACGTCAGAAACGACGCGGCGTTACCGCCCGTGAGCTGCGCTGATTGTGCCGCGCGCAAAAAGTCTTTGCCGTTAACGGATTTAAGGCCAGGGGCGTCGTGAAAAATACGATAGCGGCGGTAGCGGTGATACATCAGTAGCTGGGGCCAGAGTCGAATCACGGTGTCCGGGTTTTCGCCGAATAATTCACGGTGCAGCGTGGGTAGCTCAAACCAGGGCGTGGTGGGTTTGGCGTGGTGCGCATTGTGATAACCAAAGTTCAGTATTAACCAGTTCACCCACTCATAGCGCCACGACAGAATGGGGCTAAAGGTGTGTTCCTGTTCCCATTCCAGATCTCCCTTGTGTTCGGAGACTTCGTCGGTAAAAAGGTTGGTCCGATACGGGTAGTCATGCTCGAGGCCGTCAACAAAGCGCAGCACGATAATCATCAGCATATACGCAATGAGATAGCCTGCGAGCGCGACCGGTGCCCACCAGGCCAGAGCCACCATTAGGCCAAATCGAATCAGGATTACAGCGATATTGCGTGGCATCTGGTCGCGCCGCTGAGGAATGATGAATGCGGTGAACACCATGATGGTGTGCATCAAAATGCAGTGCGCCGGGATGTAGCACCACTCCAAAAAAATGGTGATGCGGTAGATGAGAGGGTGTTTCCGAAAAAACGCCTCGTAGTCAAACCACACCACGTCATCGTTTTCGACATGGTGGCGAAAGTGCTTGGTGCGGATATCTTCCACGGTGCCGTAACAGGACCCGCATATCCAGCCAAGAAGGGCGGCCAACTGCAGGTTGTGGCGATTCATGCTGAACACCGTGTTGTGGGCGCATTCATGAATCATGTAGGCAGCGATAATCATGCCGTGACCCACAAGCAAGATACCGGGCACGAAGCCAACCCAGCCGCCCTCGAGCAGGCAGTACCAACCGGTCAGGTAGGTGAGAACCGAGTAGATGATGGCGCTGCTGTGCCACACGCGCCCTCTGTCGCTTTTGAAGGTCCAAGTAGTCATGATGCGCGCGTCACTGGGGCCGATAGTCCTCGACAGTTTCGCCGAGCCATCGTAAGCCGAGTGCGGTGGCGGCTCCCGCCAACAGCATACCCACCCACCAGGGGAGCCCCAGGCTGGTCGGCAAGGTGCCGCAGAGCAACGCCGTGGCCCCCGCGAGCAGGGCATAGGGCAACTGGGTTCTCACGTGCTCTATGTGGTCGCAGCCGGCGGACAGGGAAGACATCACGGTGGTGTCTGAAATTGGCGAGCAGTGATCGCCCCATACCGCGCCTGCCAATACGCCCGACACAGAGGCGTAAAGAATGTGCAAATCGTCCGCTCCGGCTACTCCCTGACTGTTCATGATGGCCCAGCACAGGGGCAGCACCAGTGGTAACAGAATCCCCATGGCCCCCCAACTGCTGCCGGTCGAAAAAGCGGTGAAGGCGGCGAGGACAAAAACCGTGGCGGGTAATGCCGATGCCGGCAGACTGTCACCGAGGCTTGCGATCAAGAAATCGGCCGTGTGGAGCTCTCTGCTGATTTCCGACATCGACCAGGCGAGCACCAGAATAATCATGGCGATAAAAGTAAACCGTGCTCCGGATACCCAGGCGTCGACAATCTCGTCCAGCGTTAGCAGTCTTTGCAGAGCGGTCATCAGGACCGCCGTAAAGGCTGATAGCAATGAGGCCCACATGAGTGCTTGGTAAGAATTTGCGGTGCCGATGATGTCGCTGATGGTGTCTCCTTCACCGGTGATATAGAGACCCGCAAGAATCCCAACAATCATGACCAACACAGGGACGAGGGCATTCAGGGCATTGGGTCGAATGCCGTCTTTCATTGCCAGCGCCGCCTCGTCATCCTGCCCGACGGTTGAGGTGACGGGCGGCGTCGTTATGCCGGTAGTGCGCGCGCGGCGCTCGGCCGCCAGCATGGGACCGAACTCTCGGCCGGTGGTGATCACCAGCACCATGAGCAAGATCGCCATAAAGGGATAAAAACTGTAGAGAATCGAATTGAGGAAGATGCCGTAGGCGCTGAGTTCGAGTCCGTCCAAATGTGCGGTGGCGTCACCGATCAAACTCACTTGGTATCCGATCCAGGTCGTGACCAGGGCAACGGTCGCAATGGGCGCAGCGGTAGAGTCTACGATATAGGCCAATTTCTCCCTCGAGATGCGCAGTCGGTCAGTAATGGAGCGACTGGTATTACCCACTACCAGCGTATTGGAGTAATCGTCGAAAAAGATCACCAGCCCTAAAGACCACACTGCGAGTTGGCCGCGTCGTGCCGTATTGGCACCCTTAATAATCCACTCGACGATACCACGCATTCCACCATTGCGGGATATGACGCCAACCATGCCCGCGATCATGAAAGTAAACAGCATGATGGTGACGTGGTCGCGATCGGCCACGGCGTTCACCACATACACCTCAAAACTGGCCAAAAGTCCATAAAAAACGCCCTCCAGACTCATGCCTTGGAGTGCCCACGCGCCCAGCCACAGTCCAAACATGAGCGCAGGCAGGACGCTGCGCAGTAGCAGTGCCATGCCAATGGCCAAGAGGGGCGGCAGAATTGATACCCAACCGGGAATCACCGGCACAGTGATAGCGGCACTGACCGCGTCGTTGATGATCAGAGTGAGATCTGCAGTGTCGGTGCCGTGCGCGGTGACGCCGACGAAAACCCAGGTGTCATCGGTCTGTTCTGCCTGATACGTCAGGTCGTTAACCACGAGCGCAGGGACGCTTGTTAACGTCGAGGCATCTGACTGAGGTGCGAGGCTGAGCGTCAGGTCGTAAGGGATACCGTCCAGAAAGACATCGGGTACGGAGACGCGCTCTTGATCAGCTAGGGACCATGTCGCAAAGGCGGACGCTGCAGCCGCAAGCAAGATGCTCATGAGTCCGCGAAAGAGTTTGCCTCGCATATTTCGCCCCCGATAATTTATGCTCGATTATTACAGTAATTGGTAACCCTGTGGTTGCCCCGGTGCGATTTAATCCCACCGATGACAAGTGAGTGCGGTGTGGGCGATGGGTGCGCCGCGGAGGACAGATGTCGGAGTTTTTTTTGTTACTTGTGGCGGGATTGCTCGGCGGCGTGGTGAACACGGTCGCGGGCGGCGGCAGTTTTATCACCTTCCCCTCGTTGCTGGCGGTCGGCGTGCCGCCGGTGGCAGCCAACGCGACCAATACTTTTGCGTCTTTTGCGGGGTACGTTAGCGGCGCGGCGGGTTTTCGTCAGGCGTTGTGGGCGCATCGCACCCGGCTTTACGGTGTGATCGCGATAGCGCTGATTGGCGGCTGCTTGGGGGCATGGCTGCTGCTCCACACGCGGGAGGCTACTTTTCAGCGCGCGGTTCCCTGGCTTTTGCTGCTGGCAACCTTTTTACTATTGCGTGGTGAGGCGATACAACGCGCCTTGCAGGCGTGGCACACCCGCAATCCCCATCGCTCTCGAACCATTGTGGTTTTGTTGGCCGCGCTGCTTCTCTCGGCCTGCACCTACGG
>DFQW01000150.1:4983-15318 GCA_002377985.1 Halieaceae bacterium UBA3479 | reverse complement strand
GGATGCCAGCGCCTCAATCAAAGCTGACTCGTCGACCAGCGGCCCGCGCCCGGTGTTGATCAGCGTCGCACCGGGGCGCATCAAGGCCAGCCTCTCGCGGCTGGCGATATGCCGCGTCTCGTCGGTAAGCGCCGTATGCAATGAGACCACGTCGGCCGTCTCAAATACCTGATCCAGCGCCATGGACTCAACGCCATCGACTGCCTTGGGAGTCCGATTCCAGCCCACCAGTTTGCAGCCAAATCCTCGCAATCGCCGGGCAACCGCCTCACCGATAGGGCCCAACCCCACCAGGCCGACGGTCGCTTGACTGATATCCGTCCCGAGTAGCAGGTCTGACTGCCATCCCTGGGTCCATTGCCCCTCTCTCACCCACTGATCCGCCTCGGCAACTCGCCGCGTCGTAGCGAGCATCAGCGCCACCGCCAGATCAGCGGTGCTGTCTACCAGAACCCCCGGGGTATGGCCCACGGGAATGCCGCGCCGAGTAGCGGCGGCGATATCGATGTGATCGACCCCCACCGATATCGTCGAGATCACCCTGAGCTCGGGCGCATGATCCATCATCTCAGCGGTAAGTCGCGTAGACAGCGCGCACAGCAAACCCTGCGCGCCATTAAGTGCGTCGATTAGTGCTGCCTGACTCATCGCCTCGGGACCGGCCCATGCCACCACGTCATAGCGCGCCTTTAAGCGCGCAACGATTTCGTCGGGTAACGCCAGGGCCACCACGCACTTTTGCTTCATGAGTTCCCTCGGATTGTCGCTACTTCGGACTGCTCGCTGATTTGTTTACCCACCGCCGGATTTGCGCCCTGCAGTACAGACCAACCCACAACCAGCATCACAATCGCACTGGTACCGAGCCATGCCAGGGCAAAATCACCGCGCGCCAGCAGCATTGCCGCAATCAAAGGCCCTCCCACGCGGCCAAAAGAAGCGGAGGAGGCGGTGACGCCAAAAAACTGCCCCCGCCACGGAGCTGGAACCGCATGACTGGCGATGGTGTTGAGCACCGGCAGGCACAAGGTGGCCGACGAAAAAGCCAGCAGCCCCAAAGCGCCCATGGCGAGCGCACCCGACGCCACTGCAGATAACGCCAAGGAGGCGCTAAAGGTCAGCGTCGCGGCACGCAGCACCCAGATAGTGCCGAACCGGTCTGTCATGCGACCCAAAAAATTACCTTGGGTCATTATCATCACTACGCCCACCAAACCAAAAAACAACCCGACTTCGTGTGCCGTCCATCCCAGACCCTGCGACGTCCACAAGGGGAATAAATAAATGGAAGCGCTCACCGCACAGGTATGCAGTGCAAATTGTCCAACAAACAAGAGCACACCCGCATCACCCAGCATTGTCCGAGCAGAGGGCATGGTGGCGGCAACACCTCCAGTCGACTCGCGCGCGCGCGGTGTGGTCTTGGGTGGAGGCTTGGGTAATAGCAGTAGCGCCAACACTGCTGCGCTCGCTGACAAGACCCCTGCAACAATGCAAGGCAAGGCAAAGTCGGTTTCGCTCCTTGCCAATACACCCCCGATCACGGGCCCCAACACAAGACCTATACCGAAAGCACGACCAATCAAACCCATGGCGCGGGAGCGCTGGTCGGGGGTACTCGCATCGGCGATCAACGCGGTAGCCACCGGCAAGCTGCCAGCCATCGCGCCAGCCACCGCGCGCGACAAATAGACCATCCAGAGCTCATTGGAGGCCGCGAGCAGAAAATGAGACGCCGCCCCGCCCAGGAGGCAGATAAAGAGAATAAGTCGCCTCCCCAGCTGGTCGGATAATCGGCCCCACAACGGCGCCACCAGTGCGGCCATCACACTGTAACTGACCAGAATAAAAGCCACGTCATCGGTGCCCCCGCCCAGATGGGGCGACAAAAAAGGGAGGATAGGAATGACGATGCCAAAACCGATCAGGTCGACAACGATGACAAAAAACACCAGCCACGCCAGCGACTGCTGACGCCATCGCGACAAGAAGCGCGTCACGACTCCGTCCAGCGATGGGTCTCCGGCAAGGCCAGATCAAAAAGATCGAGTACCCGGGCGACGCTCTGCGTCACAGCCGCCTCGAGCGATTCCGGTTTGGCGTAAAAGGCAGGTACCGGCGGTGCAACAATGGCACCCATCTCGGTCACCGCCACCATATTTCTTAAGTGGCCCAGGTGCAGCGGCGTCTCTCTGACCATCAGCACCAGACGCCGTCGCTCCTTGAGAACCACATCGGCCGCGCGGGTCAGAAGGGAGGAAGTCACACCGGAGGTAATCTCCCCCAGCGTTCTGATGGAACAGGGTGCCACTAACATGCCCAGTGTTTTAAAGGAACCGCTGGCGATCGAGGCGCCCACGTTACGCACCGGATGCCATTCGTTGGCGAGCGCACGAATATCTTCCACAGAGCGATCCAGTTCGTGGTGCACTGTGAGTTCGGCCGATTTGCTCATCACCAGGTGCGTCTCGATCGGAAGCGGCTGAAGAAGCTCCAGTGCACGCACACCGTACTGCACCCCTGAGGCGCCGCTGATACCGATAATGAGCCTGTCCATGTAGGCGGGTTCCCTGTCACCGAAACGAGAGTGTACCGGCTTTACGTCGGGGTACCGACCCCGGTTTTGTCGGGATTACTGTCGAGTGAATCCCGTAGGCGCCCATTGAAAATGCTGCCTTAGCTCCGTAAAAGGTATTTCACAGGAAAAAACCAGCACGGCAGTATCGCGACTTTTGGGCCCCAGTCTGACCTGACCGGCATCGCCCTCGATGGCATCGGCATCAGCATCTTCGCGCCAAAAAAAGTATTCGACATGGGCCTGAACAAAGGCGTTATTAACAAGATCGAAGGACCAAAAGCCCTGATCGTTGCAGCGCACCGCCTTCAGATGGATATTTTGCAACCCGGTATTGGTTTTTGGCGCGAGCGGCGTACTGGCTGAATGGGCACCCTGCGCCGATAAAAAACAGGCCAGTAGCACCACCCACTGTAAGCGCATATGGGTCTTGCTGATCCGCCGCATTGGCGTGCCTCCCCGGGGGGTCCGTGGCTCGTTTCGTTATCTTTACAAAAAATGCCCCGAAAACCAGCGTGAAAACACCAAAATCATAAATTATTTAATAAAAACAATATTTTAAATTAAAGCAAAGGGGCGCTCCTGACGGTAAAGTTCGCCTTATTTCGACCGATATTTAGGGTATCGCTAAGAAACAGTCATCTGAGGTAAGCCATGACGCGTGTAAGAGCCGCCGCCGCATACAAGCGAATTGATCTGGAATCTGCCGTTGCGTCGGCCGATAAGCACGAGCTCATCACGCTGCTCTTTAAAGCATTAATTGGCGCACTGGCTGGCGTAGAAGTGCATCACCATCACGGCAACAAAGATCAGGTGCGGGAATATTTGACCAAGGCTTGCCGTATTCTTGCCGGCCTGCAGGGCAGCCTCGACTACGAGCGCGGCGGTGAGATCGCAATAAATTTGGGAGAGCTCTACGGCTACTCAATCCGCAAATTGTTCGCCGCCAATGTGAACATCGATGTTGCGCCCGATAACGTGGCAGAAGTAAAGAGTTTGCTCGAACCGATCTCCGAAGCCTGGCAGAACATGGATCTCTCCAAGCCCCGACAGTTGATGGCAGTGTAAAGACGCTGGGCGCTGAGAGCGTTTGCTCAAAAGCAAAGACCCCCTTACTCAGAAATAAAAAATGCGCCGCACCGGCGCATTTTTTTTACGTGGCGCGCCCTAAGGCAATGCATCCAACCCCGGGAGGCAACCTTTCACACCCGATGCTTCGCATTGAGAAAGGACAAAGAGGGCGTCACTGGTTTCGAGCTCATCGATCCGCATAGCCGCGACATCGCGAATTTCCTGTGACTGCTGTTGTCCCTGTATCAAGGCCAACGATGCCCACACATACGCCTGACCAGAACGGCGTTTGACGTCGGTCCCATCCAGCAACATAAAAGACAGCATGTACTGGCTATCGGCATAGCCCTCTATCGCCGTCTCTCTAAAGCCTTCGTAGGCCAGCCGCCGGTTGCGAATCTGCCCTTCTCCTTCGAAATAGCTCAGTGCAATCATGTACCGGCTCTCGATCAGGCCCTGAGCTGCCGCCTTGCGAAAATGAATGAGTCCCTGGGCCCAGCTCTTGGCAGCGCCGCGGCCCTCGACATACATCATGCCCAGATTGTGATTCGCCTCGGCGAGTCCACCCTCGGCGGCGCGCCGATACCAGTCCATGGCAACGTCGTACTGTTGCGTCACCCCCAGACCTTCCTCATAGAGGTAACCAATATTGTGCTGCGCTTGCGGGTCGCCGGCCGTTGCGAGGTCGTACCAGGCGCGCATTGCCGTTGCATAGTGTTGACGATCCATGGCGGCCAGGCCGGCGCGCAGTTGATCTTCCCGGTCATCGGCAACGCCGGATAGTGGCAAGGCCAAGGCGGCGCAGAGCAACAGGCTCTGCTTAGTTACGCTCACGACCCTTCACCTCTTCCTGGCGATCCAGCGTGCCGCCCAAAATAGCGCCCTCACTGAGACAACCGACCAGGGCGCCGGCATCGTCGACCACCGGTATGGCCTCACCCACAAATTGCCGCGCGACGCTCAGGGCCTGCTGTAGATCATCGCTGAGCTTGAGCACCAAATAATCGTCGCTAATCAAAGACGATGCAGGGCTATTGCTCTCGGCAAGGGCGGTCAAGATCGGCACCACGCC
The DNA here is from genome assembly GCA_002377985.1 of Halieaceae bacterium UBA3479. GTDB lineage: Bacteria > Pseudomonadota > Gammaproteobacteria > Pseudomonadales > Halieaceae > Luminiphilus. The sequence continues at coordinate 10,600 of DFQW01000150.1, read as the reverse complement.
TCTGAGCTTGCCTTCGGCATCCACCACGTAGGCTTCTGTTCGGTTTGACGCCCGCAGGTGGGCCACCATCTCTTCACCGGTAGCCGCTTCGCGGACCGGCGTAACGGATTCGACTTCGAGGTCTGACACCGAGATATCCTTGAGTGACAAAAACTCTCTTCCCTGACGCAGGTCAAAGCCCCGCATGATCAGTTGTCGGTCAAAAAAGGAGTAACAGAACAAGCGTGTTGATATAAAGGACGACATCGATACCGCGAGGATCGCCGCCACCGCAAACTCGTAGCTGCGCGTGAACTCAAACACAATCAGCACCACGCCAATGGGCGCACCAATGACCGAACTGGCCACTGCGGCCATGCCCACAACGGTGAGCATCACGACAGCCGAGGGGTCGTAACCGAGGCCCACCGCAATAAAGCCCGCCAAGTAACCCAGGGACGCACCCAAAAACAAGGCCGGCGAGAAGACGCCCCCAACGAGACCCAAGCCAATACAGACAACCGTGGCCACGAGCTTGGCCAGCAACATAAGTACCGCCTCGCCCACCATTTTTTCGCCGGCGAGCAGGTCATTGACCGACTGCGTGCCCAAGCCAACCGCCTCGGGCACCAGCATGCCGATGATGGCCATCAGGGTGGCAGCGAGCAGCACCATGGCGAGGTCATTATTGCGTGCCTTGGCCCAGGCCGCGGTTCTCAGCAACGATCGCATAAAGACAATTGCCAGGATCGCGGCGCAGGCACCGAGGCCGAGTACGACAGGGAGGAGCCCCCAGTCTGTTGGGCTGGCCGTGACTGAATAGGGCGATACGCGGTCAAAGAACAGGGGTGTGACGGCTGTTGCCACGATGGCCGAGACGGTAATGGGTGCCACCGCGCGTATGGCGAAGTGTCTCAGAATGGCTTCCGATACCAGCACCACCGCTGCAATCGGGGCACCAAAGCCTGCCGAAATAGCCGCCGCAACCCCACAGGCGACGTAAATATCAGGGGTGAGCCGAGTGGGAAACAAAGCGCGCACTTGCGCACCCACCGACGCGCCAAAGTGCAGCACGGGTCCGTACTGCCCTACCGAAGCACCTGCGCTGGCAGATATAAAAGCTGCCGTAGTCGAGATAAAACCCTGTCGAGCGGGAAAAGCGGCATCGGGGCGATGCGCGCCCAATATGGCATCTGCAGGCCCGTGCCAGCGGTCCATTTTAAAGGCCTGCTTGAGACCATAAATACAGAAGGCACCCACAATGAGCGCGGCCCAGCGAATCAAGCCTGAGCTCAGCGCACTTTGACCCGCCATCTGCTGCCTGATGACACCGTCGATTGCACCCACACCCAGTACAAAAAGGTTAGCGGCGAGGCCACCAAGGATGCCAATTACCACACCAACAAAAAGAACCCGTAGCAGCTCCAGTCCCAATTCTTTGGGTGAGGTATTCAAGAGTAACATTTGAGTGCCGCCGCCTTTTTCAGGGTTTCCACCGGATATTCCGCCTGATGTTCACGGATGTAGCGATCAAAGCATTGCTGACGCTCCGCCTCAGTAGGCTCGTCCTGCGAGCAAGCCCCCAGAACAAGTAGCAAAGTGGTATTCATCGCCACCCACACCTTCTCACCGCCGAGGGTCACGGTGACGCATTGCCGTCTGACAAGGAAACCATGTTGGCCTCATCGAGCACTTTGCCCAATCGAATCATGGCGCTCGCCATCGCGTCCTCAACGTTTGCCGCAAACGCTGCGCGCTTGTCTACCGCCACCTCATATTCGGTAATCAGCGTCGAGGCATCCTGCGTCAGCGCATTCAGGCGGCTCTCGGTTTCTTCGGCGTCCTTGCTGGCACTCAGCAGTGCATCCTCCAAATTACGGGTGAGCTCTTCCTTCCGCCGCTGGATCGGCTCTAGCCGCCCTGAGTACTGCCGATCGGCGGCTCTCTCGGCATCCGCCATTTTTTGATCCAACTCTTCGATGCGACGGCGCTGGTCCCTGATCGCTTCGCGCTGTTTTTTCATCCACTCGATGTACTGGTCAATGGAGTCTTCATAATCGACCTCTGCGTCGGCATCTTCCGATCCGAGGTCCTTGCTGGTGAGTGATTGCAGCACCGTTGCCGGGGGCTCAAGCGTCTCGGCGCCCAACTTTTTAATCAGCTCACTGGCCTGATCCGCCTCTAGCTGTATCTCCGCAATCTGCCCTTTGATTTGCTCTCCCTTCTCGAGCGCAATGGCACTTTGTTCCTTGGTGACATTTGCCAACTGGGTGGTCAGCGAGGCCAACCATTGGTTCTCAGTCCCTGATAAATCATCGTCGCAGGGTGCACCCCGAAGCCCGGCATCAATAAAGGTAATGCAGCGTCGGGAGTCGGCCAGTCGGGTGGCGCCCAACTCAAGCTCTGCGCACACATCGCGGTAATGACTGAGCGTTTCCAACTCGCGCCCAAAGCAGGTTTCCAGTGCCTGAAGGCAGCTCGCCGTCACATTACCCAGGGCGCCGATAAACTCACCCATATCCTCGCCATACCCGCTGAAGTGCTCGGCGGGATTGCTCTCGCGCTCGTCTTGTACGCCCTGACGAGCCGCAGTAGCGGATGCAATGAGGTGGTCCGCATGGGCGACGCTGCCAACCAAGCGCTTTGGCGTGATGGGCGGTACGGGGGATTCTTCCTCTACGGCCTCGTCACTAAGGGACGCTTCCGGTACTGCATCGCCCTCGTCAGACGCTTCTGCCTCAGACACGTTCGCGTCGGCCATAGACTCGACCGATTCCTCAGCGGCGCGCGCACCCCCTATGACCTCAAGCGCCGGCGTGTCCGCTGCCGCAACATCAGTATTTTCCTGCGGCGCGTCCGCTTGGAACGTGTCGGCTGGTCGCTCATCCGAAGTCGCCGCCACAAACGACGCCTCAACCGGATCGGGCTCGGCGGGGGCAGTCTCCTGTGGCGTACCGGGCGCATTCCACTGGGGCGCCCCGTCTTCAGCAGCCAGCGCAGCGGCGGCACTCTCTTGCTCGGAGGGGTCGCGGTTGACCGAGAGCATATCGTCGCGCAGCTCCTCAGCAATAATGCGCAGGGCAATGCTCTGCTCGGCGTGATCTGGCGCGTCCTCAATAGACGCGAGGCACTTGTTCAAGACCACCGCGCGATCTGCCATGGCCGCTTCATCACCGGTTATGAGAATCGCGTGGAGCACCTCGTGACGAAAGGAAACAAAGCCTTCCGATAACGGCGCCATACCCTCGGGAATTTGGCACAAAGCCGCGCCGACCGCCCGTAAATCCGCGTCGCTATCGGCATTGATCAGCGCAAACTGATCGGTCACAGCCTTGATCACGTCACTCATGGTGGCCCCCCTGTCCACTGCTTGCTGAGATTGCGCGGGTGGTTGCTCTGGGGGTGCGGTTTGCGCTTCAGCAGCGCTTGGTGTCGCCGACTCCTCAGTTGTGCTGTCTTTGTCGTCATTTGATGACTTACCAAACAAACCGAAGAGCTTCATAGCGCGCCTTATCCCCCAGACAGTGCCTCACAATCTGCCTCGGTGACATCATAGATCTCAGCCTGCGATGTAGGCAAACCCTCATAACACACACGAACGTAGCGGAGCTTGCTGAGGGGGTCGGCATATTCGCTACCGCGGCGGGCGTAAAGGTCGAAGCGGATGACACTGTCACTGATGCCACTCTGCAGTATCAGCAGCAATCCCGTTTGGCCCGACCCTGTTGCCTCACCCACCGAGACCGCGTAACCGTCCTGATCAGACAGGTCACAATTATCGATCGCGATGCTCTCTGCCGGGATAATGGAGCCATCGCCCTCAGTGGCCGTAATGAAGTCGGTATCGTAGGGCGACAGCGTTGCTGTTACACCGCAACGCGGCACTTCAAGATTGTAGCTGTCCCCCGTGATGGCGTTTTGCGCCACGCTGAGGTAGTCGAGGTTCTCTATCAGTGAGGATCGGTACACGCCCGACAGATCCAGATCAGGGGAGATGTAGGCCTCACCGGCAACCGCAAAGTCAATGTCGAAAGAATCCCCCGTCTCCTCGTATGAATAAGTCAGACCCAGAGCCCCGGTTTCTTTGTAGGTGACCAACAAATTGGTGACCGTCCTGACCTGCAGCTGCCCATCAACCAGCTCTTTACACAACCCGGAGCCTGAGGCCTCATCACCGCTCACCACTACATCTGCGACGCACAGCAGATTGACAAACTCCGTCTCATCGGTCGCCTGCGCGTGCCAGAAGAGCGTGCCCGAGCGGGTCAGCACATAGTTGTTCTCATCGGTATCGGTTACCTGACTGCGACCCATGGTGAGGGTGAACTCACTCTCTCCGCCGCCGCCGTAACGGCCACCAAAATTGGCATCGATATACAGGGAAATTTCGTCCTCCGCAGAGGCAGTACCCGAAGAGGCGCTCACCTTGACCACATAGGTTCCTGGTAGCAATGCCTCGCCGGTAATCGTTTTTGCCGTTGCGTCGTGGGTTAACTCAACCGGTCCATCGTAGGTGACCGTGGCGCCTTCGGCGCTGTCGCCGCTGAGGGTATAGCTGAGGGAGACGCCTTCATCCGCCCGGTATTTGGTCTGACCGCTGAGCTCGATAAACAGCTGGTTGGTTGGTGTGCTGCCGTCGGTACCGGAGCCCGTACCGGAATCGCTGCTCCCCGAGCCGATGCCACAACCGGCCAACACGCTCGTAAAGCATAGTGACCACAGCCAATGCCGCCGCCAAACGAGACCTCTCAGTACAGCACTAGGGTCGCGGCTGCCCGCTAACACTACGCATCCTCCAGACACACATAGCTCTGCAACATGACCATCTCTTTATCGCGACGATATTTTGATGAATCCATGAACCAGACCACGAGATACTTGTAGACCTTGTACTCCAGGCACAGCTGCGCGCCCATCGATTCATAATCGAGACCTGACTGCACATCGGGTGATGGCCAGATCACCAGCGCGCCGTCGGTAATGTGGGCATCGTCAATCGTCGACACGGATTTAACGCGTTCTAAAAACGCCTTTTGCGCTTTGGACTCAGCGGCGAACGCCGTCGTGGCAGCCAGGCTTACCATCACGCAGAGCAAGCCTTGTACAAAACGTGATTGAAACCTGAACTTCATCCCGCTTTCCCCTTTACCGTAATTTCGATGCGGCGGTTTTGAGCGCGACCCGCCGCGGTATCGTTTGATGCAATGGGTACCGTATCGGCGTAGCCCGTAACCGTCACTGCACCGGGGGCAATAAAGCCCTCGCCCACCAAATAGTCCGCTACCGACGCCGAGCGCGCGGCAGAGAGATCCCAGTTCGACTGAAAGCGCTCACTGAACGCCACGGGGACGTTGTCGGTATGACCCGCCACCGTTACCTGGCCCGGGCTCTCGGCCAGGGCCTGCCCCACGCTCGATAACACGGTATAAAAACTGCTGCGCAAATCGGCACTGCCGCTGACAAAAGCGCCCTGATCAGCAAGCGAAATTTTCACCTCGTCGTTGATACGCTCAACGTTGACCTGACCATTGGCTATTTCGGTGGTCAATCGGCTGCGAATTTGCTCGTACTCACTTTGCGCAATGTCCTCACCCTCGGTGCTCTCAGAGCCAGACGCACTGTCGAAGGATTCGGCCTG
>DFQW01000150.1:698-4599 GCA_002377985.1 Halieaceae bacterium UBA3479 | reverse complement strand
GTGTCGCCCTGATTCTCACCGTCCTTTTGGTTAGGGGTCATCACCACGCTGATCTTGCCGTCGGTCTCCGTGACCTCTACCTGACCCCGGGTAATTTCTACCTTCAGCGCGCTGCGCACTTTTTCCAGATCGGTGGAATTGGGCGTGTTGGAGGGCTTGTTGGTAATTTTTAATTCGGGATCCGGCGGCTGCTCCTCGTCCGTGGTCTGCTCGCTGATCGTCTTGAGCGCCGTGGGCTCCACTTTGGCTTGCATGAATTGATTGGCAATGATGTTGTCGGCGGTAGGAGGCTCCACCACGGGCACCACGCGCTGCACGCCCATGCTGTCGTTCATCGAACCGCTGACTTCCTTGAACTTTGGCACGTTCATCGCCGCAAAAGACAACAGCAGTACAAAAAAAGCCATGAGCAGCGTGGCCATATCCGCAAACGTGGCCATCCATGCCGGCGCGCCGCCACCCGCACACTTGGGACATTCGACGGGGGGTAGTTCTTCGGGCGGCTCGGGGGGAGGGCCAAGATCAACCTCTTCTTCAGGCACAGCAGGTGCTGGCGCCTCAGTCACCTCGCCCTCGACGCGCTCGTCATCTTTTTGGTCGTCTTCAGCCACGACTCACGCTCTCCACAGGGCTCAGTTGTCGTCCACGATCACTTCGATACGGCGATTGCGGGCACGCCCGGTGGCCGTATCGTTGCTATCGAGTGGACGCGTGTCGGCAAAGCCCGCAATTTGGACATTGCCGCCTTCCAGGTTCGTAGAATTCAATAAAAAATCCGCGATGGACGCCGCGCGGGCGGCCGATAGATCCCAGTTGGACTTGAAGCGCTCGCTGAACGCAACCGGCACGTTGTCGGTGTGCCCCTCGACCATCACGCTACCCGGGTACTTGGCGAGGCTGTTACCCAACCGCGTTAACGTGGGCGTAAAGGCTTGACGCAACTCAGAAGAGCCCGAAGTAAAACTGCCCTGACTGGCGAGCCGGACAATAATCTTGTCGCCGTCTTTTTCGACTTCTGCCAGTCCTGAAGCGATCTCGTCTGAGAGATCAGCGCGCAATCGATCGTACTTTGACATGCCCGAGCTATCGCCACTGCGCGATTGGCGCCGGTTGGCATTGGCGCCGGTCTGATTGCCCTGGGCTTGATCGGCAAGGTGCACACCGACTTTGGATCTCAGTTCAGCCGATACCTCTGCCACCTTGGCGACCGCATCCAGCGTTTCTTGAGCCACCTGTCCGCCCTTGCCCTCTCCTGCGCTCCCCTGCTGACCGCCAGCGGAGGCCGGCTCGAGCAGCGTCACTTTGATCTCACCGTTCTCGATGCGGACGTCGGCCATGCCTTTATTCAGCTCTTCTTCGAGTGCTTCCTGCACCTGCTGAAAATCGCTGTCGAGAGGATCATCGTATTCGCCCTCTTCGGTTTTCTTCTCGATGAAATCGCCGCGCACAAAATCCGACTGCTGCTCTTTGACGTCCATCACCGAGCGCTCTGCTACCGCCGGTGTGAAGTTCTCGACCATGATGCTGCGGGCCATGGGGATCGTGACCTTGGGCACAATTTTTTCGATACCAAATGCCTGCTTTAGCGAGCCCGCCACCTGCTTGAATTTGGGCACCTCGGTCTCGGCAAAGCTCAACAGCAAAACAAAGAACGCCATGAGCAGGGTCGCCATATCAGCAAAGGTCGCCATCCACGCCGGCGCGCCACCGCCCGCGCATTTGGGGCAATCGTCTTTGGGTTCCTCGGGCTTTGGCGGACCGGGTGGCGGCAGGTCGGCCTCCTCCGGCGCTGCTTCATCCGACTCAGCCTCGCTCTCTGCAGCCTCTGCGCCCGCCTCAGGTGGCGCCGTATCGCCATCCTCACTCGCTGCGGGTGGCTCGGCTACCGCATCACGCTCTGAAGCTGCATCTGGCGCTGTTGCTTCCGCTTCGGTTGCGGGGGGATCGACGGGTTCGGGGTTGACTGAGGCTTCGGGTGCAGACGCGTCTTGCTCTAAGCTGGCAGCGTCCTCAGCACCCTCCACCACCTCGCTGTCCGCAGGCTCTCTTGGCACGGGCGGGTTCGCTGTAGCGCCTGCGACATCTCCCTCGGGTGCCGCGGTATCGGCGGCGTCGGGCTTGATGTCATCTTCGTCAGCCATGGCACGCTATCTCTAAAAAGATAATGAACCAGCGTCAGGCCGCAGCGATCTTTTCGCGACTTTTGGGAGAGACAAAAGAGGCGAGCATGTCACCCAATACCCTGGGGTTGCCGCCCTCCTGCATAAACAGCACGCCCTCGATGATAAGGTCGTGGTTATTAGCCTCCAGCACCGACGCGTTTTCAAGCTTCTGCGCAATGGGCAGACAAATCACGTTGGCCAGGATTGCGCCGTACATGGTGGTCAAGAGTGCTACCGCCATGGCAGGCCCAATGGCCTTGGGGTCCGACATGTTCCCCAACATAATGACCAGTCCCGCCAGCGTGCCGACCATGCCCATCGCGGGGGCGATCTCCCCCCAGGCCCTGAAGATTTTAGCGCCCATCTCATGGCGCACCTTCATCATGTCGTTGTCGCGGTTGAGGGAGCTCTTGATGATGTCGCCGTCGGTGCCATCCACCAGCATCGACACCGCCTTGGCCATAAAAGGGTTGGCGATGTCCTGCCCCTCAAGGGCGATCATGCCGTCTTTTCGCGCGATATTTGCCAGCTCAACAATCTGGGTAATCAGGTCGACGGGGTCGTCGATCTTGCGGGAAAACGCCTTGCCCATGACGCCCATAGCGCCCAAAAACTCGCCCAGGGAACATCTGGCCATCACCACCGCGATAGAGCCCGCCACCACAATCAGCAGCGAGGCGGTATCGACAAACGCCGCGGCATTCTCGGAAATGGCCATAAAAATGAGGCCAAAGGCCGCTATCAAGCCGACAATTGTTGCAATATCCATGAACCGCTCCTCGAGTAATGGCCTAGATGAAGTGTGTCTTCGCCTAATATAGCAACTCCATTTGTGCCCTTCCTAGGGCACAAATGGCGAAATTGGCATTGTTTGCCACACCCGATCCTTATGGTGTGCCCGACAACACTTTTACACAGGAAAATATCGGCTTTTTGCGTTAAAGCTTGACCCTTGCGCCAGTTCGGTTCCCGGTAGCCAGCACGCAGTCAAACGTGACCCGATGTGGTAGCGTGTAGATCAATAAAGCGCTGACGCCACCGGCCGATAATGGTGGTAAGTGCTAACAGAAGGTAGTAAACCCGATAAGACGCGCAACGAGACGCGTGGACATAGCCTGACTGATGGCAAAGTGGCAAATCGGGTCCGGCCGCTCTCAACAGGAGCGGCTCGGGTGCTGACTGACAACAACGTTGGGGATACGCGTGATAGCAAAGCCGAAGAAACCTCTCACTCTCGTCTGCTGGGCAGGTGCGGCGCTACTGCTGGTGCTCGCCGGCTGCAGCGACCAGCGCAATCAACCCGAGTGTGGCGATGTGATCAAAAGCCGACTCGACAAGCATGATTTTGAAATCTTTGATGGTGGCATGGCGCTCCACAAACCGACGGGGCTGACGGTGACCCAGTGCGCGGTAGGCCAGAGAATGAGCAACTATCGGTGCCGCGGCGAGTCTTTAAAGATGACCTGGGACGAGGCCATGGCCTACGCCGAGGAGGTCCGCGAAAAAACCGGTGAGCCCTGGCGGCTGCCAGAAAAGGACGAAATCCCCAAATTTCTGGAGGGTGAGTGCATCAACCCCGCGGTGAACCCTTATGTGTTTCCTGATCTGGAGGTCGCGAACTTCTGGACCGCCTCAAAAGGGCTGCACCAGGATAAATTCCGCTGCTCCATTTACACCTATCAGGGCCGGGTTTTTTGCCGCCAGGCGCGGGATATTCCTCAGCCGTTTTTGCTGGTGAA
>DFQW01000150.1:0-433 GCA_002377985.1 Halieaceae bacterium UBA3479 | reverse complement strand
TGGTGAAAGGCGACTGAGCTCGGGCAAGCATTGCTCATAGGTTAACTATGGTTGACACATTGTCAGGTGGGGAGGCAGCGGTTCCCGTCATTATCCCTGCCTTCAAAGCCGAGGCTCAACTGGCGAAGTGTCTCGATCATTTGAATCAGCAAACGGTTCGGACCAACCCGTACATCAGAGATAATTCAGTAAATAACATTTATTTTACGGCTGCTATCAATGAAGGATTGCGACATTTTTTGAAGAGCGATCCGGCGTACATAATTTTGCTAAATCAAGATATGTATCTCTTCCAAAATGCAGTTGAAAATCTGGTCGCATTTATGGATCGGCGCCCTGCCTGCGGAATAGCACAACCGCTACAGGTGCATCAAAAAGACACTCAACTCGTTATTTGCGGTGGCGGACTGCAGGCGTTTCCCTTCGGAAAACA
>DFQW01000014.1:6161-10096 GCA_002377985.1 Halieaceae bacterium UBA3479 | reverse complement strand
AATGAAGCGGGGTTGGGCACCGTACCCAATGTGGCGGCTGCTGCCGATGTACCCCATCCCATTACTCAGGGGTTGGTTCAGTCCCTGAGTGTTTTTATAGACACCATTGTCCTGTGTACGGCCACGGCGTTGATCATTTTATTGTCTTCTGTATATCAGCCAGAGGCCCAGGGCATTCAGGGCGTTATCCTGACTCAAATGGCAGTTGCCGAACATTTGGGCCCTATGGGTGAGCCGCTGGTGAGTATGGCGCTGGTTTTGTTCGCCACTACCACGATTGCCTATAACAGCTTTCTCGGCGAGAACAGCATTGCCTATTTTGGTCGATCAGATGGTCGTCCGGTTTTGGTCTTTCGCATCAGCGTTCTGATGTTGATTGCCTGGGCATCGGTCCAAGACCTGAGCACCGTATTCGGATTTGCCGACCTGACGATGGCCCTGCTCGCGCTGGTAAATTTACTGGCGCTCTGGGCGCTTTATCCGGTCGCGATGAAGTTGATCGCCCAATTCGAGGATCAAGTCAAAGCGGGAGAATCGCCCCGATTTTATATTGAGCAGCTACCCGACGAAGCGCTCGATAAGGAGAGCTGGCCGGCTCGACCCCTTGATTAACGCCTCACTGTACTTCTGACAGTTCAACGTCAAACTGGCGCTCCGCTCCCTCTCGCGTGGTGGTGATCTTTATGGTGTCACCCACTTGATGTGCTTCCATCGCTGACAGAAATTCGTCGTTACTGGCGACTCGCTCCCCGTCGATATGAGTGATGACATCTCCCAGAATCACTTCACCTCTGCTGCCACGTCGAGCACCGACCATGCCGGCATTATCGGCCGGAAATCCGCGATAGGTTCGAACAATAGGAACTCCGTCAACCCGGTACTGGCGCAACCAGCGGTCCGATGCCAGTTCTACGCCAAGCACCGGCCTCATGATTTTGCCAAAGGCAATGAGTTGCGGTACCACCTCGACGACCGTGTTAACCGGGATGGCGAAGCCGATGCCCGCACTGCCACCGCTGGGAGAGTAAATTGCTGTGTTGACGCCAACGAGTTGGCCGAGGGAGTTCAGCAAAGGCCCGCCCGAATTGCCGGGATTGATGGCGGCATCGGTTTGAATCACGCCTCGAATAGTGCGGTTGCTGGGTGATTGGATTTCCCGGTCCAAAGCGCTTACTACACCCACGGTCAGCGAGGTGTCGAGTCCAAACGGGTTTCCAATGGCCAAAACTTTTCGTCCCACTGACAGCTCGGAAGAGTCTCCAAGTGGCAAAGCCGTGAGCGAGGAGGGGGGATCGATCATGCGAAGTACGGCCAAATCCCGCTCCGGGGCATAGCCAACCACCTCTGCCTGAAAGGTTTCTTCGTCTTGCATCGTGATGGTGAGCCGATCAGCGCCGGCAACGACATGGTAGTTGGTCACCACCAGCCCCGCGGCGGCATCCCAAATAAAACCCGAGCCAGCACCGCGGGGAATCTCCATGATGTTGCGCGTAAAGCGCTGGCGTCGCAGCTCGCTGGACGTCACAAACACCACGGCGGGGCTGGCTTTCTGAAATACCTCAGTGGTGTTCGCCTCATCATTGGTGGCAAAACTCAGGTAGTCAGGGGCACCTTCGGCGAGGGCGTTACCAGAGGGATAAAGGGCTATTGCTCCCAACAAGCATAAGACGGAAGTCAATGAAAGGCGCATCAGTGGTTTCCCAAGGCAAGAATGCGGTCATCCAGCGACGGATGTGAGCTGAGCAAAGCGGCCAGCCCGGAGCGGCCCCCCGCGCGGATACCGAAGGCAGTCAGCTCTCCGGGAAGTTCATCAGGCAATCCTTGCTCTACCTTCAAGCGTTGCAGCGCAGCGATCATGTTGCCACTGCCCGCCAGCTGTGCGCCCGCAGCGTCGGCGCGGTACTCCCGGTAGCGAGAGAACCACATGACGATCATGCTGGCGAGTATGCCCAGAACCATTTCGGCAACTATTGTCACGATGTAATAGCCGATGCCATAGCCCCGCTCGGTTTTAAAGACCACCCGGTCGAAGGTATGGCCGATGATGCGTGCGAGGAACATCACGAAAGTATTCACTACCCCCTGAATCAACGTCAGGGTAATCATGTCGCCGTTGGCGACGTGGCCAATCTCGTGGGCCAGAACGGCCCGCACTTCTCCCTCGTCAAAACGCCGCATCAAGCCCGTGCTGACAGCAACGAGGGCATCGTTGCGATTCCAGCCGGTGGCGAAAGCATTTGCGGCGTCAGAGGGGAAAACGCCTACCTCTGGCATCCCGATACCCGCGTCTTGGGATAGCGACTTAACCGTATCCAGCAGCCATTGCTCGTCGCGATTTCGGGGCGTTTCTATAACGTAAGTCCCCGTGCCCCGTTTAGCTATGGATTTCGACAGCAACAGCGATATGAATGATCCAAAAAAACCAAAGAGTGCGCAGAACACCAAGAGGCTGGTTAAGTTTAAGTCGACCCCGTTCGCAGAGAGAATGCCCTCGAGACCCAGCAAATTAAACACGAGACTGACCAAGACCAGCACGGCAATATTCGTTGCCAAAAACAGCAATATTCTCATTCGATGAGCATCCTTTTGACGGATCGACAGTCCCTAATCAGTGGGGTCGCTGTCTGTCATTTCAAGTGGGGTTTCGGTTTCGGTAGTTTCAATTTTCGGTAACGGGTGTTCGCTGATGGTTAAATTTTTGGGTTTGCCGTTCTCGGTCTGGGCGCTCATTACCTCGCCACGCAGTTCGGTGTCTTTGGATCCCAATTCAAAGAGGGTGTTGATCGCTTCGTCATGAAACTTCCAGAGTGCCACCTTACCGCCGTTGGCGCCGGTTACCCACTGCCCGGACTTCCCCCAGTAGTGTCCCTTTTGGTTGCAGATCACAAATGCGCCACTCATGGCTGGTTTCTCCTCAACAGGCTTGCTATTGGACGTTGGCGGTTCAGGTGCTTTGACAACCTAGCGCAGTAAAAAATCCTTGGCTTCATTAATTTTTGCCGCCAGGTAATCAGTGCCGCCCCGGTCGGGGTGGAGTTTTTGAATCAGCGTTCGGTGTGCTGCGACAATTTCTTCCTCGGTGGCTTCTTCTGATAAACCCAGAACGGCGAGCGCTTCGGTCCGCGAGAGCCCTGCGGCATTGGCGCCGGCGCTATTGTCTTGGGATTCGCCCTGATAATCATCATCGGGGAAGCGCTGTTCCATATAGCTCGCCAGTAGTTGCGCAGAATCAGCATCCTCATGCTGACAATAGAGTAGCAGGGCATCTAGTTGGGTTCGGTCCAGTTCGGAGAGCAGCCAATCTTTATAAGTGCCCTCCAGAACTATCCCGCTGAGTTCGCCACTGTCATGGTCCAGCGTCATCTTGATGATGCGAGAGCTGACTTCGGACTGCTTACCTCCGCTGGTTGAGGCCTGGCTGCGTAATTGACCGAGAAAGGGCAGGAGCCGCACAAGGATGGGTAGCATTTGTCGGGCGAAGACCAGCAGTCCGGTGAGTGCTGCGCCAACCCAGTGCATCTTGCCCATCAGGGTCAGAATAATTACGCCGACTAGAGCAGTACCCAGAATAATTTGCAGGTAAGCGCCCCGGCGCTTGTGGGGCGGTTGACGTTGTGCCCGCCTGATCAAAAGGCTCAGGGTGATGATCACAGCGAGTAAAAGAATAATTCGCGGCACGGCTTATACGGCTCCTGTGTCCGGACTCAGTGAGTCAATGATATCCGTTTTGGCGACGCACTAGGGCTGATCTGGGAGCTGCGACAAGAATAGCTGATCTTTTTCCGTATTGGACGCTCGCAGGGCGCGGAGGCCTCCCACCGCGAAGCGTGATACAGCGCCCAGCAGCGCTCTGAGCTCGTCTCCGCTATTCACATCAAAGGGCGCGTAAGCGCCCCTGCTGAGATGCGCCAATTGCCGGAAAATGGCCTTGGCTG
>DFQW01000014.1:0-5833 GCA_002377985.1 Halieaceae bacterium UBA3479 | reverse complement strand
CATAAAGCGCGTCGGGGGACTCCTCGCAGGCATCGCCGACAAAAACAAGGGCGCGAATCGGGTGGTTACTTGTTCCTGATTGCAAGGCGTGCTGTAGCACGCGATGTATCTGGGTTGCGCCGGCGAGGCAGGTAACGCTGCTGAGTTGATCCAGTAGGGCAGCGGGTTCCGTCAACCAGCGGCTGTGCTGGAAGTGCCCGAGACCCTGATAATGGCAAAGTTGTACCGCGAGGTGCGCAGGTGTCGATGCGGCATTAAAGAGTTCACCGTGCAGTGCGCGCGCCTGCTCCCAGGTGGGCTCTCTACTGGCGGTGGCATCCAGCGCAAAGATAAGTCTCGCTTGTCGTGCCGCTACTGTCTGAATGGCTTTCGCCTTCTTCAGGAACGTAGCGACTGCCCCTGATCGTGGGTGATCAAGATCGTTGCTAATGCGAGCGACGCCTATTAAGCGCGGGGGGCCAGAAGCCCGCGGTCCCGCAGTTCTCTGAGAAAGTGTCGACGCTGGGTTAACTCGGTTACCACAGCGCTCAGCATGACGGAATCGACGTCGCGTCGTTCCTGATTCTGGTCAACAAGCTCCATAAGCTTGCGACTTGAAAATTCTTCAGCCTTGAAAGAGGCGTTATTCCAAAGACTATTGTTACCGTGTTCTGTGTTGCGCATTTTTCTCTCCCCCCGCCACCCGCCGCCAGCGGGATTTCCAGTGGGGCGACCATCTGTCACATGGCCTCATTCCCCCGGCGGTTTCTGTTGTCAGTTTCTAAAATAGCCGCGTAGTATGGCAAATTTGATCCACAGAACCTAGTCCCTGTGTGGGCGTCGCGAAATGGTGAAACAATGAGTTGGATGGATAAGCTATTCAAGACTGAGCTACCCGATGTTGCCCATGCCCTGCCAGGCAGGGATACGGCGATGTCCGTTACCGATCGGCACGCCGTACTCGGTGGCACCTTGTTACCTCCCTACCCAGACGCTATGGCAAGCGCGATGTTCGGCATGGGTTGTTTTTGGGGTGTGGAGCGGATGTTCTGGGGTTTGCCCGGGGTATACACCACCGCGGTGGGTTATGCTGCGGGCATCACGCCCAATCCCACCTATCAGGAGGTCTGCACCGGCCAAACGGGACACAACGAAGTGGTGTATGTCGTGTTTGATCCGGCGCAACTCGACTACGAGCAACTGCTCTCGGTTTTCTGGGAAAACCATGATCCGACCCAGGGTATGCGGCAGGGAAATGACCGGGGTACCCAGTATCGATCTGGAATATATGTGTTCGACGCGGAACAAAGGAGTGCGGCCGAGGCGAGCTTGGGGCAATTTCAGCAGAGCCTTACCGAGGCCGGTTTTGGCACCATTACCACGGAAATAGTCGATGCACCGGCGTTTTACTTTGCCGAGGATTATCACCAGCAGTATTTGCACAAGAATCCTGCGGGATATTGCGGGGTGGGCGGCACGGGCGTTGTTTGCGCCCTCGGGACCGGGGTGCGAACGGCGTTAACGGGTTCAGCCTAGTGCCTGGCTGAGCGCGGCAGTCACTGCGGTGTCAACGCTGAGGGTGCGTCCACCCAAATGACCCTCGGAGAAACCGGCCGACTGAGCCAGCGCTAATTCGAAGGGCACAAACCCCCCCTCGGGTCCCAGCATGATCAATGCCGGCCCACCGGATCGTGAGATTGGCTCCGCCGCAGTTTGGTGCGCTATCCAACCGAGGCGGCCTTGGAGTAGGGTAGGTGCCCTATCCTCGATAAAGGGTTTGAAAAAGCGGTGAAGGTGCACTTGAGGCGCAATAGTGTCCCCTGATCGCTCGAGCCCCGCGTGCAACGCGGCAGCAATGCGCTCAGGCTGCAATAGTGGTGTCTGCCAGAAGCTTTTTTCCACCCGGGCGCTGTGAATCAGGTGCAGGTGGGCTACGCCCATTTCTGCGACAGTCCGAAACACGCGGCGCAACATTTTTGGCCGCGGCAGCGCGAGGGCAATATCAAAGGTGTGTCTCGACGGTGCTTGTTGCGAGAGCGTTACGGTGAGTTGGGTGGCTGTATCTCCTGCGAGGGTGACGATGCCGAAACCGCGATCTCCCCCTATCTCACCGACCCTCAACGAAGCGCCAACAGGAGATTTCAGGACGTCGCGAATGTGCCCATGCCGCCTGTCCCTCAGTTCAACCGTCGATGCATCGAGCCAGTCCTCCGGGCGCAGCAAAATAATATTCACTGTTTTCCGCCCACCGCTTCATACCCAAAGGTCATAGTCGTCTGCCGCCGCTATTTCTGCTTCGACCCAGTCGCCGGGCTGAAACTCGGTATAACCCGGTAAATGAACAACCCCGTCGATTTCTGGCGCATCCGCCATGGTGCGGCCTATAGCCCCGCTCTCGTTAACCTCATCAATCAGCACCGTCTGACAGGTACCCACTTTTTGGCGCAGCTTATCGGCGCTGATGGATTGTTGTAGAGCCATGAATCGCTCCCATCGCTCTTTTTTCAGCGCGTCGGGCACGGGGTCTGGCAACGCATTGGCCGCGGCGCCTTTTACGGGCGAGTATTCAAAGCAGCCAACTCGATCCAATTGCGCTTCTTCAATAAATTCGAGCAACATGTCGAACTCCGCGTCGGTTTCGCCGGGATAACCCACGATGAAAGTGGAGCGGATCGTTAACTCTGGGCAGATGTTTCGCCATTGGGCAATCCGGTCCAGGGTTTTTTCTGTTGCTGCCGGCCGCTTCATCCTCTCCAGCACGCTTGGTGCGCCATGCTGCAGTGGCATATCGATATAGGGGAGCAGCTTGCCTTCGGCCATCAAAGGAATGAGTTGATCGACGTGGGGGTAGGGATACACGTAATGAAACCGGATCCAGATACCCAGCTCGGAGAGCGCGGTCGCCAATCCGGTCAGATTGCTCTTTAAGGGGCGGCCTTGCCAGAAATCGGTTTGGTATTTGATGTCGACACCGTAGGCACTGGTGTCCTGGGAGACGATGAGTATTTCCCGGACCCCTGCGCGCACCAATCCTTCAGCTTCAGTCATCACGGATCCTATGGGTCTGCTGACCAGATCGCCCCGGATGCTGGGTATGATGCAGAAGCGGCAACGGTGGTTGCAGCCCTCGCTGATTTTGAGATACGCGTAGTGCCTGGGCGTGAGTTTCACACCCTGGGCGGGGATCAAATCAATGCGGGGGTCCGGACGATGATGCCTGGGTAGCACCTCACGCACAGTTGAGAGCACTTCTTCATAGGCGGCCGGACCACTGATGCCCAATACCTTGGGATGACGCGCGCGAATACGATCCGCGTCGTCGCCTCGCCCCATGCATCCGGTGACGAGCACACGCCCGTTCTCGCGAATCGCCTCTCCAATGGCTTCGAGACTCTCCTCTTTGGCAGCGTCAATGAACCCGCAGGTGTTGACGATAACCACCCCGGCATCCTCATAGTGTGGCGTGATCTCATAGCCCTCAACTCTGAGTTGCGTGAGTATGCGCTCCGAGTCCACCAATGCTTTGGGGCAGCCGAGCGAGATAAACCCCACGCGGTCATTGTTGCTGGCTATATTATTGCTCAATGGCTTCGTCATATTAGGCCCTGAAAATGCCGATACTACTGTGTGTTCGTATGTCGAGCTGCTGTTTTAACAGGCCCAGTAATTCCAGCGTCTCCTCGCGATTGAGGAAGTCGCCTACGCTAGTCTCCGAAAGCCGATCGTGCACCGAGAGCTGGGGTCCCTGCCACGGGTGGGTCTCTGCGGAGACCCTGAGTGCTGCCTCTTCACGCAAGAACTCCCAGCGCCGCTTGGGAATAAAGTATCCCTTGTCGATCACCACATTGCTTTCCGTGAAGCGGATGACATGTCGGTACTCGAGCTTCCAATTGACCCAGTATAAAGCGCTTCCCAGCGCTGCCAGCTCAATGCCGGCAAACGGCAGAATCGGCCACGCTCCCGCTACTGCAAAAGCGATTCCTGCTCCCAGAGACGGTACTGCGAGCGCCGCCAGTACCCACAGATTCTGTCGCCAACTGGCCGAATGATTGGGTTTGACCAGAATAATCGTCTCGCGATCGATACGATTAACCGAGACCATAGTGGCCTCCGCCCGAGATCAGCGTGCCCAATACCGTGCTGGGGGAGAGGATGGCCGCTTGGGTGCTAGCCATAATCGCTCATACACCTCGCGGGTGAAAACGCGGTAATGCTGATCCCCGAAATGGGGTGGCAAAAGCGTAGGCGGCAAGCGTGCAGCAGCAGTCTTGGTGCCGCAGCGAGGACGTTTTCCGGTGCGTAAAAGTCGCAGCCCAAAATGGGGTGTCCGATTTCGCTCAGATGAATGCGCAACTGATGAGAACGTCCTGTTTCGGGGGTCAGTTCGAGCAGTGAGGTATTGTTGTCTGTCGACATGACGCGCCAATGGGTAATGGCCGCTTTTCCTGTTTCGAAGCAGACTTTTTGACGGGGCCGGTTGGGCCAATCTCGCGTCAGTGGGAGGTTGATGGTTCCAGAGTCTCGATGCATAACGCCATGCACACGCGCAATGTAGGTCTTGTCGATGGTTCGGGCCTGAAATTGTCTTGCCAGTCGCGACAGCGACTCTCGGTGTCGAGGTACCACCATAACGCCAGAGGTATCCAGATCGAGTCTGTGCACGGCGACAACGCCGGGATAGTGTGCCTCGAGACGATTAATCAGGCAGTCTCTGTTTAACGGATGCCGGCCCGGCACGCTGAGTAACAGAGTGGGCTTGTCTACGATGAGCAGGTCGGCGTCACGATACAGAATACGGATGGGTTCTCTTGAGTGAGGCACGAGATAGGGGGGAGGCTCCCATTCCGCTTCCGTGTGGTTCACGTCGTGTGTCTTAGTCGATTTGCGAGACGGCCAGAGCGTCCAGATAACGACGCACAGCTGTGTCGATGCCATAGCGAAGCGCGTCTATCGTAAAGGCGTGCCCGATGGAGACCTCCAGCAGATTAGGAACGCGAAAGTCTGGCAAATTCGCAAGGTTCAGGTCGTGCCCGGCGTTGACGCCCAGTCCGCTCGAGGTCGCTGCTGTGGCCGCACTCTGGAAGCGACCGAGTTCATCGTCGGCAACCCCACGCGCATGCGCTTTCGCATAGGACTCCGTGTAGAGCTCTATTCGGTCTGCACCCAACGCACCCGCGAGCGCGATTTGATCTGGATCGGGATCCATGAAGAGACTGACGCGACAGCCCCACGACTTTAGTTGCGCGATGATCGGGCGCAACGCCTCGCCGTCGCGATTGATGTCGAAACCGTGGTCGGAAGTAAGCTGGCTATCGCCATCGGGTACCAATGTGACTTGATCAGGTCGGACTCGTTCCACCAGGGCTAAAAATCCGGGGTAGTCCTCCACACCCTTCCTATCTGAATGCCGTGAGCCCGCAAAGGGATTCCCCTCCAGATTGAGCTCAGTCTGTCGGTTTTCACCAAGTTGAATGCAATCAGAGGCTCTGATGTGACGCTGATCAGGGCGCGGATGAACCGTAATTCCGTGAGCGCCTGCAGCTACGACCAATCGCGCAAACTCAACTGGCTCGGGGTGGATTGTGTCCCGGGAATTACGAATCAGCGCGATTTTATTAAGGTTAATACTGAGGCGTGTCACGGTGCCATTCGACTCACAGACAATATGACAATCGGTTTCACTGGCACGTCTTGAAAAACGGCGGGCCCACGACTGGTCTCAACCGATGCGGCTCCTGTCTCGGTCAGGGCAATAATGTCGACCACCTGCATGCCCTCTACCACCTCGCCAAACACCGCGTAACCCTCATTGCCGGGGGTCCAGTCCAGGCGCAGGTTGCTCCGCTGGTTGATA
>DFQW01000198.1 GCA_002377985.1 Halieaceae bacterium UBA3479 | reverse complement strand
GGTATCCTTGACCCACATTCTCGGGCAGGGAGAGGACCCATGTTGAACAGGATGCTATTCGCAGCAGGGGTGTCGCTTTTTGTTTCATCGGTTCTGGCACTCCCGCCGGGCGAAGGCGAGGCATTGGTGCGCGAACATTGCTCCAGCTGCCATCAACCTGAGATTCTCAATCGCGCCCAGGGTTACGACACAACGGCCGAGTGGCGCCAGCTCATGGCCTCGATGGTTGAGCTCGACGAACCCCGCGCAGATATCATTGCGCGCTATCTCGCTCAGCACTTCAAATCCAAACCCGAGCTTTATCCCGCCTTGGTACCCGGTCCTGTCGAGATCGAAATCGATGAATGGATGGTGCCGACTCTGGGCCAGCGATCACGGGATCCGATCGAAGCATCCGACGGTGCGATCTGGTGGACCGGCATGTGGGCATCATTGGTGGGTCGACTCGATCCGCTGACCGATGACGTCCGAGAGTACCCCCTGCCCCCAATGGCGAGGCCTCACTCGATTGTGCCAGACGATGCGGGTTTTATCTGGTATCTCGGAAACGGGAACGGCACGGTGGGCAAATTGAATCCTCTGACCGGCGAGATCCGCGAATACGAGACAGGCCTTGCCGACCCGCATACCGGCGTTTTTCATCCCAACGGCGCCTTCTACTTCACCGCCCAGCGCGCCGGCGCAGTGGCGCGGCTGGATCCCGCGAGCGGTCATATCACCCATCGGGAGACCCTGGCTCGCCCCTATGGCATCAAAGTCGCCCCTAACGGCCGCATTTATATTGCCTTCAATGGGGACAACGCCATCGGGGAAATGGATCCCGAAACCCTCGAGATCACCTACTTCACCATTCCCCACGAGGAGAGCCGCATCCGGCGACTTGATGTCGCGTCGGATGGCAGCATCTGGTACGTGAATTCTGCGCGCGGCCGGATTGGTCACCTCGACCCCACGACGGGTGTGGTCCGTGAGTGGGATTCGCCCAGCGGGCCACAATCACACCCCTATGCTATCGCCGTGATCGATGACGTCGTCTGGTACAACGAATCCGGTCAGCGCCCCGACGCTCTCGTCAGGTTTGACCCCGAATCGGAGACCTTCCAGAGTTGGGCGATTCCGTCGGGCATTGGCATCATTCGACACGTATGGGTCACGCGGAATAAGGAACTGTTAATTCACCAAAGCAGCAGTAATCGCATTGGCAGGGTGACAATCCTCGATAGTGGCTCGGGCACTGAAAACCGAGACATCCCTATCGACACCTCTGGGCAGTAACCCCACCACCAGACGCGCCGCGCGGATTAGCGGGCGCGAAAGAATGCGCTAATTGCCATCAAAGCGGCGTCCAACTCGCGATTGTGGTCGCTGTTAGCGGCGGTTTGACCGTTGCTGTGCGCAGCGATCACCAAATTCGCCTGGGGGTCGACAAAAATCGCCTGCCCGAAAATGCCGCGTGCACCAAACCGACCCTCACCGTAGTACAGCCACCACTTGTAACCGTAACCGTCGTAGCCTAGTGATGGCGAGGTACTCGCCGCCATCCAACCCTCGGGCAATACCCGGGTGCCATCCGGCAGCACCCCATCGGCCAGCGCAAACAATCCCAGTCGCGCGTAATCACGAACCGTGGCACTGATACAGCAGCCGCCCGTCTCGCGACCAAAGGGCGACGACAACAACCAATTGGCATCAAAGGCCATCCCCATCGGCTGCCAGATCTTTTGACTCAGGTAAGGACCTGCATTCATGCCGATCGCGGCCCGGAGAATTTCACCTGCCAGATTACTCTCCGCGGTGTTGTAGTTAAATCGAGTGCCCGGGGCCGCAACACGCGGCTTTTTATAAAGATAATCAGTCAGCGCGACACCATTAAACGCACCGGCAATGGCAACGTCTGAAGCGGGATCCTCGTAATCCTCATTCCACTCCATGCCCGAGGCCATTTGCAGAATGTCGCGAATGCGTGATTTGCCATATTCCGAGCCCGCCAGCCGCGGCAGGTATTTGACGATTGGATCATCCGCACTGTCGATATAACCATCCTGAATTGCGGCGCCAATTAGCAAGGAGGTCACTGACTTGGTTACAGAGAACGTTACCCATTGCGCCTCTTTTGAGTGATCTGGCGCGTAATGCTCAAACCGCACCTTGCCATCCTGAATGACCACCAAGCCCATCAGGTGCTGGCTTTGCATCAAGCTGGAGAGCGTATGTGACGCATCGTTTGCCTCGAAAGCAATCGAACCCAAATCGATAAGCTCCGTCGGCAATGCCGAGGGCGTCGGGCTCGCGGGCAGTGAGACGGTGGGGTACAGCGCGTCAAAGTGCGCGAAGGCAATCCGGCGTTCGCCAAGCGTCATAAAAAGTGGGCTCGCCTGCTCTTCCCCCGCTTCAACCTCCTCCATCACGCGATCAGCGCGATACTTGGCAACGACCTCTTCCAGTGTGCGCGCTTCCCCGGTGTCCGCTTGGGCGTGACCACCTAAAAGAGAGCAAACGAATGGAATCATGAGGGTGAAGGGACGGATGATCATGGCGGAGTCCTGCCGGCGAGAGGGAGAGGCAGTGTAAACAACCACAGGGCACCGACGTAAGCCCGCGATGAAGTTGCTTTAGGCTCGCTTAACGGCGCACTACCCGGCACAAGTGCCAAAACAAGCGCCCGCTATCGCTTACTACTGCGCTACAATTTGCGGTTCCTACGGGGGCGTTACGGATTCGACGACGGTAACGAAACCTGCGGTGCATGCCGTGATGGTAGCCAATCACGTAAATCCAAAGCTGCAAACTAATAGTTGCCAATGACGACAACTACGGTGCACAACTGGCTGCGTAAGTAGCCCTTTGTAACACCATCCAGGTGCTTCGGCCCTGGCGGTCTAAAGCAAGGTGCCAGTACCGCGCTTGTGACTGTCATATAGAACTGGATCGCAGTGGCTGATGTCTCGGCTGTCACGGTTAAATTTTACGGGACTCGCGGTCAACGTCCTGACCGTTGGGCTGTTGTCCGTTAAATCAATTAACGGAAACTAAGCATGTAGAGCCAAAGGCAGAGTGCTGGCGGACGCGGGTTCAACTCCCGCCGCCTCCACCA
>DFQW01000067.1:44782-49810 GCA_002377985.1 Halieaceae bacterium UBA3479 | reverse complement strand
ATATAACTAATCTGATGTTAATTTTAAGGCCCTTATTTTATACTGTCCCCGCTAACTGAGTCGGCTCAAGGAGGTGCTCTTCGTGCCATTACAGTCAAATCAACTGGATCGCATCGATCGGAATATCGTGCGTTTGTTACAAAAAGATGCGCGCATGCCCCATACCAAACTGGCCAAGCGAGTGGGTCTCAGCACGACTCCTTGCAAGGAGCGGGTGAAGCGACTCGAGCGGGATGGAGTGATACAGCACTATCAGGCCGTGCTTAACCCCGCGGCGTTGGATAGGGGTCTGGTTGTCTTTGTGCAAATCAGGTTGAACCGCACATCACAGGATATTTTTGAGGAGTTCACGGGGCGGGCGATGGATCTGGAAGAGGTACAGGAGTGTTACCTGGTAAGCGGTAACTTCGATTATCTGCTCAAAGCGCGGGTCGCTAATATGAACGCCTATCGGGTACTGTTGGGGGAGACCCTGCTGACACTTCCCGGGGTTCTGGAGTCGACCAGTTATGTGGTGATGGAGCAGGTCAAGGAATCACTGACGTTGCCTGTGCCGCCCTGACTCCCTACCCGCGGAACGCATCAGACGCGCGATGCGCGGCGGCCGGATCCCGGAGCTGGTCGTGGACAGTCCAGCGGTACCACCCAGGTCACACCGATCTGATTTCCGTTATCACCACGGCTTATGCCGTAGCATCTTGCTGGCAACGCATGCCTGCGCTACTGTCAATTCCCCGCCGTTTCGCAAATCATTGATTGGTCCGGCGCCGTGTTTCTGGGCAGTCGTGATATAATGACATAAAATGTGCCATTATATTTCATACGTGACACATCAATGCCAAAAAGGTCGGTGATTGACCCCCGCCGCTGCTAGCGGTATCCAGCCAAACAAGCAGGAGCAGAAATGGATTTAGGTATCTCGGACAACGTTGCCCCAGTGCTCGAGCAGGTCAGGGCGTTCATCAGCAGTCACATCATTCCGGTTGAAGGCGAATATATTGCCGAGATCGAAGTGGGCGATCCTTTCGAGTTGACCCCGCGCCAAGTTGAGATCCTGGATCAGCTCAAGACTCGTGCCCGCGACGCCGGCTTGTGGAATTTTTTCCTGACGGGCGACAAGGGCTCGGGGCTGAACACAGTCGAGTATGCCTACCTTGCCGAGGAGATGGGCAAATCCCGGCTTGCCGCCGAGGTATTCAACTGTTCAGCTCCCGACACCGGCAATATGGAAGTCCTGCACAAGTATGGTAGCGAAGCGCAAAAGAAGCAGTGGCTCGAGCCTTTGCTTGCCGGCGAAATTCGATCCTGCTTTGGTATGACAGAGCCGGCGGTGGCGTCGTCTGACGCGACCAATATTTGTACTCTGGCCAAGCTTGAGGGTGACGAGTGGGTCATTAATGGCGAAAAACACTGGACCTCGGGCGCCGGTGACCCCCGCTGCAAGGTCATGATCTGCATGGTCAAAACCGACCCCGACGCCCCCAAGCACCTGCAGCAGTCGCAGATTCTGGTGCCGATGGATACGCCCGGCGTGAATATTGTGAGACCCCTGAAGGTCTTCAACATGCTCGACGCACCCCATGGCCACATGCGAGTCAAGCTCGACAACGTGCGGGTGCCCAAGGACAACATTATTTTGGGTCCGGGTAGAGGCTTTGAAATCTCTCAGGGCAGGTTGGGCCCGGGAAGAATTCACCACTGTATGCGATCAATTGGTTCGGCGGAAAAAGCGTTGCAACTGCTTTGCGAACGGGCAACATCGCGGGAAGCCTTTGGTCGCCCGCTCTATAAGCTGGGTGGCAACATCGACATCATTGCAGACGCTCGAATGAACATTGAGCAAGCGCGGTTGCTGACCCTCAAAACCGCCTGGATGATGGACAACACCACGCCCAAAGAGGCGCGGATCTGGATCTCGATGATCAAGACCGTGGTGCCCAATATGGCCCTTAAAGTCATCGACGATGCGATCCAGATCCACGGGGGCATCGGGGTATCTCAGGACACGCCGCTCGCCGAGATGTGGTCGGGCCAGCGCACTTTACGTTTGGCGGATGGTCCTGATGCGGTCCACCGTATGGTGGTGGGGCGCAACGAGATCAAGCAGTACCTTAGCGAAACCACCGAGACAGCGGCGACCTTCCGCGATGGTTGACCGTGGGACGCATGATGGGACAGGCGCCCCCGGCGTTAATCTGAATAGCACGACATTCAATAGCAAGACACTCAAAAGCGAGACAAAAGGAGACCGGATAAATGGCATTGACTATGGTTAAACCAGAGGAGATGGAAGCTCAGGCGGGCACCAAGTTACCGCCCGGGGAATGGTTTGAAGTTGATCAGGCACGGATTAATACTTTTGCCGATTGCACTGAAGACCACCAATTTATCCATATCGATGAGGCCGCAGCAGCGCAAACGCCCTTCGGCGGAACGATCGCGCACGGTTTCTTGACGCTGTCGCTTATGACCAAGCTCTGCTCGGAAAATGGCGTTTATCCCGAAGGGATTGTTATGGGGGTTAATTACGGCCTCGATAAAGTGCGTTTTCTCAATCCTGTTCGGGCGGGCAAGCGCATCAGGGCCCATACAGAAATCATGTCGGTAGATCGTAAAGATGCCAACCGGTTCCTGGTCAAACAGGCGGTCACGGTAGAAATTGAAGGTGAGGATACCCCCGCGGTGTATGCCGAATGGTTGGGTATGTCCATCATTGGCTGAGAGGTTGGGAGAGCAAAAATGACAATCCGTTACGACAATAAAGTTGCCATCGTCACCGGCGCCGGTGGTGGCTTGGGAAGAAGCCACGCGATTGAGCTTGCCAAACGAGGCGCAAAAGTCGTGGTGAATGACCTCGGTGGTTCCGTCTCGGGGGAGGGCGCTAATTCGGAAGCTTCATTGGCAGTCGTTGCCGAGATTGAAGCGCTCGGTGGAGAGGCCATGGCGCACGGCGCTAATGTTGCGGATCTGGCGCAGGTCGAAGACATGGTGGCCCAGACGATGGCGCGCTGGGGCCGCGTCGATATCCTGGTCAATAACGCGGGTATTCTGCGCGACAAAAGTTTTTCTAAAGGCACGGTGGACGATTTTCGGCTGGTGACCGACGTACACCTGATGGGCACGATGCACTGCACCAAGGCCTGTTGGGACATTATGAAGGAACAGGAATATGGCCGCATTGTCGTGACGTCCTCTTCCAGCGGCTTGTACGGCAATTTTGGTCAAACCAACTATGGTGCCGCGAAGATGGGTGTGATCGGCATGATGAATACGCTGGCGCAAGAGGGTGCCAAGTACAACGTGAAGATCAATGCGCTCGCGCCCACCGCCGGTACCCGCATGACCGAGGGTCTGATTGAGGAGAAAGCCTTTGCTTTGCTGACGCCGGAGACGGTAACGCCCGCGGTCCTGTTTTTGGTGTCGGAAGACGCCCCCACGCGCACCATATTGGCGGCCGGAGCGGGTGCTTTCGCTGTGGCAAAAATCGTCGAAACCGAGGGGATGTGGCTGCCCGAAGCGGAGCAGACGCCAGAGGGGATCGCAGCGCATTGGCCGCAAATTTCGGAGGGCGGCGAGCGGGCATTACAGGCCGGCTTTGAGCAGAGTATCAAAATGGTGGGTCAGGCGATGAAGGGCTTAGGCATCGCGCCCGGAGCCTGAATCAAGACTGGGCGGGCATTGATGAGTCCGTGATGCTGGCCATTTGCAGGGCGGCTAGAAATGGGCACCCTGACTGCCCAATAACACAATTCAAAACGCTATAGAGGACAAAGACATGAGAGAGGCAGTGATTGTTTCAACCGCGCGGACACCGATCGGTAAAGCTTACCGCGGAGGGTTTAATAACCTCGCGTCGCCCACGCTGGCCGGGCATGCCATCAGCGCTGCGGTAGCACGCGCGGGCATTGAGCCCGGACGTGTCGAAGATTGCATCATGGGGAGCGCGCTTACCCAGGGAAGTCAGGGCGGCAATATCGGGCGCACGGCTGCGCTTCGCGCGGGCTTGCCGGTTACCGTGTCGGGCATGACAGTCGATCGTCAATGCTCGTCGGGCATGATGGCCGTCGCGATCGCCGCAAAACAAGTGCTGCATGACGGTATGGAAGTGGTCGTGGGTGGCGGCGTCGATTCTATCTCCTTGGTTCAGAACGAACACATGAATCGCCATCGGGCGGTGGATGAAGAATTATTGGCCATGCACAAGGACATCTATATGCCCATGTTGCAGACCGCCGAGACCGTGGCGGCGCGCTACGGCATCAGCCGGGATGTAATGGATGAATACGGACTGCAATCACAGCAGCGGGCCGCCGCCGGATATGCGGCGGGCAAGTTTGATGATGAACTGGTGCCCGTGACCTGTGAGCGCATTGTTTACAACAAGGAGACCGGCGAGCAGTCCACCGCGGAAGCTACGGTGAGTAATGACGAGGGCGTGCGCGCCTCTACGCTCGAGGGCATTCAGGGGCTGAGAACCGTGATCGAGGGCGGGACGATTACCGCGGGTAACGCCTCGCAATTGTCTGACGGCGCCTCTGCACAGGTAGTGATGGAGGCGACGGCAGCTGAAAAGCTGGGTTTGACACCGCTGGGCGCCTATCGCGGCATCGCGGTTGCGGGTTGCGAACCTGATGAGATGGGTATCGGTCCGGTATTTGCGGTGCCGAAACTCCTCAAGCAGCATGGCTTATCGGTGGACGATATTGGTCTTTGGGAGCTCAACGAGGCCTTTGCAGTTCAGGTGTTGTATTGCCGCGATCGATTGGGCATCGACAACGACAAGCTCAACGTTAATGGCGGCGCCATCGCGGTCGGTCACCCCTATGGCATGAGCGGATCCCGATTGCTGGGCCATGCCTTGATCGAGGGTAAGCGACGCGGCGTGAAGTATGTTGTTGTGACGATGTGTGTCGGCGGCGGCATGGGCGCCGCGGGCTTATTCGAGGTCTTCTGAGATGAAAGCATTGGTCTGTCGAGAGCACGGGCTACCGGATCGACTCGATCTGGTGGCCGACTGGCCGTCACCGG
>DFQW01000067.1:37797-44439 GCA_002377985.1 Halieaceae bacterium UBA3479 | reverse complement strand
ATTCAGGGCAAGTACCAGTTCCAACCGGAGTTGCCGTTTATCCCCGGCGGCGAGTGTGCAGGGGTGATTGAAGAAGTGGGCGCAGCGGTCAGTCGTTGGAAGGCTGGCGACGAGGTTATTCACAGTGGCGGCTCCGGCGGATTCTGTGAAGAGATCGTCGCGCACGAGCTCGCAGTACTGCCAAAGCCCTCGGCGCTCTCTTTTGAGGCGGCGGCGGGTGTTTCGATTACTTATCTCACGTCCTATCACGCGCTGGTGCAGCGGGCGAATATTCAGCCTGGCGAAACGCTGTTGGTGCTCGGCGCCGCCGGGGGAGTAGGTAGCACTGCGGTCGAGCTGGGCAAGGCACTCGGTGCCACTGTTATTGCGGCGGCGAGTAGCGACGACAAATTGGCGCTCTGCACTCAATTAGGTGCCGACCATACAATTAACTACAGCACCGAGTCGTTGAAGGACCGCGTCAAAGAGCTGACCGGCGGCAAGGGGGTCGACGTGGTGTATGACCCCGTCGGCGGAGATTTCAGCGAGCCGGCGGTCCGGTCTATGGGGTGGAACGGCCGCTACCTGGTGATCGGCTTTGCTTCTGGCCCGATCCCCAGTATTCCCCTCAACCTCACGTTGTTGAAGGGATGTGCGCTAGTGGGTGTGTTCTGGGGTCGATTCACCATGGAAGAGCCCGAGGCACATCAGGCGAACATTGCGACGGTGTGGCAGTGGTTTGAGGAAGGCAAGCTGAAGCCGGTGATTACTGATGTGTTCCCCATTGAGGAATATGAGGCGGCCTATGCGGCGATGATGGAACGTCGTGCCAAGGGCAAGGTGATCCTGACCTTCTGATATGACCCCGTACCGCTTTAATACCGTTGCCTCGCTTCGGGTTGGTCCCGGTACCGCCCGCGAGATCGGTGCCGCCTGTGCGGAGCTTGGTGTTCGTCGACCCATGATCGTGACGGATGCAGGGTTGGTATCGGCGGGGTTGGTTGACCCCCTGAGGCAGTGTGCCGCGGCGGTCTGCGAGTCAGTGAGCGTTTTCTCGGCGGTGACAGCAGATCCGTCAGAATCGGTGGTTATGGCGGCCTTTGACCAGCTAAAGGCCGACGAGACCGATGGTGTGATTGGACTTGGCGGCGGCAGCTCGATGGATGTTGCCAAGGCGATTGCGGTGCTCGCCAACGGCGACCAGCCGTTGTCCGCACTTTACGGGGTGGATCAGGTCGCGGGTGGCCGGCTGCCCCTTGTGCTGATTCCGACCACTGCCGGCACGGGATCCGAGGTGACGCCGGTTGCGGTGATTACCACGGGCGAGACCACAAAAGCCGGCATCAGTTCGGCCACATTACTCCCCGATATCGCCATCCTCGATGCTGAACTTACCATCGGGCTACCCCCTCACGTGACCGCGATGACGGGTATCGACGCAATGGTGCATGCCATCGAAGCCTACACCTCAAAGATCAAGAAAAATCCGGTATCGGATATGTTGGCGCGACGCGCCCTGGAGCTGCTCGCTGCCAATCAGCGCCGGGTGCTGTCTCATCCTGAGGATCTTGCGGCCAGAGAGGCGATGCTGCTGGGCGCTACCTTCGCGGGGCAGGCATTTGCCAATGCACCCGTTGCGGCGGTGCACGCGCTAGCCTACCCATTGGGGGGGCACTACCACATGCCCCATGGCCTGAGTAATGCGCTGATGCTGCCCGCGGTGTTGCGCTTCAATGCATCTGCCGCAGAGGCACAGTACCTCGAGCTGGCTCCGCTTTTGCCAGAAGGCGCGGGCCCCGGTCTTGACGGTTTTGTCGGGTGGTTTGAACAGTTAATCAGCGACGCGGCGTTACCCCATTCGCTCGCGTCGGCGGGTGTGCCGGAGAGTGATCTGCCCATGCTTGCTGCCGATGCCATGCTACAACAACGGTTGCTGATCAATAATCCCGTCGAAGTGGACGAGGTCGCGGCACTGAACCTCTATCGCGCTGCTTGGCAGGGGGCCGCGTGAGCGATCGACCGCGTCCGGCGCAGACATCGGACTATGCGATTTTTTATTCGCTGGAATCCCGCTGGGCAGACAACGATATCTACGGCCACATTAACAATGTCGCCTATTACGCCTATTTTGATTCAGTGGTGAATCGATTTCTGATCGAACACGGCGGCCTGAATCCCGCGTCTGACCCTGTCGTAGGCTATGTTGTGCATTCCAGCGCCGATTATTTTGTCCCCGTCAGTTACCCCGCGACGTTGCGCCTGGGTTTGCGGGTGCTACGCATGGGGGAAAAATCCCTCACATGGGAAGTCGGTGTATTCGCTCCCGAGGCGGAGCAGACTTGCGTGACCGGGACCTTTACCCACGCTTTTGTAAACCGAGAGATCGGGCAAGCGGCCGAGATCCCCCCAGCCATTCGGGCTGCCGTCGAGGCCCTGGGCGCAAGATAGGCCCGCAGATTAGTGATCCGGCCCCTGCGCGCGGGTGCGCGGCAGCGTCGCCAGAAAGACGCCAATCAGAATGATCGCGGCTCCCCACGCGGCTGCT
Organism: Halieaceae bacterium UBA3479; assembly: GCA_002377985.1. Taxonomy (GTDB): domain Bacteria; phylum Pseudomonadota; class Gammaproteobacteria; order Pseudomonadales; family Halieaceae; genus Luminiphilus. The sequence goes on along the minus strand of DFQW01000067.1, from coordinate 41,915 downwards.
GTACTGCTGTATTGGTAGAGGAATCCGCCGGTCACCGGGCCCAGCACGAAACCCGCCGCAGGGCAGGCGCTGACCAGCCCTGCGACGCCGCCTTGTTCCTCGGGCCCCACTGCAATGGATGCGCCTGCCGAGACCGCCGGCATCAACAATCCCAGACCGGCGCCAATCAAAGCCATGCTAGAGATAACCGCCGGCCAGCTGTCAAACACGCTGATGGCCAGCGTGCCCCCGGCAAGAATACCGGCGCCCCATTGCACCAGCTTGGTGGGAGGGCCGTTAAAGCGCTGGACCACAGAAAACTGCATCACCAAGGTGCTGGCTGCCGATGCCATCATCGCCCAGCCAGTGTATTGGGCGGTTTCGATCCCGCTAAGGGCGAAGTCATCTTGCAGTCTGAATGCCAACGTTTGCTGCACCATGGCGAAACCGGTGAACGCACCAATCGCTGACAGCAGGTATAGCCGAACGCGGGGATCGAGATAACCCATCTTTTTGGGTTGGGAGGATACGGCGCGGGGAGGAACCCCTGTGGAAAGCTTCAATGCAATGATGATGGCCGCTATGGCGCAGAGAATGGATGCCACGACCAATGGCGCCAATAGACCCAGTCCGGCAACGAGTCCAGCCAGCACGGGTCCCATAATCATGCCCAGGCTATTGGCACTGGCCAGGCGTGCCAATGTCTTGATACGGAATTGCGCCACCGTATGATCGACCGCATAAGCCGTGCATCCCGGGTGGGTGGCGGACATCGTCGCCGACTGCAGTGAACGCAGGATCAGGGCGGTTAGGAACAACGTCGTACCGGTGATGATGCCAGTGCCCGCCAGGCTGAACAGCACCGCGAAACTGAGGGAGCCCAGCGAGTATCCCATCAAGCCGATGATAATGACGGGTTTGCGTCCCACTCTGTCAGAGAAGCGACCCCAGATTGGCGCAACAAGGGTAAACACCAGCGCCGATGTTGAAATGATCCCGGTAATGTGGACCTCGTCCATGCCCACTGATCGGCCTAATGGCGGCAGAATGGCGAATACGAAGGCTTGCCCGACGGCAGTGGCAAATAGCCCAATGAACAGCAGGATCATGGGTCGAAGCGCCAGTCGGTCAGTGCCTGCCGGCGATACCGAGCCCATCGTGCTGAGATCAGTCATCGGCTGCTCGTGCGGTGATCCAGTGGTAACTGGTCGGTAAAATTTTGGTGAGTTGCAGGATCAGCCAGGCATCCCACCCAACCATGATGCGTGGCTTAGCCCGGACGACGCCCTCGAGGATGATGAGAGCAGCGCGTTCCGGGGTGGTGCGCGCAAGCTGTCTAAAGCGGGCGTCACGCGCTTCCGCATCCATCTCCTCTGCATCACCGTCGGTGCGCGCAGCGCGCGCGATATTGGTTTGAATGCCGCCGGGATGCACGCAGCTCACGATCAGGTTGGAATGTCGATACTCCGCCTGCAGGGATTCGGTAAAGCCGCGCACTGCAAACTTTGCGGCGTTGTAGGCGCTTTGCGTGGGAATGCCTACCATGCCGAAGATCGAGGAGATATTGACGAGATGGGCGCGTTTGGACTGCGTCAGGAGGGGCAGAAACGCCCGCGTCGCGTGAACCACCCCCCAAAAGTTAATGTCGATCAGCCATTTGAAATTATCCTCGGTTGAATCCTCAAATCGAGCCCCATAACCCACCCCCGCGTTATTAAAGAGTAAATCGAGCTCAGGAGTGTCTTCAGCAACGGCTTGCGACCAGGCAAACAATTCATCGCGAATGCCACAGTCAACGACGCGTGTGACCACGCGCGCGCGCGCGCGATCCAGCAAACCCGCGGTCTCCGCCAATTTACTTTCGTTGATATCGCACAGCCAAACATGGCATCCCGCCTGATTCAGGCGTTGCGCCAGTGCGCGTCCAATACCGTCGCCGGCGCCCGAAATCGCAGCCGTCTTGCCCGTTAAGTAACGATCGATTCTTGACATGAGGTTTCTCCTGCTGGCTGCGGCGCGCAGTGTAACCGACATGGCGTTGATCTTGGCGGAGCGTAAAAATTAGACAGGGAAAACGCTTTGCCGTAGACTGCAGACCCAGCCCGCGCGGGGTTAAAGTCAGCCCCATCACGCGTCTAAATTTGCGATTTGCGACCACAGGGTGAACCCAGCCCGGCCTGTCCGTGCACCTGTTACAACCTTGTGGCGATACGACTGGGAGGTCTTTTTGTCTGATTCCGCTGTCCTCGTTTTGGAAGATGGCGCGACGTTTCGCGGCCGATCCATTGGTGCTCCCGGGAGCACGGTGGGGGAAGTGGTTTTCAATACGGCGATGACCGGTTATCAGGAAATCCTGACTGACCCGTCATATTGTCGTCAGATCGTCACACTAACCTACCCCCACATAGGCAATACGGGCGTCAACGCTGCGGATCAGGAGTCGAACGCCATTCAGGCAGCGGGTCTTATCATCAGGGATCTGCCTTTGATCGCGTCGAGCTTTCGCTCAGAGCAAAGTCTCAGTGATTACCTCGTGGCGGAAAACATTGTCGCAATCTCTGATATCGATACCCGCAGGTTGACCCGCCTGTTAAGAGACAAAGGCGCTCAGAATGGTTGCATTATTGCCGGGCCCGCACCGGATGAGGCTGACGCTCTGGCGCAGGCCCGCGCATTTTGTGGGCTGAAGGGCCTCGATCTCGCCAAAGAGGTGACGACGAAGACCCCGTACCCATGGGCAGAGGGAACATGGCAGTTGGATGCCGCAACAGGTCATCGGGCGTCGCCCCCTGAGTCGCGGTTCCATGTTGTGGCATTGGATTTTGGCGTTAAGCGCAATATTTTGCGCATTTTGGTAGACCTGGGATGCCGTGTCACGGTGGTGCCTGCGCAGTCAACGCTTGCGGAAGTGCTCGCGTATGCGCCTGACGGTATTTTTCTTTCCAATGGTCCCGGTGATCCCGAGCCCTGTGAATATGCGATCGAACTGGCGCGCGGAGTCATGGCCCATCAGATTCCTTTGTTTGGTATTTGCCTGGGCCATCAGATTCTCGCATTGGCCAGCGGTGCCACAACCGAGAAGATGAAGTTCGGGCACCACGGTGCCAATCACCCGGTGCAGAATTTGGCAGATGGCACCGTCATGGTGACCAGTCAGAATCACGGGTTCACGGTCTCCGAGGAGGCGCTGCCCGAAACCCTGACGGTGACCCATCGCTCATTGTTCGATGGCACGCTGCAGGGAATATCCCGCACTGACGTCCCCGCCTACAGTTTTCAGGGGCATCCGGAAGCGAGCCCGGGTCCGCATGACGCCGCGGCACTGTTTGATCCGTTTATTAAGGCCATGGAGCGTGCTTCATGATGGAAAAGGTGAGCTAGACGATGCCGCGACGCTCAGACATCGAGAGTATCCTGATAATCGGCGCGGGGCCGATCGTGATCGGACAAGCCTGCGAGTTCGACTACTCCGGGGCGCAGGCCTGCAAGGCGCTGAGGGAGGAGGGGTATCGGGTGATACTGGTTAACTCCAACCCCGCCACCATCATGACGGATCCGGCGATGGCCGATGCCACCTATATCGAGCCGGTCGAGTGGCAGACGGTTGCGCGCATCATAGAGCGCGAGCGTCCTGACGCGATATTACCGACCATGGGCGGACAAACGGCCCTCAATTGCGCGCTCAAACTTGCGGCCGAGGGCGTGCTGGAGCGCTTCAATGTTGAAATGATTGGTGCCACCAAAGAGGCGATTGATAAAGCTGAAGATCGAGAGAAATTCGATATCGCCATGCGCCGTATTGGTCTTGAGACGCCCCGTGCGGGGCTGGCGCACAGCATGGAGGAGGCCTGGGCGGTACACGAGGAGATTGGCTTCCCGTGCATTATTCGACCCTCTTTTACCATGGGCGGGTCGGGCGGAGGTATCGCGTACAACCGCGACGAATTCGAAGAAATTTGCTTGCGAGGCCTTGAATTATCGCCGACCACTGAGTTGCTGATTGATGAATCATTGATTGGCTGGAAAGAGTACGAGATGGAAGTTGTTCGGGATAAAAACGACAACTGCATCATTGTATGTTCGATTGAGAATTTCGATGCCATGGGTGTCCATACGGGGGACTCCATCACGGTTGCGCC
>DFQW01000067.1:16123-37486 GCA_002377985.1 Halieaceae bacterium UBA3479 | reverse complement strand
GTGTTGCGCGAGATAGGAGTTGAGACCGGGGGGTCCAACGTGCAGTTTGGGCAGTGTCCTGACACGGGCCGGCTGGTTGTCATCGAGATGAATCCCCGTGTGTCTCGGTCCTCTGCGTTGGCGTCCAAGGCGACGGGATTCCCGATTGCAAAAGTGGCCGCCAAGTTGGCGGTTGGTTACACACTCGATGAGTTGAAGAACGATATCACGGGAGGCGTAACGCCCGCTTCGTTTGAGCCTGCTATTGACTACGTTGTGACAAAAATTCCTCGTTTTGCCTTCGAAAAGTTTGCTACCGCGGATCCGCGCCTGACCACCCAGATGAAGTCCGTTGGGGAGGTCATGGCGATTGGTCGGACCTTTCAGGAGTCGCTGCAAAAGGCCCTGCGGGGATTGGAGGTGGGTTCCGCCGGGTTCGAACCGCACCTTGTGGTGACCGACGAGGACAGTCGAACGGAGCTGGTCGATCGTTTGACCAACCCGGGCGCTGATCGCATTTGGTACGTCGCTGACGCTGTTCGGGCGGGCTTTGAGCTCGAAGAGATCTACGGATACTCGGGGATTGACCCATGGTTTTTGGTGCAGATTGCAGACATCGTCCAGTGGGAGTCACAACTGCAAGGCCTGCTGCCCAATAACATCGACCACGCGCTGATGTGGGGTCTTAAGCGCCGCGGGTTTTCCGATCGACGCATAGCGGATGTGCTACAGGTGCCCGAGAAAGCAATTCGCGAGCGCCGATGGTCTCTGGGCATCCGGCCGGTATACAAGCGGGTTGATACCTGCGCGGCAGAATTTGCATCATCCACGGCCTATATGTATTCCACCTATGAAGAGGAGTGCGAGGCAGCACCCAGCGACCGCAAGAAGATTTTGGTCTTGGGTGGCGGGCCGAACCGCATTGGTCAGGGGATTGAGTTTGACTACTGCTGCGTGCATGCGGTGCTCGCGATGCGCGAGGACGGTTACGAGACCATCATGGTCAATTGTAACCCGGAGACGGTATCCACAGACTACGACACCTCCGATCGACTCTACTTTGAACCGGTGACGCTCGAGGATGTGTTGGAGATAGTTGCATTGGAGCAACCGACTGGCGTCATTGTGCAATTTGGTGGCCAGACCCCGCTGAAGCTGGCGCGCGCGCTGGAGGCGGCAGGGGTGCCCATCATCGGTACGACACCGGATCAGATCGATCGCGCCGAGGACCGTGAGCGATTTCAGAAAATGATTCAGAGCTTGTCCCTGCGTCAGCCTGCCAATACCACGGTACGCAGTGTTGAACAGGCCGTGACAGCAGCTGACGAGATCGGCTACCCCTTAGTAGTAAGACCCTCTTATGTGCTGGGTGGACGCGCTATGGAGATCGTCTACCGCACAGAAGATCTGCTGCGGTATATGACCGATGCAGTCAAGGTGTCAGAGGATTCTCCAGTGCTGCTTGACAGTTTTCTGAGTGCAGCGATCGAGGTGGACATCGACGCGGTCAGCGACGGTGAGCAAGTGGTCATTGGTGCCATCATGCAACACATTGAGCAGGCGGGTGTGCATTCCGGCGATTCTGCCTGCTCCTTGCCACCTTACAGTCTGCCAGCTGATGTGCAGGAAGCGATGCGCGACGTCGTCAGAAAGATGGCGCTTGAGCTGGGTGTTTGCGGGCTCATGAATGTGCAGCTTGCCTGGCAGGATGGAGAGATTTACGTCATCGAAGTGAACCCGCGAGCATCACGCACCGTGCCATTTGTTTCTAAGGCCGTGGGTGTTTCTCTGGCAAAGGTGGCGGCGCGCTGTATGGCGGGCCAGAGCCTCGCGAGTCAGGGCATTACACGAGAGATCGTGCCGCCTTACTACAGCGTCAAAGAGGCGGTATTGCCGTTTAATAAATTTCCGGGTACTGACCCCATTTTAGGACCGGAGATGAAATCCACCGGAGAGGTCATGGGGACCGGTAAGACCTTTGCCGCCGCATTTGCCCGCGCACAGCTGGGGGCAGGAGATGATCCGCCGACCTCGGGTCTGTGTTTGATCAGCGTACGCGATGCTGACAAGGCGGCGGCGATCGCTGTGGCTCGGCGATTGGTTGCTCGCGGCTTTACGCTGGCGGCAACCGGTGGCACGGCTAATGCCTTGGAGAGTGCCGGGCTCTCGGTACGCAGGGTCAACAAAGTGGCTGAGGGACGACCGCATATTGTGGATTTGATCAAGAACGACGAAGCGGCGATGATCATCAACACAACCGAAGGACGTCGCGCCATAATGGATTCGGCATCGATCCGGGCGAGTGCCGAGCAACACAGGGTGTTTTACACCACCACATTGGCAGCGGCTGAAGCGGTTTGTATGGCGTTGGAACAGGAAACGGACATTACGGTGCGTCGTCTTCAGGATTTACATCAGAGCATTGCGGTATGAACCGAGTCCCTATGACAGTTCAGGGAGAGCGAGCGCTGCGAGAGGAATTGGAGCGGCTTAAAAAAGTTGAGCGCCCGCGCATTACACAGGCCATTGCAGAAGCGCGGGAACACGGCGACCTCAAAGAGAATGCGGAATATCACGCGGCTCGGGAGCAGCAGAGTTTTGCCGAGGGGCGAATCAAAGAGCTCGAGCACAAGCTGTCCCACGCTCAGGTCATTGATATTGCAACCATTCCTCCGTCAGGCAAAGTGATATTCGGCACGACGGTCACGCTGATTGACATTGATAATGACAGGACGGTGCAATATCGCATCGTGGGTGAGGACGAGGCAGACGCCAAAGCCAATCTGATCTCGGTGAATTCGCCGATCGCACGAGCGCTGGTGGGTAAGTCTGAGGGCGACGAGATTGTGGTCAAGGCGCCCGGTGGCGATGTGGTTTACGAGATAGATGCCGTCGAGCACCTCTAGACTTACTGAAAATCATTCTCATTAAACGTATTATCCGCGTTTTGTCGCGGAAACACCCCGTGGTTGATGAGAGCCAAACGATAAATTTGTGGGAACTGCCGGAGCATACCGAGGCCAGATTGGTCGGTTTTGCCCCCGCGCTTGCAGAGCAGTTCCGGGGCCGACTCCAGGAATTTGGCTTTCATGCGGGAGAGATGATCATCTGCCAACATCAACCCGGGTTTGGGGCGCCACGCGTTTACCGGGTGAGCAATGCCACCTATTCACTCGATCGCGAGCTGGCACTTCAGGTGCTGGTCAGCGTGCCGGGACGCTAGGTTTATGCCAAAAGTGCTACTTGTTGGAACACCAAACTCGGGTAAAACCGCGTTGTTCAATCGGCTTACCGGATTAAATCACCGCGTTGCCAATTATCCCGGCATCACCGTTGACCTCTCCACGGGGCGTCTGGCAAAACTGCCGCAGCACGAGTTGGTGGACTTTCCCGGGACCTATTCACTCAGACCCATTTCGGAGGACGAGCGCATTGCGGTTGCGCACCTTGCAGCTGCTTTGGAAGACACCGACGTAGCGCACGTCCTGTGTGTGGTAGACGCCACGCGTCTGGAGAAAAGTTTATTTTTCTGTTTGCAGGTGGTGCGTGAATGCCGGCGCCGCGGCAAGTTGATCACAGTGCTGGCCAACATGGGCGACATACTCGCGCGGCACAAACTCAAGGTAGATGCGCGCGGGCTTGCGACAGGTATTGGCGCCCCCGTGTTGGTGGTCTCAGCACGCACTGGGGAGGGTCTGTCAGAGGTGTTGCAGCGCCTCGCCTCGGCCACAGAAAACGAGTCTCTGGCTGACGCGGAACCCGAATTCGCCCTGCTGGCTCAAGATGACGAATCCGCGGATCAAGCGCTTTATGAAGAAGCCCATTTATTGGCTCAGCGCTTCGGCGCGCCCGCCGATCAGCTCTTGCTGATCCAATCACGGCTGGATCGATTTTTTTTAGGGTCTCTGTCGGGCGGCTTTTTCTTCAGCCTTATTATGCTGGTCTTGTTTCAGTCAATTTTTACATGGTCGGCGCCCGCCATGGACGCCGTAGAGGCAGCGGTCAGAGGGTTTGGCAGTTGGGTTCTGCCCTTCCTCGCTGAGGGCATTGTTCGAGATTTTACAGCGGACGCTATTTTCAGTGGGATTGGTGCTTTTCTGGTGTTTGTACCACAAATCTTCGTACTGACTTTTGTCATTGGTTTACTGGAGGATTCGGGTTACCTCGCCCGCGCTGCGCTGATCTGTCACAAGCCACTCCGGTTTTTTGGCCTCAGTGGAAAGAGCTTTATCCCTATGCTGTCCGGGGTTGCCTGTGCGATTCCTGCGATTTACGCCGCGCGCTCGATAGAATCTCCGCGCGCCCGATTCCTCACTTATCTCGCGATTCCTTTGATGCCCTGCTCAGCGCGACTGCCGGTTTACACATTGTTGATCGCAATTTTTATCCCAAGAGAGACTGCTTTGGGTGGTTTGGTCGGTTGGCAGGGTCTAACGCTTTTTTGCATCTACGGCTTTGGTATGGTTTGTGGCCTATTGGTTGCCGGCGTTGTGAATCGTGTGAGCGCTGGAGAAGCGCAGATACCCTTCATGATGGAGTTGCCCGCCTATCGACTGCCTGCGCTGATACCGATTGCTCGAAAATCTGTGCAGCGCGCCAAACATTTTGTCACCAAGGCCGGATTGGTGATTTTGAGTGTCACCATCGTGGTGTGGGTGCTGGGATATTTTCCGAATCAGGGAGCGGACTTGGGCGCCTCATGGCTAGGCACGCTTGGTAAGTGGATGGAGCCTGTTTTTCAGCCGTTGGGCCTGGATTGGCGTTACGGTGTGGCGATCGTCAGCGCGTTTCTTGCTCGCGAAGTTTTTGTCGGCACCCTCGGCACAATCATGGGCATCGAGGGGGCCGAAGACAACATAATGCCTTTGGTGGAGCAGGTTCAGGCCAGCGCATTACCTCTGGGATCGGGTTTGGCGTTACTGGTCTTTTTCGCCATCGCGTTACAGTGTGTGTCGACCGTGGCTATTTTAGCGCGGGAAGCAAATTCATGGCGCTTGGCAGTGCGCATGGTGTTGGCCTATCTCTGTATGGCTTGGCTCGCGGCGTGGGTTACCTTCCAAATCGCCGCGGCAGTGTGATCTTCAGTCTTGGCGCTCGTGCTGAAAGAGTCGAAGCTCAGTAAGTACTAACCGCGCTGCCAGCTTTAGCATCAGGTCATGCTGCTCCCGCCTGAGCTTTTCAATTCCCGCGGTTATATCCTCCCTCATTTGCCCCGCTTCTGTCTCAGTCAGGTGTCGCGGCAAGCGAACCTCGAACTGACAATCCGAGTTGCTAATGAGTTCATCGTAGACTTCCGTGAGAGTCGTGGCGGCGAAGTCGATCAGTGCCTCGTCGGCACCTTTGGACCGGAGCAGCGCGGCCAGTTCTCGCGCCAGAAAGTCGAAAGCCTGTTTTTGGCGCGTGGGGAAGTGGACGATTTCTGCCATAAAACGGTGGACTGTTGGCTAGGACCGGGCTCTTTGCAGATTGGACTTTTTAGGGTCGGCTGCCGGATTGCGGCGAATTAAGGTCGCGATATTGCCGATGCGCTGTACCAGCTGGGCACCCGCCTGTTCACACAGTGCAGCGACTACCGACTCGCGCTGAAGGCGGTCGCCCACGGCAATCTTTACTTTTATCAATTCATGGTCCGATAGCGCGCGGTCCACCTCTTGCAGTACCGAAGCAGACAGTCCATTGCCGGCAACGGTTACCACCGGGCGCAGGGGGTGCGCCAGCGCCCGGAGCTGACGTAATTCTTTACTGTTGGAAGGGTTCATAAGCGGCCAAGTAGTGTCTCGCGTTACACTGTCGATCTCGGTGCAAGTGTAAAGGTGTCGGACGAGGTTGTGGTGAGGGTGGAGTCATAGTGGGCAAAAAAAAATCATCCAGCCGCGCGTGGTTGAAGGAACATCATGACGATCCTTATGTGCAGCGTGCCCAACGCGAGGGCTATCGCTCGCGTGCCGTCTACAAGCTGATTGAGATCAATGATAAGGACCGATTAATTCAACCGGGCATGTCCGTACTCGATCTGGGTAGCGCTCCCGGGGGCTGGTCTCAGGTAGCGGGGGTACTGGTGGGCGATCGGGGACGTGTGTTGGCCAGCGATATCTTGCCCATGGACCATCTGCCCAATGTGACCTTTGTGCAGGGCGATTTCACTGAGCCCGAGACCTATGACCAACTGATGCAGGCGCTGGCGGGGCGTCCTCTGGATGTGGTGATGTCAGATATGGCGCCCAACATGAGCGGACTGACGGCGGTCGATCAGCCGAAAGCCATGTATTTGGTGGAATTGGCGACGGATCTTGCTTTGCGCGCGCTATCGCCAGGAGGTGCCCTGGTGACGAAGGTCTTTCAGGGTGAGGGGTTCGAGGTCTGGTTTCACCAGATCCGCGATCGTTTTGAGCGCGTAGTCACTCGTAAGCCTGCAGCTTCACGTCCGCGCTCGCGGGAGGTCTACGTGGTAGCCACCGGCTTTAAAGCGCCCGAAAGCACAGTGTGAGAAGCCCAGAATGGGGGTTTAATGGGGCGAAATTCGGGAAATTCAGGGGAAAATGCCTTGAAATCATCAGGATCTCCCCCATTAAAGAAGAAGGAGCGCCAATCGGGCCAAGAAAGGCTGGTTCAGCGTACCTGATCTAAACGTTATACTGAGCGGCCGCGCCCCGGTGCGCGTGTCGAAACCGAGAGGAACTTTTGTGAACAATATGGCCAAAAACCTGCTGTTGTGGCTGCTGATCGCCGCGGTGTTACTCTCGGTATTCAACAATTTCAATCTGCGCACCGGCACAGAGCAGGTCGGCTATTCGGAGTTTATTCGCGAGGTGCAGACAGATCGCCTGTCGAAGGTTTTGGTCGACGGATTGACAATCTCTGCTCAGCGAAAGGATGGAACCAGCTTCGAGACCATTCGTCCGATGGTGGAAGATCCCAAACTCATGGATGACCTGCTCGCCCACAACGTTACGGTTGAGGGAAAGCAGCCAGAGCAACAGTCCGTCTGGACCCAACTCCTGATTGCCAGCTTCCCTATTTTGCTCATTATTGCCGTGTTCATGTTCTTTATGCGCCAGATGCAAGGGGGTGGGGGCGGACGCGGCGGGCCGATGAGTTTCGGTAAGAGCAAAGCCAAACTCCTCGGCGAAGATCAAATTACTACCACGTTCGCTGACGTCGCGGGAGTGGAAGAGGCGAAGGAAGATGTGCAGGAATTGGTCGAGTTTCTGCGTGATCCAGGCCGATTTCAAAAGCTGGGTGGCCGTATCCCCAGGGGTGTCCTTATGGTCGGCCAACCCGGTACCGGTAAAACTTTGTTGGCAAAAGCTATTGCGGGCGAGGCCAAGGTGCCGTTCTTCTCGATTTCCGGCTCTGACTTTGTGGAGATGTTCGTCGGCGTAGGCGCCTCCCGGGTGCGCGATATGTTCGAGCAGGCCAAGAAGCAGTCGCCGTGCATTATCTTCATTGATGAGATCGACGCGGTGGGTCGCCATCGTGGCGCGGGCCTGGGCGGCGGACACGACGAGCGAGAGCAGACCCTGAACCAGCTGCTGGTCGAAATGGACGGTTTCGAGATGAACGATGGCGTGATTGTCATCGCGGCGACTAACCGGCCCGATGTACTGGACCCTGCGCTGTTGCGCCCGGGACGCTTTGATAGACAGGTCGTGGTCGGGCTCCCCGATATTCGCGGACGAGAGCAGATCCTGAAAGTTCATATGCGAAAAGTGCCGTTATCGGAAGATGTGGATGCTTCGAAGATCGCCCGTGGCACCCCGGGTTTTTCGGGGGCCGATCTGGCAAATCTGGTGAATGAAGCGGCCCTGTTCGCCGCCCGAGGCGGCTTGCGTCTTGTGGGCATGGACCAGTTTGAGCTCGCCAAGGACAAAATCATGATGGGCGCTGAGCGGCGATCCATGGTGATGTCGGAGTCCGAGAAGCGCAATACCGCCTATCACGAGGCGGGCCACGCCATCGTTGGCAGACTGATGCCGGAGCACGACCCGGTCTATAAAGTGTCCATTATTCCCCGCGGCCGCGCTTTGGGGGTCACGATGTTTCTCCCGGAGGAAGACCGCTATAGCCACAGTCGCCGCCACATCATCTCCCAGATCACCAGTCTTTTCGGCGGACGCGTGGCCGAGGAAATGACGTTAGGCAAGGACGGTATTACCACGGGCGCCTCTAACGATATTCAGCGAGCTACCGAGGTCGCCAGAAATATGGTGACCAAATGGGGATTGTCCGAGGCAATGGGCCCGCTGATGTATGACGAGGGTGGCGAAGAGGTATTTCTGGGTCGCACTGCGGCGCAGCCAGCCAAAGCGATGTCAGATGAGACTGCGCTGGCAATCGATAGGGAAGTGCGCAGCATCATTGACCAGTGCTACGCCACAGCACACCAAATACTTGAAGACAATCGTGACAAGCTGGACATGATGGCGGATGCCCTGATGCAGTACGAAACCATCGATGCCGAGCAGATTGACGACATCATGGCGGGCGAACCGCCGAGACCGCCCAGCGGGTGGTCTGGTGAAGATCGCGGTGCGCCACCGGATGCCGGCGAGCCGGAGCCCGCTGGCAGTCCCATAGGCGGGGCCGCTACCGAACACTGATCGCTTACACTCACGCGAGACCGGAAAGCGATGACCGGGCACCTTCAATGCGGGTCTTGCTCGCTTGACTTAACAGTCCCCAGCGTTATGGGCATTCTGAATGTGACCCCCGACTCCTTTTCGGACGGCGGGGAGCTCTATCGTGACCACGCAATTGATCTGGATGCTTTGCTGCGACGCGCGCAGGCAATGGTGGATGCCGGCGCTCGACTACTGGATGTAGGTGGCGAATCGACGCGCCCCGGGGCGGAGGCGGTATCCGAAGGAGAGGAGCTGGACCGCGTACTGACGGCAGTCGAGGCTTTGGTTGCTCGATTCGACGTCATCATCTCCGTTGACACGAGTTCGCCCAAGGTCATGACGGAGTGCGCGCGTCTTGGGGCGGGATTTCTCAACGACATTCGTGCCTTTCAGCGGCCGGGTGCGCTCGAGGCGGCGGCAAAGACCGGCTTGCCTGTCTGTATCATGCACATGCAGGGTGAACCCAGTACCATGCAACGTTCTCCGGAATATCTCGACGTGATGACCGACGTCCGAGAATTTTTGAAGAAGCGGACAGCCGCCTGCGTCGGCGCGGGTATTGACAAAGACCGCATCGTTATCGATCCGGGCTTTGGTTTTGGCAAGACCGCCGAGCAAAATTTTGAGATGCTGGCGCGGCTGCGAGAGTTGTCTGCGGGCCCTTTGCCGCTATTGGTGGGGTTGTCGAGGAAGTCAATGATTGCCAGTGTGTTGGATCGTATGCCAGCGGAGCGTCTTCACGCGAGCGTCGGGCTTGCGATGATCGCGGTAGAACGCGGTGCACGTATCCTTCGCGTGCACGATGTGGCGGCAACGGTCGATGCGCTCGCCATGTGGGGAGCGTTACCCAGGAGTCGGGATGAATGAGTAAGCAGTTTTTTGGTACTGATGGTATTCGCGGCGCGGTCGGACAGTACCCCGTAACGGCGGACTTCATGCTGAAACTGGGTTGGTCTGCGGGTCGGGTGTTCGCGCGCGACGGCAGGTCGACCAAGGTGCTGATTGGAAAAGATACCCGGGTTTCGGGCTATATGTTTGAGTCGGCTCTCGAGGCGGGATTGGTGGCCGCGGGCGCCAATGTGCTGCTGCTGGGTCCTATGCCGACGCCGGCAGTTGCCATGTTGACCCGCAGCCAGAAAGCTTCCGCGGGCATTGTTATCAGTGCGTCCCACAATCCCTACACAGATAACGGTATTAAGTTTTTCAACGCTGACGGTAAAAAACTTTCCGATGCGGTGGAAGAGGAGATTGAGAAAACGCTCTCAATTCCTATGGAAACGGTGCCTTCTCCCCAGTTGGGTAAAGCAAGCAGAATGGTAGACGCTTCCGGTCGGTATATCGAGTTCTGCAAAAGCACCTTCCCGCAGTCGCTGAGCCTGCGCGGCCTGAAATTAGTGCTCGATTGCGCCCATGGTGCGACTTATCAGATAGCCCCCCAGGTGTTTGCCGAATTGGGCGCCGAGGTGGTGGTGATAGGCGCCGAGCCGAATGGCTACAACATCAATGACGGCGTCGGATCCACCTCACCCGCGGCACTTCAAGCCAGAGTATTGAGTGAGCAGGCCGACGCGGGAATTGCTTTTGACGGAGACGGAGACCGCGTGCAGTGCGTCGCGGCAGATGGCACTGTGATCGATGGAGACGAGCTCTTATTTGTCATCGCCAATGATCTCGTCAGGCAGAATCGGGCTCCCGAAGGGGTGGTGGGCACGCTGATGTCGAACCTGGGTCTCGAGCAAGCGCTTCAGGAAAAGGGGGTAGCCCTCGTCAGGGCACAAGTGGGCGACCGGTTCGTGCTCGAGGAGATGGCGCAGCGCGGATGGCAGTTGGGTGGAGAAGCCTCGGGTCATATTATCTGTGCGGAGCAGACCACCACTGGTGATGGCATCATAGCGGCGCTCCAGGTGATGGCCGCCGTCGTGCGGTCCGGTGAGAGCCTGCTCACCTTAAAGAGTGGTCTCTACAAATATCCGCAGACGCTGTTGAATGTGACCGTGTCGCCTGATTTCCGCCTCGAAGAATGTACTGCTGCACTCGATGAGAGTAGGCGGGTGGAGGCAGAGTTGGCTGGTCGCGGGCGCCTGGTACTGCGTCCATCCGGCACGGAACCCCTGATACGGGTCATGATTGAAGGGACAGACGGTAGTGAAAACCAGATGCTGGCGGAGCGCATAGCGCAGGCTATCAGTAACGCCCAGTAGCGTTTCCCGCCGAGCCTCTGATATTGCTACGGGGCTATTGGTCCTTCGATACCGGTAGCAAGTCGCTTGCGGCTCGCGGGCACGATCGGTATTATCTCGCGCCCTGAGCGGCGTCTAGCGTCGTTACTGGGGGCATGAAAGGAGTTCCCATGGAACAAATCACACTGATGGTTCACCTGCTGGTGGCAATCGCTTTGATTGCGCTGATCCTATTGCAGCGCGGAAAAGGGTCGGATATTGGCGCATCTTTTGGCGCGGGCGCGTCGCAGACGCTGTTTGGCAGTGCGGGCAGCGGTAACGCTTTGACCCGCATGACGGCGTGGTTGTCGGCTATATTTTTCGCCAGCAGTTTTGGCCTCGCCGTGATTGCCGACAATCGCACGGCCGACGAGGATGACCTCGGATTTGACATTCCGGATTCAGCAGTCGTGTCAGAGCAGGTCGAAGAGGGGGACATGCCTACCTTGGATATAGAGCCGTTCACCGAAGGTGCGTCTGACGATGCGCCCGTGTTGGACGGAGAGTAAGTGCGCGGAAGTGGTGGAATTGGTAGACACGCTATCTTGAGGGGGTAGTGGCCTATGGCTGTGCGGGTTCAAGTCCCGCCTTCCGCACCAAATTTCAACAGGGCTCCAGATGGGAGCCCTGTTTGTTTTGGGGGAATACTTGTTGAGTCGACAAGTTTTCTGGCACCCTGATGGGCTCTGCCAGCGTTAGCTACGAGACGTATCCCGCTTCGGGTAGTACGAATCGGCCCTGATCAGATAGTTGTCGGGCGGATCTGGCAATCACGGTGCGCGCCGCCTCCACGTCGCTGCGTCTGATAGGCCCTAGCTCCTCCATCTCCTCAACAAATAGTGCTCGGGCGCGGGTAGACATGCTGCCAAGGAACGCGTCGCGGTGTTGTTTTGACAGGCCCCTGAGCGCAATCATGAGCACAGGCGAATCGATCTCGCGCACCAACGTCTGCAGGCTGCGGGCATCGGCCGTAGCCAGCACATCAAAAGGCATGATTTGGTCACTGATTTGTTCGGCTAGATCTGCGTTGAGCTGACGCAACTGTCCCAGGACTGCATCGGCTCCCGACAGGCCCATTGCCCTGACTATTCGAGCAGCCGCGCTAACACCACCCAACTTGATGGCGGGTCTCCTTGTCACCAGCGACCTCCCAGTGTTAACCATTGATTAAATAAACCGTACTGCGTGGACATTTTTTTTTCAAATCGCCGAGGGGATGACCAAGCGTGGTATTTCAGACTGCCGCATATCGCTAGCACGCACAATTTTGGTGGCTTGACGGCGATGCCCCCGGTTCCTATACTCCCGCGCCTCAGTTTGTGGTGCGTGCACCACAGTGACGCCTGCGACTGCCATGCAAGTGATGGTCAGACGCTAAAAGGGGGCTGTCACTGAGCGTATTGATGCGGGGTGGAGCAGCCTGGTAGCTCGTCGGGCTCATAACCCGAAGGTCGTCGGTTCAAATCCGGCCCCCGCTACCAATTTGACGGCGGCTTGTTGCTCGCTGACCGTCGCCTCGGAAGCCCCTTTTGGGGCTTTTTTGTGGCCGTGCAAAGTGCATGGCTCGAGGGAGTAAGACATGTCGGGAAAAGAAGCGCAGTTGATGCAGCTTTTGCAGCCGACCGTCGAGGATATGGGGTACGCCTTATGGGGTATCGAGTTGACCTCTCCGGGAAGGCGACCAACGGTTCGTATTTATATCGAAGCCGAGACCGGTGTCAGCGTGGATGACTGCGCTAAGGTCAGTCATCAGGTTAGTGGAGTTCTGGATGTTGAGGACCCCATCAGTGGTGAGTACACGCTGGAGGTTTCCTCGCCCGGTATTGACCGACTACTGTTTCGGCCCGAGCAATATGAGCCGTATTTGGGCGAAATAGTGGATATCCGGCTACGGTTGCCCGTAGAGGGCAGGCGCAGGTTTAAAGGCGTCTTGATCTCGGCCGATGGCGATACGGTTGTCGTGGAGATTGATGGGCAACAGTACGGATTACCGCTCCGATCGGTTGATCGGGCGCGGGCGATGCCCAGATTTGAGATTGGGCAAGGCAAATAGTGAAACGGTGGTATTGGGTTAACGCAAGGTCGAAGTTTTTCGAGTCGGCTAACGTGCAGAGAGTAAATCGATGAACAAAGAAATCCTGATGGTCGCTGAGGCGGTCTCGAATGAAAAAGGGGTGTCAGAGGACATCATCTTTGAGGCGATCGAGTTGGCGCTGGCCACTGCGACAAAAAAACGGTACGACGAGGACGCCGATATATTGGTCACCATTGACCGTGACTCTGGCGACTACGTCACCAAGAGACGTTGGCTGGTCATGCCCGACACGGAGCTCGCGCTATTGGGCACCCAATTTACGACTGAAGAGGCGGCCGAGGTAAATACTGCCTTGCAGCCTGGCGATTACCACGAAGAGGTCGTTGAGAACGTCGATTTTGGCCGGATTGCTGCGCAAACAGCGAAGCAGGTCATTGTTCAGCGTGTCCGCGATGCCGAGCGCGCGCAGATCGTTGATGAATATCGAGGTCGTGAGGGGGAATTGCTGGCGGGTACGGTGAAAAAAGTCACCCGTGACAACATTATTGTCGATCTGGGTAATAACGCCGAAGGGCTGCTTCCCCGGGGTGAACTGGTTGGCAGGGAAACTTTCCGTATTAACGACCGCGTGAGAGCCATCCTGACGGAGATCAACACCGAGTCTCGCGGACCGCAGCTGATCTTGTCCCGCGCCTGTCAGGAGATGCTGGTTGAGCTCTTTAAAATAGAGGTCCCTGAGATTTCGGAGGGCGTTATTCAGATCAGGGCGGCTGCCAGAGATCCCGGCTCCCGCGCAAAGATTGCCGTCAAGACCGGCGATCAGCGTATTGACCCCGTGGGGGCCTGCGTGGGCATGCGGGGTTCTCGCGTGCAGGCAGTATCGAATGAGCTCGACAATGAACGTGTCGATATCATTCTGTGGGATGACAATCCCGCACAGTTGGTGATTAACGCGATGTCCCCTGCCGAGGTTGAGTCAATTGTTGTGGACGAAGATAAGTCGACCATGGAAGTCGCCGTGGCCGAGGATAATCTGGCGCAGGCAATCGGAAGAGGCGGTCAGAATGTGCGGCTCGCTTCTGAGCTCACGGGATGGATTATCAACGTAATGAGTGTCGATGAGGCCATCGAGAAGCAGGAAACCGAGGCCGGCGAAGTCATTGAGCAGTTCATGACGGCCTTGGATATCGATGAGGATATTGCCATTGTGCTTGTCGAAGAGGGTTTTACCACGCTAGAGGAAATTGCCTACGTACCCCTTGATGAAATGAATGCGATAGAGGGATTTGATGAGGAAATCTCTGAAGAGCTTCGGGCGCGAGCGAAGGATGCGCTGCTGACACTGGCCATCGCTTCAGAAGAGCAGCTGGACGCCAATGAGCCCGCGGAAGACCTCCTTACCATGGATGGAATGGATAAGCATCTTGCTTTTGTCCTGGCCGGGAGAGGCATTGTTACGATGGAAGACCTTGCCGAGCAGGGAGTGGATGATCTGCTTGATATAGAGAATATGACGGAAGAACGCGCGGGAGAGCTCATTATGACGGCTCGCGCCCCTTGGTTCGCTGAGGAAGAGGAGGCAACGGCCTGAGTCCTGTCAGGCGGCGATTGCACTCTAGCGACTGAGCGAATAGGGAGAAGGAAATGGCACAAGTGACAGTAGCGCAACTAGCAGAAACCGTCGGCGCGTCGGTGGATCGGCTATTGGCGCAGATGAAGGATGCGGGATTGCCTCACGCCTCTGCAGAAGAGCCTGTGTCGGAAGAAGATAAGCAGACGCTGCTGGTACATCTCAAGCAAAGTCATGGTGAGCGTGCCGAAGCACCGAAAAAGATTACGCTAAAGCGCAAATCTGTCAGCACGCTGCGCGCCGGGGGTGCGGGCAAAAGAACCATCAGCGTGGAAGTTCGGAAAAAGCGGACTTACGTTAAGCGCGAGGATCTGGACGACGCCGGGACCGATAGCGCAGTCGAACTCGACGCTGCCTCAGAGATCGAAGCGACAGGCGCCGTTGATACCGCGGTATCGGCGTCCGCCCAATCAGCTTCTGATGACATGGTTGCCGTCGAGGTTGATGTAACCGTTGATGATGCGGATCCGGAACTGCTGCGCCAGCGCGCCGCAGCAAGGCGCAAGGCAGAAGAGCAGGCGAGAAAGCTCGAGCTTGACGCTGCCGTCAAGGCGAGGGCAGAGGAGGCTGCGCGTCAAGCGGAGGAAGCAGCCGCGCAGCCCGGTAGCAAAGAGGCGGACCGAAAACCCAAACGCCTTCATGCCGCGCCGACCAAAGAGAGCACCTTATTTGCCCGCGATGAGCTGCGAAAACGCCCCGGCAAAGGGCGTCTTGAACGCAGTGGGGTGCCGGGAGCGAGAGGCAAACAGCGCGGACATAATCTATCCATCATCGATATTGAAGCCGCAGAGGCCGGCGTATCGCGCCGACGCGGCGGCCGAAAGAGAAAGCTGCATGATGAGGTCAACCAGCATGGCTTTGCGCAGCCGACTGAGAAGATCATCTATGACGTTAATGTGCCCGAGAACATTGCGGTTGGAGATCTCGCACAGCAGATGGCGGTCAAAGCAGGCGTAGTGATCCGGGAACTCATGAACCTGGGCGTGATGGCTAATATCAACCAGGTACTGGATCAGGATACCGCGACTCTGGTGGTTGAAGAGCTCGGCCACCGCGTGGTGCTCAAGAGCGCCGAACAGGTTGAGGAGCAGCTCGAGGAGACCCTTGCAAATCAGGAGGGTACCCCGGAGCCGCGTGCGCCGGTCGTCACCGTTATGGGCCACGTCGACCACGGCAAGACGTCCCTGTTGGACTACATTCGGAAGTCGCGGGTTGCTAGTGGAGAAGCGGGAGGTATTACCCAGCATATCGGCGCTTACCACGTAAAGACCGACAAAGGGATGATCACCTTCCTCGATACGCCAGGTCACGCCGCATTTACCGCAATGCGTGCCCGGGGAGCCAGGTCAACAGACATCGTGGTGCTGGTGGTGGCGGCCGATGACGGCGTCATGCCGCAAACGGAGGAGGCTATCCAGCACGCTCGCGCAGCAGGCGTGCCCATCGTTGTCGCGGTCAACAAGATTGACAAAGAGGCCGCTGACCCCGAACGCGTCAAGACGGAGCTCGCGGGTAAGGACGTCATCCCGGAAGATTGGGGAGGCGATACGCAGTTTATCCCCGTGTCGGCCCACACTGGCCAAGGTATCGACGATCTGCTGGACGCGCTGTTGCTGCAATCCGAGCTGCTGGAGCTGAAGGCGCCTGCAGATGTCCCTGCCTCCGGTATTGTTATCGAGTCGCGACTGGACAAAGGTCGGGGCGCTGTGGCGTCGCTGCTGATACAGCAGGGGACCTTGCGGCAGGGCGATATCGTTTTGGCCGGATTACAGTATGGTCGCGTCAGAGCCATGCTCGACGAGAACGGTAATCAGATCAAGGAAGCGGGCCCCAGTATCCCGGTCGAGGTGCTGGGACTTGACGGTACGCCAGATGCGGGAGACCCGGTCGTCGCGGTGGAGAGTGAAAAGAAAGCGCGAGAGGTCGCCGACTTCCGTCAAGAGAAGATGCGTTCTTCCAAATTGGCGCGCCAGCAGGCCGCCAAACTGGACAACATGTTCGAGACTATGACGGCAGGCGCAGTGGAAACATTGAATCTGGTTATCAAAGCCGACGTGCGTGGCTCCTTTGAAGCGCTTCAGGGCGCGTTGACAGATTTGGGTAACGAAGAAGTCAAGGTCAATATTGTCTCGGGCGGTGTAGGAGGTATTTCCGAGACCGATATCAGCCTGGCCATCACCAGCTCTGCCATTATCATCGGTTTTAATGCGAGAGCCGATAGCAAGGCGCGGACAATGGCCGAGAACGAAGGCGTCGAGATTCGTTATTACAATGTGATTTATGATCTGATCGATGACGTACGAGCGGCGCTCTCAGGCATGCTGTCGCCGGAGATGCGCGAGGAGATTGTAGGCATCGCTGAAGTACGCGACGTCTTCCGGTCACCCAAGTTCGGTTTGATTGCCGGTTGCATGGTCATCGAAGGCACTGTTTTCCGATCCAAGCCCATTCGCGTATTGCGTGACAATGTGGTGATCTACGAGGGTGAACTCGAATCCCTGCGTCGCTTCAAGGATGATGCCAACGAGGTGCGCAATGGCACGGAGTGTGGCATCGGCGTGAAAAACTATACCGATGTGAAGGTGGGTGATCTGATCGAAGTCTTTGAAGTCAACGAGATCGCCAGGAGCCTCTGAAGCCGGGTCATGGGTAAGGAGTTCGAGCGGACCGAGCGGGTCAGTCAATTCCTGCACAGGGAGTTGGCTTACTTGCTACAAACTGCCGTCCGGGATCCGCGCGTCCAGCAAGTAAACCTGACCGGTGTTGAGGTCAGCCGGGATCTCTCCCACGCCAAGGTGTTTTTCACGCTGATGGACGACGCTACGCCTGAGGAGCGCGCCGAGACGACCCGTGTGCTGGAAAAGGTGGCGGGGTTTTTAAGATCCCAACTCGCTAAAGCTTCATCGATGAGAACCGTGCCGCGACTGGGGTTTCGATTTGACGAGAGCGTCGGTCGTGGCCGAGATATGGAAAGTTTATTGAAAGAGGTGCGTCGAGCTGATGAGCACCTTGCCACAATGACACCATCGTCGCCGGAATCTGATTCTTCAGCGGAATAATGGGGCGAAGGAGAAAAGGGCGGCAGGTCAACGGAGTGCTGGTGCTCGACAAACCGGGGGGCATCACCTCTAACGCTGCGCTGCAGCGCGCCAAGTGGCTATATGGTGCGGCAAAGGCCGGGCACACGGGCAGTTTGGACCCGCTGGCAACGGGCGTATTGCCCCTGTGTTTCGGCGAGGCCACCAAGTTTTCGCAGTTTTTATTGGATGCCGACAAGGCGTACACCAGTACGTTCGTATTGGGCGTGGGTACCGATACGGCCGATGCAGACGGTACGGTGCTGAATCAAGTTTCCGCTTCGCACATTACCTCGGATGCCGTTACCGAGGCGCTGACCGCATTGACCGGACAGATCGATCAAGTCCCGCCAATGTACTCTGCGCTCAAGATTGGCGGCAGACCACTGTATAAGCTTGCCAGAGCAGGGGAGTGCGTTGAGCGAAAGGCGCGATCCGTGACCATACGCCGCTTTGACTTGCTTGCCTTTCACCCGGGAGAGGCTGTGACGGTGGACGTCGATGTGCTGTGTAGCAAGGGCACATACATTCGTGTGCTCGCGGAAGATCTTGGCGCGGCATTGGGGGTGCCTGCCCACGTCAGCGCGCTGAGGCGGTGTCAGTCGGGCCCCTTCGATCTTTCCACTGCCGTTACGCTGGATCAATTATTCAGGCAGAAGGAGGCGCAAAATGAGCAAGCACTGGACCAATATCTCGCGCCTACTGAATCCTGCATGCCCCACCTACCGCGAATTGAGCTGTCTGAAGCTGCAACTTTTTACATGCGAAAGGGCCGGCCTGTGGTAGTGCCAAACGGGTCTCAGAGTGGTATGGTGCGCCTCGCTGACGCCGAGGGATCGTTTTTGGGCGTCGGTCATGTTCAGAAAGATGGAAAACTAGCCCCAGTGCGGCTTCTTTCCGAGTAAATTTGCGGTACAAACCGCCTCACGAACCTATCTGTAAACCTGCACGGATGGGCTCGCTTTCAACAAGCAGGTTGGAGCAATAATCATGGCGTTGGACGCAGCCGTTAAGGCACAAATTGTTAAGGATTATCAGCAGTCAGAGGGCGACACGGGTTCCCCGGAAGTGCAAGTCGCTTTGCTCACCGCGAATATCGAGCAACTGCAGTCTCATTTCAAAGAGCATGCTCAGGACCACCATTCACGTCGTGGTTTGATTCGCATGGTGAACCAGCGTCGAAAGTTACTCGACTACCTCAAGCACAAAGACACCGCCCGTTACGCGGATTTGATTAAGCGGTTGGGTCTGCGTCGTTGAGGATCAGTTAGGGCCGGCCGAGCGCCGGCCCCGTCATATTTGGAGAAAACACAGTGAATGTAGTTAAGAAAACGTTCCAGTACGGAGACCACGAGGTCACGCTGGAAACTGGGCGTATTGCTCGGCAGGCATCGGGTTCGGTCATGGTGACCATGGGTAGCACCAGCGTGCTGTGCACGGTGGTGGCAGAGCAGAAGTCCAAGCCAGGACAGCCATTTTTCCCGCTGTCCGTGCATTACATCGAAAAGACCTATTCGGTCGGCAAAATTCCCGGCGGCTTCTTTAAGCGTGAGGGGCGACCTAGCGAAAAGGAAACCCTGACCTCGCGATTGATCGATCGCCCCATCCGTCCGCTATTTGAAGATGGCTTCATGAACGAAGTACAGGTTGTTTGTACGGTGATGTCAGCAGACAAGGATACCGACCCCGATATTCCCGCCATGATCGGAACCTCGGCGGCACTGGCGCTCTCGGGTTGCCCTTTCAATGGCCCGATTGGTGGCGCCCGTGTGGGTTTCACCGAGTCGAGCGGATACATCCTCAATCCGGGTTATTCGGCGCTGGCAGACAGTCAGTTGGATATGGTGGTCGCGGGTACGCGTGATGCGGTGCTTATGGTGGAATCCGAAGCCAAGGAGCTCACCGAGGATCAGATGTTGGGCGCGGTGCTGTTTGCCCATCAGGAGATGCAAACGGTCATCAACGCAATCAATGAATTGACCGCAGAGGCGGGCAAACCGCGCTGGGACTGGCAGGCGCCAGAAACCGACGCCGCGCTCGTTGAGGCAGTCTCGGCGGCAGCGTCAGGTCCCCTGGGCGAGGCCTATCGTATTACCGAGAAAGCCGCCCGCTATGAGCGCGTGGGTCAGGTTAAAGACGAAGTCGTGGCGCAGCTGGCCGTTGAAGGCGGCCCCTCAGAAGACGCCGTCAAAGATGTTTTCAAGAGCCTCGAGAAGCAGATCGTCCGCGGACGTATTCTTGCCGGCGAGCCCCGTATTGATGGGCGTGACAACCGCACCGTGCGTGCGATTGCGTCAGAAGTCGATATTCTGCCCAAAGCCCACGGCTCGGCGCTCTTCACCCGTGGAGAAACCCAGGCAATTGGTGCGGTGACGCTGGGATCGACGCGCGATGCACAGATTATCGATGCTCTTGAGGGCGAGCGTCGTGATCCCTTTATGCTGCATTACAACTTTCCCCCTTATTCAGTGGGTGAGGCCGGACGTATCGGTGCTACCGGTCGTAGAGAGGTGGGTCATGGCCGTCTTGCGCGTCGTGGTCTGGCAGCTGTCCTCCCGAGCGAAGAGGAATTCCCCTACACCGTGCGTGTGGTATCCGAGATCACGGAATCCAATGGCTCAAGCTCAATGGCCTCTGTATGCGTGGGCTCGCTTGCCATGATGGCGGCGGGGGTTCCACTCTCGGCGCCGGTCGCCGGTATCGCAATGGGCCTGGTGAAAGAGGGTAATCAGTTTGCCGTACTCACCGACATTCTCGGTGATGAGGATCATCTGGGCGATATGGACTTCAAGGTCGCCGGCACCGCGAAGGGCGTGACCGCCTTGCAGATGGACATCAAGATCGAGGGAATCAACGAAGAGATCATGGAGCGTGCGCTGGAGCAGGCGCTCGAGGCGCGTCTGCATATTCTCGGCCAGATGAATACGGTTCTGGATGCGCCGCGCCAGATTACCTCCGAGAACGCGCCCAGCATGACTACTTTAAAGGTCGATCAGGACAAGATCCGCGACATTATCGGCAAGGGCGGTGCGACTATCCGCCAGATCACCGAAGAATCGGGTGCGACTGTCGACATCAATGACGACGGTACCGTCAAGGTGTTTGGTCAGAATGCAGCCGCGCGTGATGCCGCTGTCGAGATGATCATGGCGATCACTGCGGAAGCAGAGGTGGGAGAGATCTACACCGGCACTGTGGCGCGCATCGTTGATTTTGGTGCCTTTGTGACGATTCTGCCGGGCAAAGATGGACTGGTGCACATCTCGCAAATCGCTGATGAGCGCGTTGAAAACGTCTCCGATTACCTCTCTGAGGGTCAGCAAGTGCAGGTCAAGGTGTTGGATGTGGACCAGCGCGGTCGCATCAAGTTGTCAATGCGCGAGGTTGCGGCAGAGGCGAGTGCGCCGGCAGATTCGGTGGATGCAGAAGACTCACCGGAACCGGAATCTCTGGATCAGGAGTAACCGGATTGGGGCTGCCTCTCTTCGCGAGGCGCTCACAAGAGAAGAGCCGCGGCATAGCCCGCGGTTTTTTTTGCCTCGCTAAGGGTTGCGCCGGCAGCAGTGATGCTGCCGACAGGTCGAGCACCGCCATTCAGAGTGGTATGGAGACGCTGCCGGCAGCTCACGGACCTACTTGCTGATACATTACTTTCCCACCGACTACCGTCATTACAACCTCGGTATCCAGAATCTGCGCCTCGGGTATCGCCAAAATGTCCTGAGACAATACAGTGAGATCTGCCAATTTACCGACCTCGATCGAGCCCTTCTCCTGCTCTTCGAATCCTGCAAAGGCCGCA
>DFQW01000067.1:0-15866 GCA_002377985.1 Halieaceae bacterium UBA3479 | reverse complement strand
CCTGCAAAGGCCGCAGCTATGGTCATCGCGTACAGCGCCTCGTATCGACTGAGACGTTGTTTCGCCTCGAAGCCATCTGGCGGCGTGCCCAACAGCGTTTTGCGGGTCACTGCCGCATAAAAATTAGCAATCGGGTTGACGGGCTCTACCGGGGCATCGGTGCCAGACGCTATCACCACGCCCTCGGTCAGCAGCTCTTGCCAGATGTAGGCGCCCTGTTCAATGCGCTCGCGACCGAGTCGATCGATCGCCCAGGGTCGATCAGAGCTCAAGTGAATGGGCTGCATTGATGCGATGACACCCAGATCGCCAAACCGGGGCGCGTCCTCGGGCGCCAGATGTTGTGCGTGTTCTATTCTGAATCGATGATCGATCAATCTCTGGGTAAAGGGGGCGAATACATCGAGCACCTCCGAATTCGCTCGGTCACCAATGGCATGTACGTTGATCTGCCAGTTGTCGCTCCGCGTTTGTTCAATCAAGGTGCTCAGCGTATTCAAGTCATAGGTCAGCACGCCGCTGGTGTCGGGTGCGTCTGTATAGGGTGCATGTAGCCATGCGGTTCTGGATCCCAGGGCGCCGTCTGCCTGAATTTTGATAGACCGCACCGTCAGTCGATTATCGCCCAGATTAATTTGGGGGCCACGCTTCAGCCACTCCGCGAGAGCATCTGTGTCAGCGGCAGAGATCATTGTATAGAGTCGCATTGACAGGCTTCCACGCTGGGCCATCTGTTCCTGAGCCTGAATATCAACGCGTAGAGCGCCGGCATCATGTGCGGTCGTGATGCCCTGGCTGAGAAGATGTCGTTGCGCGAGATCAATCAATTCGACGGCAGCATCAATATCGTACTGCTGTAAAGGCAGCGTGAGGTCTATCGCAGTTTCGTGGAGCAATCCGGTAGGCTGTCCGTCGCGAAAAACGACCACGCCCCCCTCTGGAGAAATCGTACTGGACGAGACGCCCAGCTTATCCATGGCATTTTGGTTGAGTAGCACGGAGTGCCCATTGGCATGCTCAAGAAGGACAGGGTGATCAGGCACGGCAGCGGAGAGGGCATGGTGGGTTGGAACCCCATCCAGGCCCCCCAGGGGAGCTTGTTGCCATTTGCTTTGATGCCAGCCTCTGCCCAAAATGGTTGCGCCGGGGCGCGTAATTTTTGCTCGTTCTGCAACCCGCACCACGAGCTCGTCGTAGCTCTCGGCACCCGTTAAATCCACCGAGCGCATGGCCGATCCGATCCCTGCGATGTGCACGTGTGCATCAATCAGGCCGGGATAGCCCACCGCGCTGCCGAGTTCGATGACCTCGGTGCCTTCATTGACATGCGCCATTGCGCCATTTTTGCTGCCAACATAATGGAATCGGCCGTCCACGATGGCAACGGCTTCAGCAAGGGGTTGATTGGGGTCCATGGTATGGATGTCGCCGATCACGACCACATCTGCAGTGGAAGGCGTATCGGTTGATAAGTCGCAGCCGGCGGTAAGTGCGCCGATAACCATCACAGTATTTCTGATGAGTGCACGCATAATCGGAACTTCCCTCCAGCTTTACATTAAGCGGTCTACGGACCAAATAAAAAGGGGGCCATCAAGGCCCCCTAATCATAAAGCGCTAGTAGCGCGATTTAGAAGTTATAGCGGTAACGTGCATACCAGAAGGCGCCGCTGATACCGAAGGGCGAATACTGGCTGTAGGTGTTACCTAAGATCGTGGCCGAATTAAATCCGAGGTTATTCACATCGGTCGCCTTTTGGCCATTTTCGTCAAAGACGTTATTCCCGCCAACGAGGATGCTGTGGTGGTCTCCGATCGTGTATTCGAACTCCAGATCGAGCAGGTACTCGCTGTCAAAAATGGCGTCGGTACCAAAAACGTCATTTTCGAAGCTGTCGTACCAGTCATCATAGAAGCTGACGCGAGCGAGGAAACGCATATTGCCCACCGTGTGGTTGGCTGACAGGTTCCATCGGGTCTCGGGCGTGGTCAGCTCGATCTGACGAATACGGCCTGCGCCGATTGTGGCGGGGTTGTACTGCTCGACCTCGGTCTTGTTGTTGTTAAAAGCAAGATTCCAGTCGGTGGTACCGCCGAGCCACTCGGTGTTGGTCGACACAACAATATCGACGCCATGGGTGTTGGTATCGAAGTCATTGGTGAAGAAGCGGAACTGGGTCAAATCGCCAGCGCCCGGCACGTTATCTGCGATCAGTTGGTCGATTTGCTCCTGTGACAGGACAACCTCTGAGGACAGATTGATGCGGTCTTCTACGTCGATGTCATAGTAATCGACCGTGATCTCAAAATTACCCAACGTGGCGTAGATACCCGCGGTGAAGTTCGTAGACTCTTCAGGCTCGAGCTGCTTGCCGCCGACTGACAGCGCCACCGGGCTGGTCGCCGGAATCGTACCGTTGTTAACCAGCGTCGGCACGCCATTGACGTTAATCAGCTCGGTTGATGTGTTGGACGCATTGGCCTGACCTGGGGTCGGTGCTTTAAAGCCCGTGCTGTAGGTTGAGCGTACGCCAAAGTTATCGCTGAGGGCCCAGTTGGCGCCCACTTTGAAGTTCGTGGTGCTGCCGAAATCATCGAAATCCTCAAAGCGTACGGCGCCTTGGGTCACGAGGTTATCGGTTGGGGTCCACTCCGCGTCGATATAAACCGCGTAGTTGTCACGATCGAAGGTGCCCGATGTGGCTGCCGGGAAGCCCGGGAAGCCGTTGGACGAGGTGCTGAAACCCTGATCGGCCAAAGGACCCGCGGTATAGGACTCTACCTGACCCGGACCGATTTCGAATTCCTCATTGCGGTATTCGCCACCAAAGCCGACATTCAGCGTATCTGATACCGTCCAGCTGAGGTCAGCGTTGAAGTTGGTGTCAGTCTGCTTGTAGAGGCCGGGGTCAAAGTCCCGGGGCGTATCTGGACCGAGGCTAGCGTTCACCGTGTTATTGATGTGGAAGTCCGCTTCGTTTTCTCCGCGATAGGCACTGACGTCCCAACGCAGGTTGTCGTTAATTTCGCCCCGCAGCCCGATCAGGAAGGACATGTCCGTGACATCACCACCAAAGCGCGGGGTGAATCCACCGGGAATGGTTTCCTGAAAAGAGAAGCAGTTTGGATCCGCCTTGACCTGTGCCATGGCTGCCGGATCGGGGATATTGCCGTTTAGTGTGACTACCGGGCAGCCGACGCCATCATTGGGCGTGAGGTCGCCGATCAGCAGCGTCGCGCCGCCATCTCCACTGTAAACCGCTCCGCGGTTCGTGGGATTACGGAAGAAGAAGCCGCCGTCGACTTCCTTGCTATTGTAGTTGGCGTGGCCGTAAAGCTCCAGGGTGTCACTCAGGTCAACGCCAAAGTTCGCCCACAGCTTCATGTCGTCATTCACGATGGGTCGGCCCCAGATCATGGCCGGTACCGGAACACCCGGATAGCCGTCATCGATCAGACCCTGCGCATCAGCGCGCTGTTCTGAACGGCTAGTTGGGTCAGATTCACCCCATTCCGCGGTCAGATTCAGAAAGCCATTCTCTCCCAGCGGCAGACCAATGTTGCCCGCAATAGTGGTTTGCTCTCCATCACCTTCCTTGTACTCGCCGTAGCGCACTTCCAAAGAACCGCCTTCAGAGGCATCGTTCAGTACAAAGTTCATCACGCCGGCAATGGCATCCGAACCGTACTGGGCAGACGCGCCATCACGCAGTACTTCGATGCGCTTCAGTCCCAGTGCAGGAATGGCTGCGGCATCGGGTCCTTGTGAGCCGTTGGATATGCCGTTGCCCAACCAGGTAATCACCGAGGCGCGATGCCGTCGCTTACCGTTCACGAGCATCAGGGTGTGGTCGGGCGCCAGACCGCGCAAGTTGGCTGGACGAATCAAGGTGGCCGCGTCGCTGATCGGCTGGTCATTGACGTTGTAGGAGGGGACGACGTTCCGGAGCAGGTTGCTCATGTCAGTGTCGCCCTGATTGCTCATGGTTTCACCGCCAATGACATCAACTGGCGCCGGTGAGTCCAGCGCTGAGCGTCCTTCGGTCCGGGTACCAATGACCACAACTTCTTCGGTCAAGCTCTCGTCTTGGGCAAATGCCACCGTGGTGGGCAACAGCGAGGCTGTCGCAACGGCGGCTGCGAGTGTACGAATGGGAAACTTCATATTTATCTCCGTGGCTTTAAGTAAATAGCTCGCGCAACGCTGTGGGTACTTTCCCCCAGATGTCCGACACCGAATAAGATACTGTTGTAAGTGTTTGAGACCAGCGAAATCCGAGACGGCTCTGATTATATTGTAGTCACGTTCTGCGCGCAGTCCAAAAGGCGTGAAAATTTTGCCTTAAATTATAAGAACCGGGGTGTTACGAGCCCTTGCCCCGTGGGCGCAAAGGAGCATGCCTAATAAAGGAGGCTCTTAGCCGGTGACGCGATTACTGATGAGTTGACTAACGACCGCCGGGTCGGCAAGTGTGGAGGTGTCTCCCAGATTTTCCAGTTCGTTTTCAGCGATTTTTCTGAGAATGCGGCGCATGATTTTGCCGGATCGCGTTTTGGGTAGCCCGGGAGCCCACTGAATCCGGTCCGGTTTGGCGATGGGGCCGATCTCGCGCACACAGAGTGCAACCAGTTCCTCGCGGAGTGATTCGCTGTCTTCGACGCCCGTCATAGGCGTGACATAGGCGTAGATGCCCTGGCCTTTGATGTCGTGGGGGAAACCCACAACCGCTGCTTCTGCAATCGATTCGTGGAGTACCAGCGCGCTTTCCACCTCTGCTGTTCCCATGCGGTGGCCCGAGACGTTTAACACGTCGTCGACCCTACCCGTGATGCGCAGGTAGCCGTCCTCGTCTCTGAGGGCGCCGTCACCGGTAAAGTAGTATCCGGGGTAAGTCGTGAAGTAGGTATCGATCATGCGCTGGTGATCGCCAAATACCGTTCGTATCTGAGCGGGCCAACTCCGTTTGATCACTAAGTACCCCGCACCAGCCCCCTCAATTTCTGCACCATTCTCGTCTAGTAAGGCGGGTTCTACGCCAAAAAAGGGATAACTGGCAAACCCGGGTTTCAGCGCGTGGGCGCCGGGGAGCGGCGTAATCATGACCCCGCCGGTTTCTGTTTGCCACCAGGTGTCAACTATGGGGCATCGACCTTCCCCAACGACACGGTGGTACCACTCCCAGGCCTCGGGGTTGATTGGCTCCCCGACCGAGCCAATGATACGCAGTGAGCTGCGATCCTGACCCGTCACCCACGTATCGCCGAGGCTGTGTAGTGCGCGGATCGCGGTGGGCGCCGTGAAGAACAAATTGACTTGGTGCTTGGCGATGACGGCCCAGAACCGATCTGCTTGGGGGTAGGTCGGAACACCCTCGAACATCAGCGTTTTTGCACCAATTGCCAATGGCCCGTAGACAATGTAGGTGTGCCCGGTCACCCAGCCCACATCCGCGGTGCACCAATAGGTCTCTCCTTCACGGTAGTCGAAGACATACTTCATCGACATGGCGGCCTGGAGGAGATAGCCGCCGGTTGTGTGCATAACACCTTTGGGTTTTCCTGTAGAGCCCGACGTGTACAAAATGAACAGCGGGTCCTCGCTGTCCATCCACTCCGGTTCACAGTCGTCATCGACGAGTGTGGCTGCTTCGTGATACCAGACGTCGCGGCCAGATTGCCAGTTAATGTCTGCCCCGGTGTGCTGAATGACGACCACGCCCTTAACGCTCGCGGTGTCTGCCACGGCGGCATCCACGTTGGCCTTTAGTGGGATAGTTTTGCCTCCGCGCAGACCCTCATCCGCCGTAATCACCAGCATGCAAGTCGAATCATTGATGCGATCCTTGAGCGCCTCGGGCGAGAAACCACCGAACACCACAGAGTGGATAGCGCCAATGCGACTGCAGGCCAGCATGGCAAATGCCGCCTCGGGGATCATGGGCATATAGATACAAACCCGATCACCTTTATTGACGCCTTGCGCCCTCAGAACATTGGCAAATCGGCATACCTGCGTTTTAAGCTCCTGAAAAGTAAAGGATTTACTGTCTGCCGGGTTATCTCCCTCCCAAATAAGGGCGATCTCGTTGGCGCGTTTTGGCAGGTGTCGATCAATGCAATTAACGGAAACATTGAGCTGGGCACCTACAAACCAGCGAGCGCTTCCCGTGCGCAAGTCCGTCTCGGAGACGGCCCGCCAGGGTGAATGCCAGTCCAGTAACATGGCCTGCTCTGCCCAGAAAGTGTCGGGGTCTTTCATGGATTGTTGGTACATCGCCTGATAGCGCTCGGGGGTGATGTGAGCGTCGCTGAAACTGGCGGGGATCGGGTAGGTAGCCGACTCTGTCATCAGTCGCGTCCAATCGGTGAGAGAACCGCGATGTTAAGTGACGCTGTTTTTGACAACAACCGTGTTTTTCGGCTGGGGGCTCAGCACTACTGAAGATGACCAGCCCCGACTGCAGCCGACAAGCGCTCGAGGGATATGATGTTACTACTTCAAAGGCCGGTTTATCATGGCCCGATGTAATCCAGCATGACGGGGAGGCTTTCATGCAACTGGAAAATCCTGAGGCGCTTCGCGAACTCTACTGGCGTGAGAACCGTCGCTGGATGCTCATATTGGGTGCCATCTGGTTCCTGATGGGTCTGGGTTGCGGGGTGTTGTGGGTAGAGCCCTTGAACCAGCTCCAGCTGGGTGGCTTCAAGTTAGGGTTCTGGTTTGCTCAGCAAGGTGCTATCTACGGGTTTATTGTTTTAATTTTTGTCTACGCGAGGGTCATGGCGCGGTTGGAGAAACGCCTCGGTCTTGAGGAGCCACAGGCGTGACGCTCACCGAGACAACCTATTGGGTGGTGGGCGCCTCATTTGCCCTCTATATTCTGATCGCGATCCGTTCCAGGGCAGGAACCACACAAGAATTCTATGTAGCGGGCAAGGGCATTCATCCCGTGGCCAATGGGATGGCTACTGCCGCCGATTGGATGTCAGCGGCTTCTTTTATTTCCATGGCGGGGCTGATCGGCCTCTCCTATAACGGATACGGGGGCTCCGTTTTTCTGATGGGCTGGACCGGCGGGTACGTCATCCTTGCCATGCTGATTGCGCCCTACTTGAGGAAGTACGGCAAGTTCACCGTGCCCGAATTTATTGGCGACCGCTATTACTCCGACACCGCCCGCGTGGTCGCAGTCGTGTGCCTCATCATTTGCTCGGTGACCTATGTGATTGGTCAAATGAAAGGGATTGGTGTCGCCTTCTCCCGTTTCCTCGAGACGGACTATGAGACCGGTCTCTTCTCGGGCATGGTTATTGTGTTCTTTTACGCGGTCCTTGGCGGTATGAAGGGGATTACCTACACCCAAATAGCGCAGTTCTGCGTGCTCATTTTTGCGTATACGGTGCCCGCTATATTTATCAGCTTGCAACTGACAGGTCAGCCTATCCCCCAACTGGGATTGGGCTCGACGCTGGCAGATGGCACTTATCTCTTGCAAAAACTGGATCAAACGCTCGTAGATCTCGGCTTTCAGGAATACACCACCTCGGTACGGGGCAGCACGCTCAATATGGCGGCCTTTACGGCGTCTCTTATGATCGGCACTGCCGGATTGCCCCACGTGATTATCCGGTTTTTCACTGTGCCCACGGTGAGTGCAGCGCGAACGTCTGCGGGATGGGCCCTGGTATTCATTGCGATTTTGTATACCACTGCGCCGGCGGTAGCTGCCATGGCGCGGCTCAATATTTTGCAGACGCTGCAGCCCGAGCCTGGCCAATATCTGGCGATTGAGGAGCGCCCGGAGTGGTTCAGGAACTGGGAGCGAACAGGACTTTTGGCGATTGAGGATAAAAATGGTGACGGCCTAATCCAATATGCTGCTGACCCGGAGACAAATGAGTTGGTGACGTTGGATAACGATATTCTGGTACTGGCCAACCCGGAGATCGCCAAGTTGCCCCATTGGGTAATTGCGCTGGTCGCCGCCGGAGGGCTTGCTGCAGCGCTCTCAACTGCTGCTGGACTCTTGCTGGCGATCTCGTCGGCGATATCCCATGACCTGCTTAAAAAAACCTTTATGCCTGATATTTCCGAGCGCCAGGAATTGATGGCTTCGCGACTGGCGATGGCGGCGGCGGTCCTCGGTGCGGGGTATCTCGGATTGAATCCGCCCGGGTTTGCGGCGGGCACAGTGGCGTTGGCTTTTGGTTTGGCGGCGTCCTCGCTGTTTCCTGCGCTCTTGTTGGGTATTTTCTCCAAGCGGGTGACCCGTGAGGGCGCAGTACTGGGTATGTTGGCGGGGCTGGGGGTCACGTTGACCTATGTGTTTCAGCACAAAGGCATCATGTTCATCCCCGGGACACAATTTCTCGGTGATCTGCCACCCAACTGGTTTTTTGGAATTGAGCCCAATGCCTTTGGGGTGGTCGGCGCCATGGTGAATTTCGCTGTCACGCTGGGGGTAACGCGCATCACCCGTCCGCCGCCAGCAGAAGTGCAGCAGCTGGTCGAGGAAATTCGTGTCCCTGTGTCCTCAGGGCACCTCTAGCGGGCGCAAATCTGGATGTTGTCGATCAGACGGGTATGGCCGAGGCGCGCTGCCACAAAGAGCGCACAGTCGACGCTCGTATCGGAGACAGTCGTGAGTGTCGCCAGCGACCTCAGCTCCAGATAGTCAAGCGAGAACCCGGCTTGCGCAATCTTGTTTCGTGCGGTTGCGAGCATCAGCGCTACCTCATCTGCGGGTGTCTTGGTGAGCCTGTCGGCGCAGTGCTGTAAGGTTTGCCACAGTAAGGGCGCAATCGCTCGCTGATCCGGGGTGAGGTATTGGTTGCGTGAGCTCAGCGCAAGACCATCGGCAGCGCGTCGCGTTGCGCCACTCTGAATATCGATGGGTAAAGCCAAATCTCGCGTCATTTTTTTGATGATCAGGAGCTGCTGAAGGTCCTTCTCGCCAAAAATCGCGACGTCAGGTTTGACCAGCTGAAACAGTTTGTACACGACGGTACAGACACCATCAAAATGACCGGGGCGCTCTTTTCCGCAAAGCGCCTCTCCCAGAATTGGCACATGAATCGTTGTCTCGTTTTCGCTGCCGTGAGGGTAGATATCAGAGGTACTGGGCGTGAACACCAGATCGGCCTTGACCTCACGCAGCGCTGAGAGGTCCGCCTCGAGGGTGCGAGGGTAGGTATCAAGGTCTTCATGGGCAGCAAATTGCATCGGGTTAACAAAGATCGAGACAACAACAACGTCAGCGACGCTTCGTGCCTGCTCGATGAGTGACAGATGACCCGCATGGAGATTGCCCATGGTCGGCACAAATCCAACCGTAGCGTTATCGACTCTCAGCGCGTTGAGTCTGTCCCGCAATGCCTGTGAATCAGCGGCGATAATCACAAGGGGTGCCTAGGAGTAGGTGTGCTCTTCTCGAGGATAGGTTCCCGATTTGACCGCGTCTACAAACGCCTGTAGCGCGGCCTGAATGGACGGCGCCCCTTCCATAAAATTTTGCACAAACTTGGGTGCCGACTCGGTCATCCCCAACATGTCATGGAGTACCAGTACCTGCGCATCAGTGCCACTGCCTGCGCCGATGCCGATCACGGGAATATCAAGCTTAGACGAGATATCGGTAGCCAGCTCGGCAGGTATGCACTCGAGAACCAGCAGGCTTGCGCCGGCGTCCTGAATCTCTACGGCATCAGCCAAGATTGATTTGGCCTCTTTGGGCGTGCGACCTTGTACGCGGTAGCCGCCAAAGACATTCACCGACTGTGGTGTCAGTCCGAGGTGGGCGCAGACCGGCACGCCGCGCTCGACCAGTCGGTGAATACTGTCGCTGAGCCAGGTACCGCCCTCTAGCTTGACCATTTGTGCGCCGGCCTGCATGAGGCGGGTGCTGGCGTGAAGCGTGTCGTCCGAATTGGAGAAGCTCATAAAGGGCAAGTCCGCGACGATCAACGAGTGGGGGCGCGCTCGCGCAACACACTCGGTGTGATAAGCCATGGCATCAAGGGATACGGGAATCGTGGTTTCGTGCCCCTGTAACACCATGCCCAACGAATCCCCAACGAGGATCGTTTCTGCTCCCGCTTCACTTGCAAGCCTGGCAAAGGTCGCGTCGTAAGCGGTGATCATCACAAACTTTTCTCCCGACGCTTTCATTGCGTCGAGGGTGCTTATGGTGATGCGTTTCTTCATAGGGCGGACTCCCGGCCACTCACAGGCAGGTGCTAATCAGCTAAAAAAAGTGGGGTTGAAGTAGTGGCGACCTTTTTTAATGTCCAGCATGTAATCGATGAGCTGTTCATAATCTCTGTCACCCCGAGTGAGGTCAATATCGTTGGCATTAACGATGAGTAGCGGCGCGGAATCGTAGTAGAGAAAGAACTCGCTGTATACCTCATTCAGCTGCTCAAGGTAGGTTCGGTCGATGAGTCGTTCTGCGTCAATTCCCCGCTTCTCGATTCTTTCCATCAGGCGATCGGGATTAGCCTGAAGATAGATGACAAGATCGGGAAGCGGGGCGTCTACGCGCATTTTCTCAAAGACTTTTTGGTACAGCGCATATTCGTCGGCGTCGAGATTGACCTTTGCGAATAGCGGATCTTTTTCCAACACAAAATCCGCCACGCGGTTTTGGTCAAACATATCCCGTTGCTTGAGTTCGGTTATTTTTTGCACTCGCTGGAAGAGGAAGAACAACTGTGTGGCCAGAGCGGTTTGCTGCCGGTTCTGATAAAAACGGGATAAAAAAGGGTTCAACTCGGCCTCTTCCAATAAGAGGTCGTGAGCGAAGGTCTCGGCGATGCGACGCGCCAGCGTCGTTTTTCCCACGCCGATAGGCCCTTCGATGGCAATGTAGGATGGTACTGCTCGCCCGCGCAACGTAAAGCCGGTTGAAGGCGCTTCCTGGTGCACAGCATGCTCTCCTGATGCCGCGGTCATTTTGGAAACTCGCACCATACGCGAATCCTCTGATCGCTGCATCGTGATTGGAGCTCTCCGAGCGACGCCTCACCCGGTAGCGCGTATTCTGCCCCCAAGAGCTCAATGAGTGGGTCGAGTACGAAGCGACGCTCGCGAGCGCGCGGATGGGGGATATCCAATCTTTCGGCGCGCATTATCAGGTCGTCAAAAAGCAAAAGATCCAGATCGATACACCGTTCTCCCCATCGTCGTGTGGGTCGCCGCCCCATTTTCTGCTCAATCTCCTGCAGTGTGTCCAGTAGCGCCAACGGCTCCAGAGCGGTGTGGATTTGCACCACCGCGTTAAAAAAATCGGGTTGATCCTGAGGTCCCAGGGGTGAAGACGCATACACGCTCGACGTGACCGCTGCTTCGAGTAAGGGGTGCCGGTGCATGTGTTCATAAGCGGCGCTAAGTTGCGCTATCGGTTCTTCAATATTGGAGCCCAGCCCCACAAATATGCCGGTCACGGATTGGGTGACCGCCTGCGACGCCGGCCACGCCCACGTCCCGGCGGCTTTTCGTGCTGTCCGCGCCCACTGCCAACCGCTTCGGGGTGTTGGGCCTGTTGCCGTTCCCAGAAATCGCTGCAGCGAGATGTCATATCGCTGGTCTGCTCTCTGAGCAGGAGCAGATCAAATGCGGCTCTGAACCAGCGGTGAGCGAGCAAGTCGCGCACTTTTTTGGGCTGCATACGCTCCAATCGCGGCTGAAGGTCCCAAATATCCCGCATGGCCAGTGAGAAACGTTTTGGCACTGTCAGGCGCTGACAGGCCGTCTGTACGATCTGTTGACCCGCACTGTGCATAGCTTGCACAGGCGTCTCGCCCGCTGCGATAAGTGCAGTACAGCGATGCGTTACCGCAGGCCAGAATAGTGCCGCCAAGAGGAAGGCAGGGGTGACCGGCCGTCCCTCGGCGACCCGCTGGTCCGTATTTCGTAACGCCTTTCTCTGCAATTCGAGGCTGCCCTTTTGCGTTGAGCAAACGTCAATGTTATCGCTCATCAGCGGCGCCAATAATTCGAAGTGGGATAGCAGCACAAAGGTGGGTTCAGAGAACCCGTTCATAAAGAGCTTCAGCCATTCATCGAACAGCCGGGCAGCAGGGATATCCGCGAGCAAGTGACGGGCTTGCCCGATAGCCGCCTCGGTGTCGCCCTCCAGATCAAATCCCAGCCGGGCGGCAAAACGGATGACCCTTAGCATCCTGACCGGATCCTCGGTGTAGCGCGCCAGTGGCGTTCCGATGATCCGAATAATGCGCGCTGCAATATCGTCAGCGCCGTCCAGAAAATCAATCAGTTGGTTGGTCGTTGTGTTGTAGTACAGCGAGTTGATGGTCAGGTCGCGGCGAAGGGCGTCTTCTTCAAGGGTGCCGTATACGTTATCGCGTAAAAGGCGGCCCGAGTGCGCAGCGCGAGCGGCTTGCGATGGTTGGCCGGCATCATGGTTGCCGCGGAAGGTGGTCACCTCAATAATTTCGGCGCCGCACCTGACATGGACGATTTGGAAACGCCGTCCAATGATTCTTGCATTGCGAAAGCATTGCCGGATCTCCGCAGGTGTTGCGTTGGTAGCGACATCGAAATCCTTGGGGTGTTCGCCCAACAGTAGATCACGAATCGCGCCGCCCACCACATAGGCTTCAAAACCAGCGCGCTGCAGATGTGCAACGACGTGCAGGGCTCCCTTGGAGAACGCTGTGGTGTCGATGGTCGTGTTAGCGGCCCGCGGTGTTGGCATCCTAGAGGCTCACTGGCCTTTGGACAAAGGGACGTGCGTGGCTGTTGTGGGTGGTTATGTGCAGGCCGGCCCGCAGATCCCAAGGCGACCGCGAATAAATGCGGGACGCATAAAGAAACATGGGGAAGTTTCCTCCCCCACCCAGGTCCGTTATGACATCGTTATTTTTATTAGGCCGGTTTTTCTTATTTCGACTCTGACTCAAAAACTGCAGGGTGTATGCCACTTTAAGAAAATGTTTGATAAACAAGTAGTTGTTCATTTTTTGGCTCGATTTCCAACCGCACCATCGCCCATATTGTTACCTATCTGCACTTGGGTGTTACGAATCTGCACCGGAGGGCCTTTGTCACGCCGACTTTTGCTTGCTGCGGGGCATGCCAAACCGCTGCCGCCGCTCCCAAAGGCATTTGCGGCTAATACCCAGTTTTTGCGCCAACTCGGTCTCATTCATCGCTTCCTGGTGTTCAAGCACGAAGCGCTGAAAATAGTCTTCCAGAGAGAGCTCTTCGCCAGCTTCCATAGGCGGCGTGGATTCGGACGCGGGCGGTGTTTCTTTGGCATCGGCGCTGGCACCGGGCGCGTCGTCGGGCAAATCAATCTCCAAGTTTGGGCCGCTGGATATCACCAGTGCCCTTTCAATCACATTCTGCAGCTCCCTGACATTCCGGGGCCACCGATAGTCGGTCATGAGGCGCTGGCTTTGGGTGCTTATGGGTCTGGAGGGAATGCCGAGCTTGAAAGCTAACTGCTCGACGAACCATTGCGCCATTTCCGTTATATCTTCTGCCCGGTCGCGCAAAGGCGGTATATCAAGGCGCAATACATCGATGCGGTAGAAAAGATCTTGTCGAAAATCGTTTTTGGCGGCCAACTGGGCGAGATCCCGGTGGGTGGCACATATAATCCTGACGTTGAC
Organism: Halieaceae bacterium UBA3479; assembly: GCA_002377985.1. GTDB lineage: Bacteria > Pseudomonadota > Gammaproteobacteria > Pseudomonadales > Halieaceae > Luminiphilus. The sequence goes on along the minus strand of DFQW01000067.1, from coordinate 2,231 downwards.
GCGCTTGGTCGACACTGAGCCGATTTGACGAATTTCCCCTTCCTGCAAGAATCGCAGCAATCTAGCCTGAGCAGCTAATGGCAGTTCACCGATCTCATCAAGGAACAGCGTGCCTCCGTCAGCCGCCTCGATCAGTCCGATACGATTACTCGTAGCCCCGGTAAAAGCGCCTTTTTCGTAGCCAAAGAGCTCGGACTCAATCAGCGTGTCGGGAATAGCCGCACAGTTGACTGTAATCAAAGGTGCGCTCCGACGCTTGCTGGCGGCGTGCACTTGCCGCGCGGCCAGTTCTTTCCCGGTTCCGGTTTCGCCAGTTATCAGTACGGTTGAATCAGTTTGCGCTACGCGCAGGATCATGCTCTGCAAAGCCCGCATTGCCGCACAGCTCGTGCTTCGGAATTCTTTCCCCCGGGGAGGCTCAGCCTTTGGTGTGGCCAGTTCACTGCACAGTTGCTTCAGCCATTGCGTGACTTGCTGAACGGATGCGGAGCGGTCATGGATATCCAGTGCCCCCTCTCTACCTGCGGCCAATGTCGCATGGGTGTCAGCCGGATTTGACAAGCGTGCTAGCGGGGTCGGCCAGCAGGCGCGACGCAACATCTCTGGGTTTTTGTCACCGTCATGGTCGCCAATGACCACCAGTTCGCATTCCCCCCCCAGCCATTCGCGGCCTTCAGGATCGAGTTGAGTGTCGGTCACCACGTCTATGTGGTGTGCGGCCATTGCAATTCGAATGTCTTCGCACAGTTTGGGGCAGGAGTCGATCAGACGTATCCGCATGCCGTGTTCCACATCAATTGTGTCGCGCAGTGTAACCTTCTGGTGTCACCGGGCGAGTGAAAAAGTAACATTGTATGCTACCGACAAGGCTCAGAGAGTGCCAGTCCAGTAAGCCGTTGCATGGTCGAGGATATCTTCAATCGATAGCGCAGAGGGTGGGGGTGGTGTCTGGGACAAGTGCGCAAGACAGCGGCGCAGGGTGGCGATGGGTGTTGAGAGATTAATAGCCTCGGCCCCAGTTTGTTTGCTCAATTTATTACCGTTCTCGTCGACTATGACAGGGACGTGGGCATAATGGGGGGAAGTTAACCCAAGTATCTGATGCAACCAACGTTGTCGGTGGGTTGATTCTAAGAGGTCGGCACCCCTTACCACGTGGGTGTGACGGGGTACGGCGTCGTCAATGGCGGCCGCAAGTTGGTAGGCAAAGAGGCCGTCGCGTCGTCGCACAATAAAGTCATCCGGTATCTGGCGACCCAGTGCGGACTGAAATCCAAGAAAGCCGTCATTAAACCCTGACATGTCGCTAACCGACACAATTACGCGGAGGCTGTGTGGCGCGTTGACATCGACAACTTTCCCGCGGCAGTTTTGCCCACACGCGCCGTGTGTTTTGAGATCGTTACGTGTGCAGAGGCAGCGAAAAAGCCACCCATCAGCCTCGAGCTGCCCCAAGGCGCGCTCATAGTCTGGCGACGATTGAGACTGATAGCGCACCGGCCCGTCCCAATGCAGACCGTGGACGGCGAGGGTGGAGAGGATGCTCTCCACGCTACCAGGGACTTCTCGCGGTGGATCAATGTCGTCTATGCGGAGGTGCCAGGCGCCCCCGTTTTTTCGTGCGTCCAGAAAACTAGCTAACGCGGCGACCATCGAGCCGAGGTGCAGCGGGCCTGTTGGCGAAGGGGCGAACCTTCCCCGGTAGGTGCTTGAGCTCAAATTGAACCCGGGCCGTTCAACCCAGTTCCTGTTTTTCCTTAATTTCAGCCAGGGTTTTGCAGTCGATGCACAATGTCGCTGTAGGCCGGGCCTCCAGGCGTTGAATCCCGATCTCAATACCGCAGGCGTCGCAATAGCCATAATCGTCATTCTGCAGACGATCCAGCGTTGAATCGATCTTCTTGATCAGCTTTCTTTCTCGATCTCGGGTTCTCAGTTCGAGGCTGAATTCTTCCTCTTGCGTTGCTCGGTCCGCGGGGTCTGGAAAATTCGCCGCCTCGTCCTTCATGTGGGACACCGTTCGCGTGACTTCATCAACAAGCTCTCCGCGCCAATTGAGCAAAATGCCACGAAAATGCTCAATTTGCTCGTCGTTCATGTAGCTTTCACCGCGCCCCGGCTTATACGGTTTGAAGTCATCAAATTTTTGTAATGCGCCAACCGCTCTGGCTAATTTGGGTTGCGATTTCGCGGCAGCTTTTTTGGCGGCCACTTTTTTAGGGGCTGCTGCT
>DFQW01000030.1 GCA_002377985.1 Halieaceae bacterium UBA3479 | reverse complement strand
CATTATCGGCGACATCATTGCCTATTGCTCAGCCAATTTGCCGAAATTCAATACCATTTCCATTTCTGGCTATCACATGCAGGAGGCGGGCGCCAATGCGGCGCTCGAGCTCGCGTATACGCTGGCCGACGGTCAGGAGTACATCAAAACGGCCATTGCAGCAGGGTTGAAGATCGACGATTTTGCCCCGCGCCTCAGTTTTTTCTGGGGTATTGGTATGAATTTCTATATGGAGATTGCCAAGATGCGCGCGGCGCGATTGCTGTGGGCCGAGATCGTGGCGACTTTCAAGCCCCAGAATCCCAAGAGCGGGATGTTGCGCACCCATTGCCAGACCTCCGGCTGGTCCCTGACCGAGCAGGATCCCTATAACAACATCGTCAGGACCACCATTGAAGCCATGGCAGCGGTTTTTGGTGGCACGCAGTCTCTGCATACCAATGCGCTGGACGAAGCGATCGCCTTGCCATCGGATTTTGCCGCGAGGATCGCGCGCAATACCCAGCTCATTCTGCAAGAAGAGACAGGTATTGGTCAGGTGGTCGATCCGTGGGGTGGTTCCTACATGATGGAGCAGCTTACCTACGACATGGCGGAAAAAGCACGTGAGTTAATGCGGGAAATTGATGAGCTCGGTGGCATGGCCAAGGCCATCGAGAGCGGGCTGCCGAAACTGCGTATTGAGGAAGCGGCCGCTAAGAAGCAGGCGCGGATTGATCGCGGAGAAGACGTGATTGTGGGCGTGAACCGGTTCCAGATAGACGAGCAGGATGCGGTTGATATTCTTGAAATCGATAACGAGCAGGTGCGTGAGTCCCAGCTTGCGCGGCTCGCCAGTATTCGCGCTGCCCGGAATGAAGACAGCGTCACCTCGGCTTTGCAGGCGCTGACGATGGCTGCGGAGTCGGGTAGTGGCAACCTGTTGGAACTGGCAATCGAGGCAACGCGCTGCAGGGCGACGGTCGGAGAAATTTCCGATGCCCTCGAGGAAGTCTATGGTCGCTTTGTAGCCCATGCGCAGACAGTTTCGGGCGTTTACGGGGCTGCCTACGCGGAGGACGCGAATTGGGAGGGTATCTCGATGGACATCAACGCATTTGTCGAGCGACACGGTCGCAGACCCAGAATGTTGGTTGCCAAAATGGGGCAAGATGGACACGATCGAGGTGCAAAAGTCGTTGCGACTGCGTTTGCTGACGTAGGCTTTGACGTGGATTTGTCTCCCATGTTTTCCACCCCGGAGGAGGTTGCAAGGCAGGCCATTGAAAATGACGTGCACGTTGTGGGCGCCTCGTCGCTTGCGGCGGGTCATAAAACACTGGTGCCGCAATTAATCGAAGCCCTTAAAGCTGAGGGAGCAGATGACATTATTGTCATTGCCGGTGGTGTGATTCCCCAGCAGGATTATGCGTTTCTTGAGGCGCGCGGTGTCGCCCTGATTTTTGGTCCGGGCACCCCGATCCCAGAGGCGGCGCGAAAGGTCCTCGATGCCATCAACGCCAACAGCTGAGCGTATCCTTGCCGGCGATCGGCGCGCGCTGGCCAAAGCCATTACGCTGGTAGAAAGCCAGCGGGAACAGGATCGAGACGCGGCGCAGGTGCTGATGGGGGAGCTGTTGCCGCATACCGGTAATAGCGTTCGCATTGGCGTCACAGGCGTCCCCGGGGTGGGAAAATCCACTTTTATTGAGGCATTTGGTCAGCACCTGATTAATGAAGGGCATCGCTTGGCTGTGCTCGCTGTTGATCCAAGCTCTCCCGTTGCCGGCGGTTCTATTCTGGGTGACAAGACCCGCATGGAAGTTTTGTCGAGACGTGATGAAGCGTTCATCAGACCGTCTCCCGCGGGTCAGGCTCTCGGTGGTGTTGCATTCAAAACGCGCGAGTCACTGCTGCTGTGCGAGGCAGCAGGGTTTGACATTATTATTGTCGAGACCGTTGGCGTGGGTCAGTCAGAGCATCAAGTCGCAGGCATGGTTGATTTCTTTTTATTGTTAATGCTTCCTGGCGGCGGCGACGAATTACAAGGCATCAAAAAAGGCATACTGGAGCTCGCCGATGCGATTGTCGTCAATAAAGCAGATGGCGCGAGTGCGGCGTTGGCGAAGACCACTCAGCAGCACTACCGTGGCGCAATGTCGTTGCTCAATCATGGTGCGGCATGGGAGCCTCGGGTCATGACTTGCTCGGCACTTCATGGCGAGGGCATATCTGAAGTGTGGGAAACAATACAAGACTACGCTACGGCCGCAAAAGATGATGGACGATTCGAGCAGGCGAGAGCTGATCAGAATCTTGCCTGGATGCGGCAGCTGATTGACGAGCTCTTGCGGGCTTCCCTGTCTAAACACCCCGAAGTGCGTGCTGCCCTTCCCGCGATTGAAGCGGCAGTAATCGCAGCAAAACAGTCCCCTTTGGCTGCAGCACAAGCCGTCTTGTCGCTCTCGAGACAGTAAAACTTTCAGCTTCCTCATCGGACCGGGCAATGAAAACAGAACGATCAACGCTTTCGCCCAAGAAACAGCAGGGCGGCGTGACACGGCATTTTGCAGGGCTCTGTTTCAGTGCCTCTGCCATGCGCGATCTGGATCGACGTTCGGCCGAGGCGCAAGGATTAAGTGAACTTGATCTGATGGAGCGTGCGGGAACCGCTGCGTTCGAATTCCTGCGGCGACGCTGGCCAGCAGCCAGCCAAATAGCCGTTTTGTGTGGTACCGGCAACAATGGCGGTGATGGCTGGGTTGTAGCGAGATTGTTGCTGGCCTCCGGTTTGAACGTTGATGTTTTCCTTTTCGGAGAGCCGGAGAGAATTGACGGTGCCGCGCAGCTGGCCTATCACGCCTGGCGCGCTATTGCGCCCGAAGATCCGACCTCCAGTGATGCTTGGTTGGATTGTGCAGATCCTGCATCACAGTATGACGTCGTAATCGACGCACTTGTCGGGATTGGCATCCGCAGCCCGGCGCGCCCTGGCTTTACGGCGCTCATAGATGCCGTCAACCGAGCGTCTATTCCCGTGCTTTCCCTTGATGTGCCCAGTGGTCTTAACGCCGATACGGGCGCGGCCGATTCCTCAGTCATTGAAGCTCAGGCAACCATCACATTTATTGCTATGAAGCCGGGACTATTGACGGGTCGAGGACCAGACGTCATCGGAGACCTCAGTCTCGACACCTTGGGAACGCCTCGCTCCATTGTACGGGCGACTCCCGCAACGGCTGTGAGCTGGGCATCCGATCTTCCACAGGCCTTGCTGAAGTCTCGTAAACCTAGCGCGCATAAAGGTTTATGCGGTCATGTTCTGGTTGTGGGTGGCAATGTTGGTATGGGTGGCGCGGCAATTCTGGCAGCTGCCGCAGCACTTCGGGGTGGCGCCGGCTTGGTCACGCTGGCTACGCGCGCCGCGAACCTCTGCGCTGCGCTTGCGCGTCATCCTGAAATCATGGCGCGCGATATCGACGTGCCGGAGAGCCTCTATCCGCTGTTGGAACGCGCATCAGTCGTGGTAATAGGGCCTGGCCTTGGAGTAGATGATTGGTCGAGCGCTACTCTCAGGCTAGCGCTGGAGAGCAAAAAGCCCCTCGTTCTTGATGCGGATGCGTTGAACTTGTTGGCGGACGACCCATCTTTTCCTCGCGTTGGTAACGGCAGTGTGTTGACGCCGCATCCTGGTGAAGCCGCAAGGCTCGCAAGGGTAGGTATCGCGGATATCGAGTCCGATCGAATCTACTGGGCAAAACGCCTCGCCAAGCAACATGAAAGCGTCATTATTTTGAAAGGTGCGGGGACAATCGTCGCCTCTTGTGATGAGCATGCCGCTGCGAATATTTGCACGGCGGGCAATCCGGGTATGGCAACGGGAGGTATGGGCGATGTGCTTGCGGGGCTTGTCGGCGCCCTTATGGGTCAAGGTCATGAAGCACCGCTGGCTGCATTGGGCGGGGCAGTAGTGCACGCAAATGCCGGTGATCGTGCTTGGCGTGAACATGGAGTGGGCTTGATAGCGACAGACGTGATTAGCCATCTCGGCGCGGTATTGACACCAGAGTTGAATAGCGAAACCTTGGGTTGATTTGAGAGTTGTCGCCCCACAAGCGGGCATTGATTCTTATCGTTGGAAATACTGTCCAACCCCGGTGGCGACGTTTGCGTTTTTAAGCCTTTTATCTGTCGCAGTCTTCTAGCGCACCCATTTCCTTCAGCGCGCTCAGTAGCTCATCGTCTGAATCAGTGAGGCTGGCGAGCGCCACGGCTTCCTGACGGCAAAGTGCCTCGAGATTCTGAATCGCGCTTGAGGGGACAATAAAAGTTTCACCATTGATAAAAACATTCAGATGCTGCTTGCGCGAGGTCCACGCAACGCGCGCGCTCCCAGACAGGCGCACGAAGGGCCCTGTCAGCGGCAGCGTTGAATCTGACACATCATCGGTGTGTGTTCTGTGATTGCGGGTAACAATCTCGCCAAACCACCGGTCGTCATCAAGCGCATCGCAGGCGTTGGCGAGTGCGTCTTTAGCATTGCGTATATGCTCAACTGTAATCTCACCGGGCCTCGCCGGTAACATATCGGGAATGTCTTCAAGCAGGGATGTTGTGGCCAGTTGCTCAAGTAGGTTATCAACGCGTCTTGCCAACAAATCCGCAATCGATGGGGCCCTGAATCCCAGGGAGAATGTTAGCGATTCACCTCGAGCAATACCCCAATGTGCAATCCCGGGCGGGACATAAAGTATGTCTCCCGGTGACAATAAATAGGTATCACAGGGGTCAAATTCGGGAATTAACGTCAGGCCATTAGCCTCTATTAAGGGCGTGTCCTCGCCGCAGTGGTGGCCTATTCGCCACTCTCGGCATCCGTCTGCCTGCAGCAGAAAAACATCGTAACGATCAAAGTGAGGACCAACGCCGGCCCCCTCGACCGCATAGCTGATCATGATGTCGTCAAAGCGCCAGCGCGGCAAAAAGTCGAGGTGGCTGCGCAGTGCAGACACACCCTCATGCCATTGGTCCATTCCCTGCACCAAGAGCGTCCACTCGTCTTCCCGATGGAAATCTTCAGCACAAAATGGTCCTTGCTGCTGTGTCCAGGCGCCTCGACATTTCGCAATTATGCGGCTCTCGACGAACGCCTCCATTGCGAAGCCTGCGAGCTCATTTGCTGAGAGAGGTGAAGTGAAACCCGGCAAAGCCTGAGGGAGTAGCAGCGGCTTTTTTTGCCAGTACTCGCAGAGAAACTCGGTCTGAGAAATAGGCAGCTTCATGACGCCTACTCACATCCGTCGCGGTAGATTTCAGCGGATCGCTGTATCAATATCTCGAGCCAAACTGGCTGCGTAGCCAAGGTAGGTGGACGGTTTAAGTGCCAGTAGTCGCTGTCTTGCATCCTCTGGGATCTCGAGACTTAAAATGAAATCGTGAATAGCCTCAGGGGTTAACCGCTGACCCCGCGTGAGCGCTTTCAGCTTTTCATAAGGCTCAGGGATGCCATAGCGTCGCATGACCGTTTGTATCGCTTCGCCGAGGATTTCCCAGCTTGCATCAAGATCGGCATTCATGGGTTCTGGGGCCGCTTCCAGTTTATTGATGCCGCGCTCGAGAGAGCTTAGTGCCAGTAGGGTGTGGCCTATTGCAACACCCATATTGCGAAGCACTGTGCTGTCGGTCAAGTCACGCTGTAGACGGCTGATAGGGAGCTTTTCTGCCAGATGGGACAGTATGGCGTTAGCTAACCCGAGATTGCCTTCAGCATTTTCAAAGTCGATGGGATTGACCTTATGCGGCATTGTCGAAGAGCCGACTTCGCCAGCGACCACCTTTTGGGTGAAGTATCCCAGAGAAATATAGGACCATACGTCTCGCGCAAAATCGATCAAAACGGTATTCACGCGGATCAGCCCGTGGAAATACTCCGCCATATAGTCGTGCGGCTCAATCTGCGTCGTGTAAGGGTTCCAAGCCAGATCCAGCGTAGATAGGAAATCGCGCGAAATGGCGGGCCAATCGATTTCGGGGTAGGCCGCGTGATGGGCATTGTAGTTGCCCACGGCGCCGTTAATTTTTCCCATGGGCTTAATGCTCGCTATCGCTTGCTGCTGGTGCGCCAGCCGCGCAGCCACGTTGGCGAGCTCTTTGCCAAGCGTGGTTGGGGTTGCTGGCTGCCCATGGGTACGCGATAGCATGGGTTGTTCAGCGTGCCTCTGCGCGAGCGCTATCACCAAGGTCTGCACGCTGTCCAAGGCACTGGCCACTACCTTTTGGCCGTCTCGGAGCATCAGGGCATGGGAGAGGTTGTTGATATCTTCGCTTGTGCAGGCGAAATGAATGAACTCACTGATCGCTGCGAGTTCTGGAGTATCTGAGATCGATTCTTTTAAAAAATACTCGACCGCTTTGACATCATGATTAGTTGTTGACTCAATTTCCTTGATGCGAGCGGCCTCTGCCTCCCCAAAATTGTCCAGCAATGCATCCAGGCGCCTCAGCGCGCCCTGCGTCAGCGGTGGGATTTCTTCGATCTCTGGACAGGCAGCTAACATCTTGAGCCAGCCGATCTCAACAGTGACGCGGCGCTTGTTCAGGCCAAATTCCGTGAAGATCGGCCTGAGCGCGTTCACCTTCTCGCAATACCGTCCATCGAGTGGAGAAAGTGCGGTGAGCCGATGATCTGTCATATGGGTGACCCGAAAAAAAGGTCAGTTTACCACGCCCCCTCAAGACCATCGCCGTCCAATGGCAAGATTGCCAGCGCGACGTTTTCGCCGCTGGCGCGCTAGGAGAGCACGGTGCCAAGCTCGCGTGCGAGCCGTGCCGCGGTTTCGCGGATTGACCCGCGGGACAGCATTAAGTTGAGGCGGGATCCCCCCAGCTGGCGCCATAGAAATGCCGCCCTCACGCCACACAGTAGAAGCGTGCGAACCACATCCGCGACTTGCGGATTATTCAGGTGCTGAGCGCTACCTGTTACCTTGATGCGATAGGGAAGGGTGCTCAACGTATCTTGATAAATAGCCGAAATATTTGCACTCAAACTACTAATATCATTTGAAAAGTTTTCTGCCTTATAAGCGGTATGCTTGAGTCGAGAATGGACAATGGCCTGTAAGTCCTCCCTCCGAGCAAATCGTTTTTCCAGTTGTAGCATGGCTAATGTGTAGCGCAGCGTGTCGGCCGACGCTTGATCCTGAGACAGCTGTAAGCAGGCGGCGAGCTGTTCAAGCCCCAACCGAATGCCCTGTGGCGTTCCAAAAACCGCATCCACCGCGTCTGGGTCAAAGCAAAAAAGGGAGTGAATGGAGGCCTCGGCGAACGGCGTGGGCCAGCTCCCCGTTTTGGCAGCTACATCGACAATGCGCGCCGCTTGGGCGACGCCGGCAAGGGCGAGGGTTCGCTGCTCTTTAAGTGGGCGCTGAGTCATGACGCACGCTCAATCACACCGCCCCCAAGGCAAATGTCCCCGTCATAAAAAACAACTGACTGTCCCGGCGTTATGGCTCGCTGTGGCTGGTCGAATACCACCTCGTAATCCTGCCCCGTCCCGGTGACAAGGCAGCGCTGGTCGGGCTGCCGATAGCGAATTTTGGCGTGGCAACGGAGTGGCATTGATGGCGGAGTCCCGCCAACCCACAAAACTCCAGAGGATTTCAAGTGCTGGTGAAACAGACTCGGGTGCTCAGCCCCTTGTGCCACGACCAGCGTGTTCTGCGCTACTTGCTTATCGATCACGTACCAAGGCGCTTCGGCGTGATTGGCGAGTCCGCCAATTCCAAGTCCTTGTCGTTGACCGATCGTGTGGTACATCAAGCCCTCGTGCTCGCCCACAGACTCGCCGTCAATGGTGACAATAGGGCCCGGTTGCGCGGGTATGTACTGTTTAAGGAAATCACGAAAGCGGCGCTCACCGATAAAGCAGATGCCAGTGCTGTCTTTTTTCCTGGCATTGGTAAAGCCCGCCTCGGTAGCCTTTTTTCGAACGGTTTGTTTGTCGACATCACCCACGGGGAACAGCGTCTTTGCGAGGGCTTTGTGATCCACTTGATGCAGGAAGTAGCTCTGATCCTTGTTGCCGTCCAGGCCCTTCTTGAGTCGTGTTTTTCCTCCTCGCTGATCCGTGCGTACGTAGTGTCCGGTGGCAATGAGGTCGGCGCCAAGATGCGTGGCATAGTCAAGAAAGGCGCGAAATTTAATTTCTCGGTTACATAAAATATCGGGGTTCGGCGTCCTGCCGGCGCGATACTCAGACAGAAAGTGGGCGAACACGTCATCCCAATATTCGGCAGCAAAATTCGCGCTGTGAAGTGGAATTTTGAGCATGTCTGCGACCGCCTGGGCGTCAGCGAGATCGGAAAGCGCGGTACAGTACTCGGTGCCGTCGTCCTCCTCCCAATTCTTCATAAACAGCCCCTCCACGCGATAACCGGCCTCGAGCAGCAAAAGCGCAGCAACAGATGAGTCAACGCCGCCGGACATGCCCACGATTACGGTCTGAAGTTGCTTTTTCTCGATAGAATCCAAGAGTAAGGTTCCGAGCCGCCTAAAGCAGAGGCGTCAGCATGATGGTAGCGTTAGTCGGGGTCAACGGCGGGCAACTCCGATGAAGCCGTGCGGTACTCGCCCGGCTGCAGGCTCTCTAGGTGCCACGGCCCCACCGAAATGCGGATAAGCCGCAATGTGGGGTGACCAACGGCGGCGGTCATCCTTCTGATTTGCCGATTACGTCCCTCGCTGATACTGATTTCCAACCAAGAGTCGGGGATCGATTTTCTTTCCCTGATAGGCGGCACGCGGGGCCAGAGTGACGGCGGCGTCATGGGACGGGCTCGAGCAGGAAGCGTCATGCCGTCTTTCAAGAGCACGCCCCGAGATAACTGGGCGCAAGCGTCGTCATTGATATTGCCTTCGACCTGGACCCAGTAACACTTCCAGAGCTTGCCCCGGGGATGGGTAATACGCTGCTGTAATACACCGTTCTCTGTGAGTACAAGGAGACCCTCCGAGTCATAATCAAGGCGACCAGCGGCGCGGAAATGCGGCGCGCGCATAAATTGCGCCAGCGTTGCCCGCGGCGCATGGGGCCGATCTGTATCGGTGAACTGGCTGAGCACCTGAAACGGCTTGTTGAACAGAATAACGGGGGACATTCGCATAGTGTGACGGATTTGATGTTAAAATAGGCGCCTAGCCACGCTGCACTTCAATTCCGGCCCATGGGTTGGGCTGGAGTGTGTGGGCCGTGCCTCTGAAAGGGGCAAAGTTTGTAATTTCTGGGGAGTTCCAAAATGGCATACCAACACATCCAAGTACCCGAGACCGGTGAGAAGATTATTGTTAACGAAGATAACAGTATCTCGGTACCCGACAATCCCATCATTCCCTTCATAGAGGGGGATGGCATCGGGGTGGATATCTCGCCGGTCATGATTGCGGTGGTCGATGCGGCAGTGGCCAAAGCCTATGGTGGGGTGCGCAAAATCTCGTGGATGGAGATCTACACAGGCGAAAAGGCGGCTGAGCTCTACGACGGTGATTGGTTCCCGGAAGAGACGCTCGACGCCATTAAAACCTATAGCGTAGCCATAAAGGGGCCGCTCACAACGCCAGTCGGCGGTGGCTTCCGATCGCTTAACGTTGCGTTGAGGCAGGAGCTCGATCTCTACACCTGTCTGCGACCCGTGCGGTGGTTTGAGGGCGTTCCTTCCCCGGTCAAAAATCCGGGTGATTGCAACATGGTGATTTTTAGAGAGAACTCAGAGGATATTTACGCGGGTATCGAATATCAGGCGGGTACGCCTGAGGCGCAAAAAGTGGTGGACTTTATTATCGGTGAGATGGGGGCCACTAAAATCCGCTTCCCGCAGAACGTTGGTATTGGCATTAAGCCTGTTTCCGCGGAGGGAACTCAGCGCTTGGTTCGTAAAGCGATTCAATATGCCATTGATCAGGATTTGCCTTCTGTGACTTTGGTCCATAAGGGCAACATCATGAAGTTTACCGAGGGCGCCTTCCGTGATTGGGGTTACGAGCT
>DFQW01000163.1:2599-4967 GCA_002377985.1 Halieaceae bacterium UBA3479 | reverse complement strand
TGGGAATGGAAGCCATCTACGCGTTTACCGTAAAGGATATGCCGGTCAGCGTAGCGGTAGACAGTCGCGGCGAATCGGTTCACATCACCGGCCCGCAAATCTGGAAAGCGCGAATCGAAGAGCAGGCGATTGAGCTCATCTGACTCTTTTTACTGGCACGATTACGAAACCTCCGGCAAAGACCCGGACCAAGACAGACCCTGGCAGTTTGCGGGGGTGCGCACCAACGCGGCGCTGGAGGTGATTGATGACCCCTTGGTGCTCTTTGCCCGCCCCAGCCCGGATCGCCTGCCGCATCCCGCCGCCATCCGCGTAACCGGTATTACGCCCCAGGAGGCCGAGGCAAAAGGGTTACCCGAGACCGCGTTTATCCAGCGAATTCACGAGGAACTTTTGCGGCCGAAAACTTGCGCCGTGGGTTACAACTCGATTCGGTTTGACGATGAAGTTACCCGCTTCACATTGTGGCGCAATTTTCGCGACCCCTATCGACGTGAATGGCAAAATGGAAACAGCCGGTGGGATTTGCTCGATGTCGCCCGCGCCCTCTTTGCGCTCAGGCCCGAGGGCATTACCTGGCCGCGCCGTGATGACGGATTACCCAGCTTCCGACTTGAGGACCTGACCGCGGCGAATGGAATTGATCACGGCGCGGCCCATGACGCGCTGGCTGATGTCATGGCGACGATTGAAGTTGCGCGCCTGTTCAAGGGTCAACAACCCGAACTGTTCGATACCCTGTTTGCGCAGCGTACCAAGCGTGAGGTGAGCCAGTTGATCAACCTGCAGGCGTTAACGCCGTTGGTGCATGTGTCCGGTATGTTCGGTGCCGCGCGCAGCAATATTGCTTTGGTGGTTCCCGTGGCCTGGCATCCCGACAACAACAGCGAGGTCATTTGCGTCGATCTGAGTCAGCCTCCGCAATTTCTCGATCAGGATCCCGACAAGGTGAGGGAATACTTGTTCACACCCCAGGTGTTGCTGCCTGAGGGAGTTCAGCGTCCGCCCCTGAAAACCATTCGACTTAATCGGGCGCCGGTACTGTTGCCTGCGCAGTGGGTGGCAGGCGCCGTCGCGGAGCGATTGGGGCTCGACGGCGACGCACATCGGGCGCATCTGGCCACGCTTCGCGAATATCGCGCAGCCGCGCCCGACGCATTTGTTGGGCGCGTGCAAGGGCTCTGGCGGGACCGCGCTTTTCCGCCGCGCACCGACCCCGACAGAATGCTGTACGACGGGTTTGTCGGTGATGCAGATCGGGCGCTGTGTGATGAGGTCATTGGCAGCGACCCCGATGCGCTGGCGACACGCACGTTTCCTTTTTCTGACCCCCGGTTGCAGGAGCTGCTTTTTCGCTATCGCGCCCGCAATTATCCCGATTCACTTAACGCCGCAGAGCGCGCGCAATGGCGCGAACACTGCCTCATGGAGTGGCAAGAGGGGACGTTTACCCGGGAAGATTTTGATCGGGCACTCGCCCAGGAACGGGCTGCACCGGCTATTACCGCGGAGACAGAATTGGCGCTCATTCGGCTGGAGGAGTGGGTGAGCGGCCTGTCAGTTGGATAGGGAAGGGCGCTACAATGGCCGTCCTTGACACAGCCTGCCAGCGTCCGGGCCGTGAGAGCGATGGGTGCTCCTCCCGGTGTCCTGAGTAGTAGGCTGAATCGAATTTGAGGGTCGCCTCAAGGGGAGTGCGAAGCATGCAGTTTGCGGGTAGCCACATCCTGACGGTCAGCCAGTTCGAGCGCGCTGACGTCGAGCAGCTTTTCGCGGTGGCTGATGCCATGCGGCCCTATGCCCATCGGGAGAGAATGACCCGCGTGCTCGAGGGCGCGATTCTCGGCTCCATGTTTTTCGAACCCTCCACCCGGACTCGCATCAGTTTCGGCAGTGCCTTCAATCTGTTGGGTGGCGAGGTGCGGGAGACAACCGGCTTTGAACACTCAGCCATTGCCAAGGGCGAGTCCCTCTACGATACCGCCCGGGTGCTGAGCGGTTACTCCGATATTATCGTCATGCGCCACCCCGAGGCGGGCTCGGTTGCGGAGTTTGCCCATGCCAGTCGTGTGCCCGTCATCAATGGCGGGGATGGTGCCAACGAGCACCCCAGTCAGGCGCTGCTGGATCTCTACACTATTCGCTCCGAGCTCGCGGGTCGCGACCGGGGTCTCGACGGATTGCGCATCGCCATGGTCGGCGATCTGCGTTATGGGCGAACAGTGCACTCGCTCTCCAAATTGCTCTCTCTGTTTTCTGGCCTTCGCGTCAGTCTGGTCTCGCCGGATGCATTGAGTATGCCCGGCGATGTCGTAGAGGCGCTGCAAGCAGCCGGGCACGAGGTGCTCCAGACAGACTCCCTTGAGCG
>DFQW01000163.1:0-2235 GCA_002377985.1 Halieaceae bacterium UBA3479 | reverse complement strand
TGTATCGCGGTCGTTTCCGGTTGAATCAGAGCGTTTATACCGCCAACTGTGAACCCAACACCGTCATCATGCACCCGCTCCCACGCGATTCTCGCGAGGGAGCACGGGAGCTGGATGTCGACCTCAACGACAATCCGAATCTGGCCATTTTTCGCCAGAGCGACAACGGGATGCTCGTGCGCATGGCATTGTTTGCGTTGATTCTGGATGTAGTGGACAAGGTCGATCAGCACTCAGCACCGGTAGATTGGTATACGGAGCGGCGGTTTTGACGGCGTTTCGGCGCCAGTTTGGCGCCGATGACGTGGCGCTGGAGAGCAGAGCATCGAGCTTCAGCGGCTACTTTTCGGTCGACACCGTTACGCTACGCCACCGCCTTTTTGCCGGCGGCTGGTCCTCACCTATCCGCCGCGAGTTGTTCCAGCGAGGGGACGCGGTGGGGGTGCTTCCCTGGAACCCTCGTGCCGATGAGGTGGTGTTGATTGAGCAGTTCCGCGTGGGTGCCATGCGGGGTTCAGATAGCCCCTGGATGCTTGAGCTCATCGCCGGCATCGTTGAGCCCGGCGAGTCAGACCTGGCTGTGGCTCACCGCGAGTCTGAAGAAGAAGCGGGATGTCAGTTGACCCGGCTCGAGCCGATAGCCACCTTCTACCCCAGCGCAGGAGCCTGCTCGGAGCAAATTCGTCTTTTCATTGGTGAGACGGCAGGTGCCGATCACGGCGCCATAAGAGGTCTGGACAGCGAATCTGAGGATATTTTGGTCCACCAGATACCGCGTACCGAAGCGCTGGCGATGCTCGATCGTGGCGAGATCAATAATGGCCACACTTTGATCGCGCTACAGTGGCTTGCCCGCCACGGTGAGCGCTTGCGCGCGGACTGGCATGTCTGATTCTTCGTCAGCACCGGATCCCCTTCAGAGGCTCCCCGACGACAGGGGCGCGCCCTCTGACACGCCAGGCTTGCTGCGTTCCAGCGCCATTGTGGGTGGCGCAACCCTGCTCTCACGCGTGCTGGGTTTGGTGCGGGATGTGGTTCTCGCCAATGTGATTGGCGCCAGCGGCAACGCGGATGCATTTTTTGTCGCCTTTAAGATCCCCAATTTTTTGCGGCGTCTCTTTGCAGAGGGGGCGTTTTCTCAGGCCTTTGTGCCGGTGCTAGCGGATACGCGCGAAAAGGGCGGCCTCGCGGCAGTGCGCGAGTTGGTCGACCGTGTTGCGGGCGTATTGGGTGGCACCTTGCTGCTGCTCACGTTGCTCACGATTGTTGCCTCGCCGGTTGTTGCCACGGTCTTCGCGCCCGGGTTTCTCAGGGACCCTGCAAAGCTGGCGCTCACGGGTGACCTCATCAAGATTACCTTCCCCTACCTGCTGCTCATTTCGCTCACCGGCTTTGCCGGTGCCATCCTCAACAGCTATCAGCGATTTGCCGTGCCGGCCCTGACGCCGGTGCTCCTCAATCTTTCGCTGATCGCCGCCGCGCTGTGGTTGACGCCCAACTTTGAGGAGCCGGCTTTTGCTTTGGCGTTGGGCGTGCTAATTGCCGGTTTTGCGCAGCTGTTATTTCAGGTGCCGGCGCTGGCGGGTATCGATTTGTTGCCACGGCCGCGATGGGCGCCGGGGCATGAGGGCGTAAAGCGTATTCTGGTGCTGATGGTGCCGGCCTTGTTTGGCGTGTCGGTGAGTCAGATTAATCTGTTACTCGATACGGTACTGGCGTCACTATTGCCCACGGGCAGTGTTTCGTGGCTCTACTATTCGGACCGGCTCACCGAATTGCCTCTGGGCGTGTTTGCGATTGCGATCGCCACCGTCATTCTCCCCACCTTGTCTGGACAACGTGCCAGAGCGGACGATCCCGCCTTCTCGGATACTCTGTCGTGGGCCATTCGCAGTGTCTTGCTCATAGCGGTACCGGCGACGGTCGCGCTGGCCTTTTTGGCTGAGCCATTGCTGGTCACGTTGTTTCAGTACGGGGCCTTCGGTGCGCCCGACAGAATCATGGCCGCCGTGAGTCTGCAAGCCTACGCCATGGGGCTGGGAGCTTTTATGCTGGTAAAGGTTCTGGCGCCCGGCTTTTACGCGAGGGAGGACATGAAAACCCCGGTGCGTATTGGCATCATCGCTATGGGCACCAACATGGTACTGAATCTTGCATTCGTGTTGCCGCTGATGTGGTGGTTCAATATCAATGATCGCATGGATATTGGTGGCCGATCGGGCTACGAGTATTTTG
>DFQW01000192.1:8500-9621 GCA_002377985.1 Halieaceae bacterium UBA3479 | reverse complement strand
ATCGCGGCAAGATTGGACTGATGCCATTGTTTGTCGAGCTGATAAAAACAGAGCGCCACCAGCATGATGGCCCATAGGAGCCATTGCGATGACACCAGTAACGCGCCCAATTGCATCACGGACTCAGTTGGCACCTCCGCCGGCGCACCGCCACGCGGGAAGGACACCGCAGACAACAAGAGCCCCGCAATAAAGGTACCGATGCCTTGGTTGGTTTTTCGGATAAAGGTCAGAGCCGAGTAAAAAATACCCTCACTCCGCCGACCGGTTCGCACTTCGGAGTGCTCCACCAAATCTGCCAGCATGGAAAACAGAATGGCCTGCATGGCAATAACAAATGCAAGATCGATGGTATTGATGACTGCCAAGATGGGGAACAACAGCGGATCGTTATTCTCTGGCATCCAGCCCAACAACCTGAATAAAACGGGCATCGGCTGAATCGTAAAGGCGATGATGCCCAAACCAATGGCGGCGGGCTTTTTGCCCCAGCGCTGCGACGCCCAGGGCGCCAAAACAAATCCCAGCAATGCCGACACCACCACCAGCGCCACCCAATAGAAAATCTCGGTAGATGAGAAACCCCAAAAATAAGTGAGCATCAAAAAGGTCAAGGCCGCCGTGAGACCGGTGGCCACCGCGCTTGCGATCGACGATACAAACAACGCGAAAAAGCTTTTGTCTCTGAGTGTCTCCAGCACCTCGCTAAAAACACCCTTGATCCCCGCGGTAGTTCGGGGTGCAGGATTAGCCAGCAGGCCAATGCGATGATGGGTCCCCAGCGCAGACACCAGAATCGTCACTAGCATGACGCCGCTGGCGATCAGCCCTCCCGTCTCGTAGCCCTCCCGGTTAAGCGTCCCAACGGGATAGTCCGGGGTTGGCACCAGCAAAAACGCATACATGAAAACCGCCATGCCCGCGCCACCCACCCAACCAAACAGCGAACGCCACGCCTGAATTTTGGTGCGCTCGTCATAGTCTGGCGTGAGCTCGGGCATCAGCGCTGAACTGGGGGTTTCGTATAGCGTAATGAGTGTGCGCACCAGTACGGCCAATACCACCAGATACAGGAACAACGCGCTGTCGCTCCAGTCGGGCGGTTGCCAGAGCAGTGCATA
>DFQW01000192.1:0-8137 GCA_002377985.1 Halieaceae bacterium UBA3479 | reverse complement strand
GAGCGCAGATTGTCCGACCAGTAACCGACGATGGGGTCGCCGAGGCCGTCGAGCAATAGCGCTATTAAAAGTGCCAAGCCTGCGAGCGCGGGATCGAGACCCACTACCGCGGTGTAAAACAACAATAGGAAATAGGCAAAGCCGTTGTCTTTGATGCCGTAGGCCACGGCACCGAGGCCGTAGCTGAGTCGGATACCGAGACTCAGCGGTTGTTGATGTTCAGACTGAGTCTCTATGCTTGATGCCCCCTGTGGCCTCACGGCGCCCTCTTGGCACTGCCTTTTGTCGCGCTCTTTTGCGAGGCACTTCCCGCTGTAGAGTACCAGAGTATCCCGGCCGACAAGCATCTGCCTGCCTACCCTGTCGTAACCCGACGAAAAGCGTGAGCGGAGCAACCGTCGCTCGCAACCGAACCCAACCTCCGAGCCTTTCTCGATTAACTCGCGCTATCTCGGCCTGCCTCAATCTATCTCGATGGGTACGCGCAGCCCGGTTGAACTCCCATCGCACGATGCACAACTGAGAAGGTGCCCCAGCACAAAGCGATACCGCCGGATGCCACTAATGGTGGAAAAGTGCCGTCTACAATCCCCCGAAAACTCTGATAATCTAAGCCAGTTCTTCAGGGAGAAGCTGGCGCAAAGCCGGTGCCGAAGGAGCAACCGCCCCGGTAAACTCTCAGGCAAACGGACCTTAAGAACTTCAAAACTCTGGAGAGTGGCGCCTTGAGCGCCTGCCGAAGGGATAACGATCTCAGGCACAAGGACAGAGGGGGCATCGCAGTGTTCGCGCGAGTGCGCGACAGCGGTGCCGGGCCGACCCCGGTAAGTGACGGGGATCCAAATTGACAACACTCCAATCACTCCCTCTCAGCGCGTTGCACCAATCACTGGGCGCAAAAATGGTGCCCTTTGCAGGATTCGAGATGCCAGTCCAGTATCCGGCAGGCGTGCTGGCAGAGCATCTGCACACTCGTTCCGGGGCAGGCCTGTTCGATGTGAGTCACATGGGCCAACTGCTTCTGCCGTTGGCAGCCGCTCAGGCGCTGGAGACACTGACGCCCTGTGATGTGCTGGGTCTCAAAGAGGGGCGTCAGACCTATGGCGTCTTCACCACCCCCTCCGGTGGAACCATTGATGACTTTATGCTCGCACGCCGTACAGGGGATTTTTTTCTGGTGGTCAATGCCTCGCGCACGGCGCGAGATGTGGCATTACTCTCTGCCATCGGCTTGACCCCACGGATTCTGGATCGGGCACTGCTGGCACTGCAAGGCCCGCTCGCCGAATCAGTACTGGCACGTCTGATCCCTCCCGTTGCCGCAATGAAATTTCTGCAGGTAGCCGAGTTTGAGTGGGGGGAGACGACGCTGTGGATATCACGATCGGGCTATACCGGCGAGGATGGTTTTGAGATCTCCGTAGCACCTGAATACGGTGAACTGCTGGCAAAAACGCTGCTGGCGATGGAGGAGGTCGAACCCATCGGTCTCGGTGCCCGTGACACGCTCAGACTCGAGGCGGGAATGCCGCTATATGGCAATGATTTGACAGAGGAGATATCGCCCGTTGAAGCGGGGCTAACCTGGGCAATCGGCAGGGCGCGTCGCGCTGGTGGCGATCGTGAAGGGGGTTTTCCCGGTCATACACAGATCCTCAAAGCACTCGCTGAGTCATCAACGCGACACCGCGTTGGAATCAAGCCCGATAAAACGCCCTTTCGTCAGGGGATCACTCTATTCAATGCTCCAGAGGGCGGCGAGATGGTGGGAAGCGTCACTTCAGGCGGCTTTTCTCCCTCCCTAAAGACGCCCATTGCAATGGCTTACGTTAACAGTGACGTCCCGCTTGACGCGCCGCTCTTCGGTGAGGTGCGCGGAAGACGGGTAGCCGCGACACAGACAGCACTACCTTTTTTGCCGCACCAATACCGGCGATAACCGGTCATAGCAGCAAACGTTTTATCTGAATGCAGTACCCAGATGATGGAGAGGAACACGTGGAACAGAAAAGCATGAGCTTCAATCCTACAGACTACGAACCCTACGATTTTGCCAATCGCCGACACATCGGCCCCTCGCCCAGCGAGATGCGGGATATGCTCGATGTAATCGGCGTGGCCACGCTGGAGGAGTTGATCGATCAGACGATACCCGCTGATCTCCGCCAGCAGACGCCGCTAAATTATGGGGAGCCGCTGTCCGAGCGGGAACTGATCTACCACATGCGGCAGATCGCAAAGAAAAACAAGGTCTACACCACCATGATTGGGCAGGGTTTTTATGGCACGGTCTGTCCCCCCGCCATTCAGCGCAATATTCTCGAGAACCCCTCCTGGTACACCGCCTACACCCCCTACCAACCGGAGATCTCCCAGGGTCGGCTCGAGGCGCTCCTGAACTTTCAGACCATGGTGTCAGATCTGACGGGGTTGGACATCGCCAATGCGTCGCTCCTGGATGAAGCCACAGCGGCGGCGGAAGCGATGACCATGGCGCAGCGGGTCGCCGCTTCAAAAGCGCCTCGCTTTTTTATCGATGAAAACTGTCACCCCCAAAATATCGCCGTTATGCGCACACGCGCCGAGCCGCTGGGAATAGAGGTCATGGTTGGCGACCCCGAGACACTCGACCCATCCGGGGTATTTGCTGCGATCTTTCAGTACCCGGGCACCTATGGCGATGTGCGGGATTTCACCGATGAGATAACCGGTTTGCACGAGCAAGGCGCCATTGGCATTGTTATCGCAGACCCCCTCGCACTGACCCTACTGAAAGAACCCGGCGCCATGGGTGCCGATATTGCCGTCGGATCTACGCAACGCTTTGGCGTGCCAATGGGCTTTGGTGGTCCCTCTGCGGCGTACATGGCTTGCAAAGACACCTACAAGCGGAACTTGCCCGGGCGGATTGTTGGCGTGTCTGTCGACGCCCAGGGAAATAAAGCTTTTCGCCTGGCTTTGCAGACCCGCGAGCAGCATATTCGGCGCGAAAAAGCGACCTCCAACGTCTGCACCGCGCAGGCGCTGCTCGCGAATATGGCGAGCTTCTATGCCGTATTCCACGGCCCCGAAGGCCTCAAAGCGATCGCACAACGGGTGCACTATAAAGCTGTCTGTATTGCCCGTGTATTGAGCGAGCGTGGCTTCACCGTTGAACCTGAGCACTTTTTTGACACCCTGACTGTGGACGTAGGGCCGCTTCAGGGAGCGATTATTGAGGCCGCCCGTCGCCAGCGAATTAATCTGCGTATCATTGGCAATACCCGTATCGGCATCTCAGTCGATGAGAGCACCCTGCCGCATGTTATCGAAAGACTGTGGAAAGCGTTTGGCATTGCTGACCGCGCCGCAATATTGGAGCCCGCCTACCGGATTCCTGAACCGCTGCTGCGACGATCCGAGTACCTCTCTCACCCCATCTTTCATCTCAATCGTGCCGAGACCGAGATGATGCGATATATGCGCCGTCTTGCTGATCGAGATCTTGCTCTGGATCGCGCCATGATCCCCCTGGGATCTTGCACGATGAAGCTCAATGCGGCTGCCGAGATGATGCCCATCACTTGGCGGGAGTTTGCCAATATTCACCCCTTCGCTCCGCCGGACCAGACGCAGGGATACACCGAGCTGGTGACCGATCTGAGTCAAAAGCTTTGCGAGATTACAGGTTACGACGCGATGAGCTTGCAGCCCAATTCCGGCGCCCAGGGAGAGTACGCCGGCCTCCTGACCATTCGCGCCTATCACAATGATCGAGGAGACAGTCAGCGGACGATCTGTCTGATCCCCGTTTCGGCACACGGGACCAATCCAGCTTCAGCGCAGATGGCGGGGCTTGAGGTCGTGGTCGTAAAGTCGGCCGCCAATGGCGATGTCGACGTTGAGGATTTTCGCCAGAAAGCGCAGGTCGCAGGCGACCGGCTAGCTGCCTGCATGATCACCTATCCCTCCACCCATGGCGTCTTCGAAGAAACCGTTCGCGATATCAGCGCGATCACTCATGCCCATGGCGGGCAAGTGTATATCGATGGCGCAAATATGAATGCCATGGTGGGTCTGGTGCGCCCTGGCGATATTGGCGGCGATGTCACCCACCTCAATTTACACAAGACGTTTTGTATTCCCCACGGCGGTGGTGGCCCGGGCGTGGGTCCCATTGGCGTCAAAGCGCACCTCGCGCCCTATTTGCCGGGTCACCCTCAAAACACAAATGAGTGGGGTGCCGTGAGTGCCGCACCGCTCGGGTCCGCGTCCATTCTGCCAATTTCCTGGGCCTATCTACTGATGATGGGCGGCAACGGACTAACGCAAGCCACCAAAGTGGCGATTCTGAATGCCAATTATATTGCCGCTCGTCTCGACGAGGCCTACGGCATTCTCTTTAAGGGCCGGCACGGGAGGGTCGCCCATGAGTGCATTCTGGACACCAGGCAGTTCGCAGACACGGCGGGGATTAGCGTGGACGATATTGCCAAGCGGCTCATCGATAACGGTTTCCATGCGCCGACAATGAGCTGGCCAGTCGCGGGAACGCTGATGATCGAACCCACCGAGAGTGAGACAAAAAGCGAGCTAGACCGCTTTATAACGGCAATGCTGGCGATCCGCGAAGAGATTGCGGCCATCGAGCGCAACGAAATGGATCGTAACAACAATCCACTGAAGCACGCGCCCCATACCGTGAATGCCTTGATTGGCGACTGGGACAGGCCTTACAGCCGCGAACAGGGATGCTTCCCGCCCGGCAGTTTCCGCGTCGACAAGTACTGGCCACCTGTGGGACGGGTCGACAACGCGTGGGGAGATCGTCACCTGGTGTGTACCTGTCCGTTACCGGAGGAATACGTCGACCCCTGATACGTCTCCAGCAAGATGAGGAGCACAGGGAATATGGAATCCCACAGCGCCGGTTACAGTTTTTGCCGTCTCATCACTCGTCAAGAGGCCGTGCCGGAGCCTTCAAGATAACAGCGTGCGCAGAGTGCCTCGTAACGGGCACTGTCGCCGTCGATCATCACCTGCTCGCCCTCGCGGATAATGCCCTCCTCGCCCATGCGGGCATTGAAGATGGCTTTATTGCCGCAACGGCAAATAGTCTTCATTTCCTGTAGCGAGTGCGCCACTTCCATGAGCCGCTGACTGCCGGGGAAGGCGCGCGTCTGAAAGTCAGTTCGGATACCGAAGGCAACAACCGGAATTTCATCCAGCACTGCAACCTCTAGCGCCTGATCCACCTGCTCAGGTGTTAAAAACTGCGCCTCATCGATCAGTACACAGGCGACACCACTGTCGAGATCGACACGCTGCTCACGCAGTGCACGACAAGCAGAACGCAAATCCTGCCCGGGTGACAGCAGCACGTCTGCGGGACGGCTGACGCCGAGGCGCGAGACAATCTGATCATCACCCTTGGTATCGACCGAGGATTTAATCAGCACTACGCTCTGATCGCGCTCCTCGTAATTGTGGGCCACCTGCAGCAGCGCCGTGGTTTTTCCGCTATTCATCGCGCCATAACGGAAGAATAGTTTACTCATTGGGCGTTGACTCCCCCTTTCTTCCTGCCCTGCAACACTAACACCGATCTAAAGGTCCGATGCATAAATGCGCAAAGGGACAGCGCTTGACTGGACCTCAAGCAGTGGGTGTTAGGTCTGCAGCTCGGCCAAGTCACGAAACAACGCGAGTGCCTCTGGGTTGGCGAGCGCGTCGGCGTTACCCACTCTCTCGCCATGAATCACCTTCCGAACAGCAAGCTCGGCGATCTTGCCGCTGATTGTCCGCGGGATATCAGCGACCTGAATCACTTTTGCCGGCACGTGCCTTGGTGTGGTTTGGGCGCGAATTTCACCGCAGATCTGTGCGCGTAATTTCTCGTCGAGAGCAACGTCCTGCCGCAGGACAACAAACAGAATCACACGAACGTCGTCTTGCCAATCCTGACCCACTACCACACTGTCGAGCACATCGGCAACGCGTTCTACCTGCCGATAAATCTCGGCCGTTCCGATGCGCACCCCGCCGGGGTTCAGCACCGCGTCTGATCGTCCATGGATGATGTAGCCGCCCTGCTCGGTGACCTCGCCATAATCACCGTGCGCCCACACCCCTGGCCATCGGCCAAAATAGGCGTTGTGAAACTTCAACCCCTCGGGGTCATCCCAGAAGCCCACGGGGCAGGAGGGAAAGGCGCTTGTGCACACCAGCTCACCCTTCTCTTTGACAATCTCTTTGCCGTTTTCGTCCCAGATCGCCGTCGCCATGCCCAAGCCCGGCGCCTGAATCTGGCCGGCATAGACCGGCAACGTAGGAACTCCGCCGACAAAGCATGAGACGATATCGGTGCCCCCGGAGATGCTCGCCAGATGCAGATCACGTTTAAAGGCTTCATATACCCAGGCGAACCCCTCATGAGGCAATGGCGAACCCGTGGATAGCATTGTCTTCAGCGCTGTGAGCTGATGGCTTTCAGCGGGAACAATTCCGGATTTTTGTAGGGCGCCGAGGTATTTAGCGCCGACGCCAAATACGGAAATCTGCTCCTCATCAATCGCGTCAATTAGCCGTCGGCCTTCGCGCGCAAAGGGCGAACCATCGTAAAGTACCAGCGTGGCGCCACGCGCCAGACCGCTCACCAACCAGTTCCACATCATCCAGCCGCAAGTAGTAAAGTAGAAAAAGCGGTCCCGGGCGCTGATGTCGGCGTGGAGCACATGCTCCTTGGCATGCTGTAGCAGCGTGCCGCCGATACCGTGCACGATACATTTCGGTACACCTGTAGTGCCGGAGGAATAGAGAATAAATAGCGGGTCGTTAAATCTGCGCGGCTCAAAGTGAATTGGCATAGGCGACCGATCAAGACAGTCCTGCCACAACACCGCGTTGCGAATTTGAGTAATAGCGGGAATGCCAGATAGCTTTGGCACCACCACAACCTGTTCTATTGCGGGAATCGCCGCGCTAATTTCCGCTGCTCTGGCGAGTGAATCGCTGGCTTTAGCGTTGTAGCGGTAACCATCGGCAGTGAACAATAGCCGCGGTGCGATCTGACCAAATCGATCAACTGCGCCCTGAATACCAAAATCGGGCGAGCAGGATGACCAAACGCCACCCAGACTGGTGGTCGCCAACATCGCAATCACCGTCTCAATACAGTTAGGCATAAAACCGGCAACGCGATCCCCCGGGCTGATCCCCTGCTCGCGCATCCAACTGGCCAGCTTTGCGACCTGATCTCGCAACGCTAAAAAGGTCACACTGCGCCGCACCGCGCCTTCGTCAATCTCGACCAATGCCTCGCGATCATCAGCAAAGCGCAGCAAATTCTCGGCATAATTCAGCGTGGCGTTCGGGAACCACTGGCAGCCGGGCAATTTCGCTGGATCGTCACACACCACATTGCCCGGATCACCCTGAATGGCAGTGAAGTCCCATACCGCGCGCCAAAATTTATCGGGATGCTCTATGGACCACCGGTGCAGTGCAAAATAGTCTCCCCCCGCATCGAAACCCGTCGAAGCACGCACTGATCCCATAAACTCAGTCAGCTGCGCTGCAGCAATCCGCGCTTCCGAAGGCATCCAGAGCATGTTATTGGGCGTCGCGTTCACAGGTTCGCAATCGACAACACCAGCTTACCCCGTGTCCGGCGACTCTCCGATCGAAGATGCGCCTCTACGGCTGCCGTCATCGGCAGCATCTCTATTTGAGGCAGCGGTAAAATATTCTGTTCATAGAGCGCTCCAAGCTCTGACAACATCGCGCCATCTGCGCGATGATGGATAAACTCAGCGCGAATGCCCCGTTTGCTAATGTCAGGCATGTCTGGTGGTTCGTTATTCATATACGCTACCGCACCACCGCTTTTCGTGATTCTGATCGCCGCTTCGGCTGTCCCATCTCCCAGCAGGGCCTCAAGCACCATGTCGACACCCTGCGGCTCGGCGCTGAGGATGGCGCTTTCGTAGGATTCCTTTTGATAATCGATCACCACATCGGCGCCGAGGGCGCGCACATAGTCGGTATTGGCGGCGCTTGCAGTCGTATAAACAGTCGCGCCTAGATATTTGGCCATGGGAATCGCCACGCTACCCACCCCGCCCGCTCCCGCCTGAATCAGCACGGTCTTTCCAGCACT
>DFQW01000139.1:12297-12467 GCA_002377985.1 Halieaceae bacterium UBA3479 | reverse complement strand
TGATGTGGTGATTCAGGCTGGCACCGTGATCAAACTGCCGGATGACCTGCTGGACTGAGTTGATCGGGACGATCGAGTCCGACATTATCCGGTTTATCCACTCGCTCAGGTGAAAATATGGACATTGGCGTACCGATTAAGGACCTTGGCCCCTACGATATCGAGCCGCT
>DFQW01000139.1:0-12002 GCA_002377985.1 Halieaceae bacterium UBA3479 | reverse complement strand
AAAGCCAAAATTCTCGGCCTGCCCGAGGAGGCATGGTGGGGAAATCAGTTCAGGCAGCACGAGTATGAGGTTCACCAACATACGCAGTCGATCGTGTTGGTGTTTACCGATGGCGAAGGCTGGCCCAATATCGAAGTTTCCAAGGATCAAGGCTGGGACCTACTTGCAGACGAGGCCATACCACTCATGCACCAGATCCTCGCCGACCACTACCCCGCCGGTGGCACGATTATTCGCGCCATGGCGGCTCGGCTGGAAGCTGGCGGCGTAATCAAACCACACACCGACATGCATCCTTCGTTCCACTCCGGGCACCGCATCCACATTCCGATCTACACCAATCCCAGAGTGCGCTTCATGATCGATGGGCGACCTCAAAGCATGCCTATTGGTCACGTTTACGAAATCAATAACCAGAAGCAGCACAGCGTCATGAATAAGGGCGACGAGGGCCGCATCAATTTTATTTTTGACTACATTCCGCCGACCAGAATTCAGCGGTGAGTGGCGCCGCGTCAGTCCGCAGAGGCTGTCAGGCACTTAACGCGGCCCGTCTGGGCCAGTCGACTCTTCGATAGCAGCGATAACAGGTTGCGACAGTTGACACCGTGTTTCCAGAAACGAGCGTTCAGATACCCACCGGCACTAATAGATATGTTTGGGGAAAGCGCGGCGCAGAAAGTCTCGGGCAACAGATCTGGCTCGCCGTTTGGTCAACTCCCTCGGCGTCACCAACAGGCCCAGGTGCAGGCCATCAATCAGCGCCGAGTAGCCTGTCGCGAGTTCGCGAGGGTCAACGTCTTGGTAATCTCCTTCCCGAATAATTGATGCGAACAGCGCCTCGAGCTTCAGTGCCGCCAGTCTGTCCACCGTGGACACAATTTTTTGATAAACGGGTCGGGCCCCGGCTTCCCCGTAATAAGCAAACCAAACCGACATTTTTTGCCGCTGGGTAACGCCTCTACCAAGCTGAAAATCCAATAGCGCATCGAGGCGATCACCAAGGTCGGTGATATCCGCCCCTTCCATGATCTTAATCTGACCATTGTGGTACTCCTCGGCGACGTAACGTAGGGTTTCCCTGAGGAGATTTTCTTTGCTCTGAAAATGCAAATTGGCGATACCCACACTCAGGCCCGCCTCCCGGGTCACCATTTGCATGGTCACTGCGGACAGTCCGTGCTGCGCGATACACCGGATCGTCGCATCGATCAGCTGCTGCCTACGCTCTGCTTTCGGGCGAATCTGGCGGCGCTTGCCGGTAGAGCACAAGGCGACGTCTAGCACGGTCGCTGATGCGTCAGTCATGACTCTTCTCTGATTAAATTTACGAGGAGTCTAAGCATTTCGTTATCAAGTCTCAATCAAGAATGAATGATCATTCATTCTTGCTAGACGGGTAACAACTAACATGGCACTATTCTGGTCCGTTTTGACGCGCCGGAGAGTGCCGTGAATCAATACGATGCCATCGTGATAGGCGCAGGCCACAACGGTCTGACCAACGGCGCCTATCTCGCCAAGGCCGGCCTCAAGGTCGCCGTGCTTGAGCGCAATCCCTATATAGGCGGTGCAACCGTCAGCCGAGAGCTGCACAAGGGCTGGTACTACTCAAATTGCTCCTACGTATCGAGCCTGCTAAGGCCGGAGATCACCCGCGATCTAGAACTACCGCGCCACGGGCTGCAGGTGGTGCCCTTTGGCGGTGGCGCGACCTTTACACGAAACGGCGACTACTTTGGCAACTATAGCGACCACGATCGGCACTACCGGGAGATCGCCAGGCACTCCAAACGTGACGCCAATGCCTACGATCGGTACGCCGCTGATACCAGCCTGCAGACCAAGTTGATTCGCCCCTATCTGCTGCGGACTCCGCCTGATCCCACCTCCCTGAAACCCCGAGATCTCCGCGATCTGCTGGAGTTTGCCCGATCATTCATGGCACTGGGCGAGGAGAAACTGCTCGATACGATTAAATTCTGGACTGCCAGCGTCGGCGATTACCTCAACGAATACTTTGAGACTGACGTCATCAAGGCTCACATGGCGGGTAGCGGCATTATTGGCACCGCGTTAGGGGTTTACTCACCCGGCACCGCTTACGTGCTACTCCATCACTATATGGGCGATGTCGACGGCAACGTGGGTGCCTGGGGCTTTGCGCGCGGCGGCATGGGTGCTATCGCCAACGCGCTGTCGAAAGCCTTCCAGTCCTATGGCGGCGAGATCATCTGCGACGCCAACGTCGATGAAATCATGGTGCGCAATGGCCACGTTACCGGTGTTGCGCTAAAGGATGGCACAGAATATCGAGCGCCGGTTGTCGTTTCCAACCTCGACCCTAAACGCACTTTCCTCGACATCACCAACCCATCTGACCTGCCCAAAGACGTGCTGAAAAAGGCCCGCAATTTCAAGATCCGCGGCTCCTCAGGAAAACTGAACATCGCGCTGGATGGCTTGCCGGTATTCAACGGTCTCGATCCAAAGAGTCGTTTGATGGCCGGAGACCTGCACTTTAGCGATTCGCTGGAGCGACAGGAGCGCGCCTATGACGACTGGAAAGCGGGCACCTGGTCCAAGGATCCCTACCTCGACATGATGATCCCCTCGCTGACAGACCCGACCATGGCGCCCCCCGGTAAGCACATGATGTCGGTCTTTGTGCAGTACGCCCCGCCAAAAATAGAAGGTAGGGAGTGGACTGATGAAGACAAGGACGGTTTCGAAAAATCCGTCATCGACCAGATCTCTAACTACAGCCCCAACTTCCGCGACCTGATTCTGCACTGCGAGACACGCACGCCGCGGGAAATCGAAGCAGAAGTGGGACTGACCGAAGGCAATATCTTTATGGGTGAACTCACCTTCGACCAGTTACTGTTCAACCGTCCCTTTCCAGGTTATGCGCAATACCGCGGGCCTATTAAAGGGATGTATCTCTGCAGTTCGGGCACGCATCCGGGTGGGGGCGTCATGGCTGCTCCCGGCGCCAATGCCGCCCGAGAAATATTGGCGGACTTAAAGCGTCCCAACACTGTGCCCGGAGGCTACGCTGATGACTGATTATGATGCAGTAATCATTGGTGCCGGCCACAACGGGCTTGTCTGCGCGAGTTATCTGGCCAAGGCCGGAAAAAAAGTGCTGGTGGTGGACGGGAGGAGCGAACCGGGCGGCTGTGCCAGCACCCGTGAATTTACGCCGGGATTCCGCGTCTCGGATTGCGCCCAGTGGTTGTCGCAGTTTGACCAGAGCATTATCAAAGACCTTGATCTCAAGGGAGCCGGACTCACCACGGGTAAAGCCAAAGCCACGATCTCCCTGCAAGCCGACGGTAACCACCTGATTCTGGAGGGGGACAGTATCACCGGTGCCGGGGTCGACTCGGCCGATCAGGCGGCTTATCGCGACTTTAAGAACATGGTGCGCCGCTTTGCCAAACTCATGACAACTCTCTATCGAAGCAGACCGCCCAAACTGGTAGAACAAAACTGGACGGATCGGCTAACGCTCATCAAATTGGGCATCGGCCTGAAGCTGTTGGGTCGCGAGTACCTGCGCGATCTGATGCGCATCGTGATGATCAACATCTACGATGTGATGAATGAGCACTTCTCCAACGCTGCACTGAAAAGCGCCATTGCGCTGGACGCCGTAACAGGAACCAATATGGGACCGCGCTCGCCCAATACGGTTTTCAGCTACCTGCATCGCGCGACCGGTGAGCACCTTGGACAATCAGGCACGACCCAAGTGATGGGCGGCATGGGTGCGCTGGGCCGGTCTCTGGCCGCCGCGGCCGAGAAGAAGGGTGCCACGGTGCAGCTCGGCTCGGCTGTCGCGGCCATTGTGAAGACCGAAGACCGTGTCACGGGCGTGACCCTGACTTCCGGTGAAACGATATCGGCCACCTTGGTGATCTCCAGCGCCGACCCGACCACCACATTCCGTGACCTCCTGGGCTATGACCAGATGGAGGCAGGCATGGCCAAACGCGTCGAGCACTACCGGTCGCGGAGCGGCACAGCCAAATTGCATCTGGCTCTCAGCGCGCTACCCACTTTTAACGGGTTATCGGCTTCACAATTATCAGAGCGGCTGGTTATTACACCCTCGATGGATGGCATGGAAACGGCCTTGAATCCCATGAAGTACCGGGAGCTCAGCGAGCTCCATACCTTTGATATCAGCATCGCCTCAGTAGAGGATCCCTCGCTGGCACCCTCAGGCCAGCACGTGCTGACGGCGATCGTGCATTACGTGCCCTACGCCCCGGATATCGGGTGGGATGCGGGCAAACCAAAGTTACTGAACCATCTCCTCAGTCAACTTGAGGTATACGCGCCGGGCATCGGCGCGCTGGTGACAGCCAGTGAGCTGGTGGTGCCTTCGGAACTCGAGGCCTCTCACGGCATGACCGGAGGCAATTGGCACCATGGCGAACTATCGATTGATCAAGCGCTCATGATGCGGCCTTTTCCGGGTTCGACCCAATATGCCACAGCCGTGGATGGTCTCTATCTCTGCGGCGCCGGCGCACACCCGGGTGGCGGCTTACAGGGTCTGCCCGGACGCAATGCGGCAAAAGAAATTCTCAGAAGAGGAGTACTCTCATGAGCGACTTCAATCGAGAAGCCAGACTACTCACCACGCCGTTTCACTCCCGCGTAGCGGCAATGTGCGACCTTAATGACTGGGGCAACTGGATGGGCTACACCACCCCCAACGCGTACTTTGACGTGGAACTTGAGTATTTTGCGGTCCGCAGCACGACCGGGGTGTTTGATCTGTCTCCCATGAACAAGTATCGCGTTACCGGGCCTGACGCCGAGCGCTACCTGAACCGACTGATCACACGTGATGTCACGAAGATTGGCGTCAATCGCGTGGGCTACGCCATTTGGTGTGACGATAACGGACAGGTGATCGACGACGGTACGATTTTCCGCCTCGGTGAGCAGGATTACCGCATTTGCTCATACCAGCGCGCAGACGACTGGCTCGCCTGGAACACGCTGGGCTTTGACGTCAGCATTGAAAACGAATCGGATGCCGTGGCGGGGCTCGCCGTACAGGGCCCCACCTCCTGCACCATTCTCACCTTGCTGGGCTGCACCGACCTCAATCAGTTGAAGCCTTTTGGTATTGCCCATTACACCTTTGAAGGACGACCCCTGATGGTAAGCCGAACGGGCTTTACCGGTGATCTGGGCTATGAGGTATGGGTACCGCCCGAATCGGCCGTAGCGCTATGGGATCAGCTGTTTGAACTGGGTCGAGACTACCTGATCAAGCCCATTGGCTCCCATGCGTTGGAGCTTGCACGGATTGAGGCAGGCTTTCTACAGGCCAAAGTTGACTTTATGCCGGCCGAGGAGATTGTGCGTGTGGGTCGATCGAGAAGCCCGTTCGAATTGGGACTATCGTGGCTGGTGGATTTTTCCAAACCGCTGTTTAACGGCCGGAGCGCACTGCTGAAGGAGCAGGCTAAGGGCTCTCGCTATCGGTTTGCCATGCTCGACGTCGAGGGTAACAAACCGGCCGAGCACTCCTTTATCCTCAAAGGCGACAAACAGGTGGGAACGGTCACCTCCGCTGCCTGGTGTCCAACCGCCAAGGCCAACATCGCCTATGCGCAGATCGAGGTACCTCACGGTGCCGTGGGGGATGAGTTGGTCGCTGAGATTTATTACCAACGAGAGTTGCACTGGACTCGATTACTGGCGCCCTGCAAGGTGATTGATGCGCCCATCTTTAAATCACCCAAGCGCTGGCAAACGCCCGCGCCGCCTCACTAGACGATACTGAACAGGTTCAATAGAAGCCATGCATCACATCGCGACTTCCGTGGACGATTCTATTCAACGTTTGCGTGACAAACTGGAGGCGGAAAAAACCCGTCCCCACCACGCCATGGACCCCTATTTTTACCGGTCGCATCTGGTTCATGAGCGAGAACTCGAGCACCTGATATTCAAAAGCTGGATTTACGCCCTGCATGCCAGTGAAATACCAACTGCCGGCGACTACCAACTCCTCGAAATTGGTGAAGATTCAATCATCGTCGCGCGAACCGAAACCGGTGCAATCACCGCGATGCACAACATCTGTCGCCATCGCGGCGCCAGGGTCTGTGAGGAGAAAAAGGGTAACCGCAAGACCTATGTCTGCCCCTATCATGGTTGGGTTTACAACATCGACGGCACCCTCAAAGCCGCGCGGGAAACCCATGTCATGCCTGACTTTGATGCGGCTAGCCATGGCCTGAAACCGGTCAGATGTGTGACTTATATGGGTCTGGTGTTCATTAACTGCGACCCTGCCGCGGGAGATTTGATCGCATCCTTTGAAAATCTTCGGGTACAGCTGGGCGCCTATGATCTCGATCACGCCAAGGTGGCCCATCGAAAAACTTATCGCGTTGATGCCAACTGGAAGCTGGCGATCGAGAACTATCTCGAGTGCTACCATTGCGCCACGTCTCATCGCGCCTACGCTCGTCTTCATACCCTCAAGGATCTGCATGAGAAATCAGCGCCGATCGTCGCAAAGATGCTGGAACGGGCCGACGAGGTAACAGGTATTCCGGGCATATCAAAGCAGCACACACGGATTTATCTGGACGCACCCAGCTTTGGTACCTGTGCCCATACCATGCGCTACGGGCTGTTTGACGGCTTTTTAACCGGTAGCGAAGACGGCCAACCCGTCGCGCCATTGATGGGTCAGTTCAAGGATTATGATGGTGGCGCCGGAGACTTCCAGCTGGGGCCCGTGACCTTCATGCTCAACTACCCCGACCACTGTGTGCTGTATCGCTTTATCCCACGCTCCCTCACTGAAACCGACATGGAGCTGGTCTGGTTCGTGCGAGAGGATGCGCAGGAGGGCACAGACTACGACGTCGAGCGCCTCACTTGGCTCTGGCACCACACCACGCTTGAAGACGAGTACATCATTACTCGTAACGCCGCAGGCGTGAATTCCAGGTTTTTCGAACCGGGCCCCTATCATCCGGAGTTCGAGTTCACCCTGCAGCAGTTTGTGCGCTGGTACCTCCACTCCCTAGAAGCCAGCCTCCACTGAGACCCGAGGCAAACATGAAGCGCACTCGGGTACCGCTCTTCAGCGCGTTCTTCATGATCTACATCTTCGTGTCAGGCGGATCGTTTGGCATCGAGGAGATGGTGGCGTCCTCAGGGCCCGGCCTCACCTTATTGCTGCTACTGGTACTCCCCATCATTTGGGCACTTCCCATGGCGCTCATTGCCAGCGAATTGGGTTCGGCACTACCCGACAGCGGTGGGTTCTATGTGTGGACACGCCGGGGCTTGGGCAGATTTTGGGGGTTTCAGGCGGGTTGGTGGTGGTCACTGGCGTTACTGGTCGATACCTCGCTTTACATCGTCTTGAGTGCCACCTATCTCCAGAATCAGCTAGGCTTCAGCGATGCTGTCTATTTTGGTCTCTGCTGGTCCATCATCGCAGTGTTCACAGTAGTCAATATTCTCGGTATTAGAGTCGTCGCCATCGGGTCGAGTCTATTTGCCATTCTGATCATCTCGCCCTTCCTTGTTCTAGCCGGCATCGGCTTAGCCAATTGGCAATTCAATCCCTTCGTACCGCTCACCCCACCCGACACAGACCTATTGGGCAATGACGGCGCACTGATTCTGGGATTGAGTATCGGCATGTGGATGTATTCGGGTTACGAGTCTATGTCGACGCTCGCCGGCGAGATCGAGGAGCCTCAACGAATCATTCCCAAGGCACTCATGCTCGCGTTGCCCTTTGTCGCGCTGATGTATTTACTTCCCACCGCCGCCAGCCTCGCAGCGTATGGTCAGTGGGAGCTGTTCTCGGTCGACGGAGGTGATGGACACGTGTCATTTGTCGATATCGGCCGCGCGCTGGGCGGAACTGCTCTGGGGCATGCGCTACTCGCATCGGCAGTACTGGGTAATTTAGCGCTGTATCTAGATTACATGGCCTCTGGTGCACGACCTCTCAAAGCATTGGCGCAAGATGGCCTGCTGCCTCGATCTCTTGCCAAAACCAGTAACCGGTTTGGTACGCCGGTCGCAGCAATAACCGTGATTGCGGTCTGTAACGCTGTGCTGGTGATTGGGCCTTTCCAAAGCCTCGTTATCATTGATGTACTGCTCATGGTCACATCCTATGCACTCATTTTTTGTGCGGCGGTGACATTACGGATCACAGAACCGACGTTGGAACGTCCTTTCCGGATTCCGGGGGGCCTACCCACATTGATCGCACTCGTCCTTCCAGCCGTCTGCTTGATCGGCTTCATGATATGGATCACGCTCACGGATCGAAGTGTCACAGCGTGGGGCCTCAGCACATTTGAACTGTTCGGGATGCACACAGGCTGGTACGGCATGGCTGGGCTGCTAGCTATCTTGTCTGGCCCGTTGCTCTACCCTATTTTTCGAGTCACAAATAAGCGCGGTTAGCAATGGTCTATGGGGCGCTGAGGCTATGAAGCTAAAGACTGGAGTAGAAGAAAAATGGCGGAGAACTTTCCCGGACCAAAAACCCTGACAGCGCTAAAGCGTGGCATTCCTTACTTCAAAAATGGCTTGCGATTCAATGAGGCATTAAAAGAGTCTGGATCCCGTGGTTTTCGGTCAGTCAGACAAATCGTTATCGAACGTGCTGAGGGTGACTATGTCTGGGATCTGGATGGTCATCGCTACATCGACTTCCAAAACGGATGGGCAACGAACCCGTTGGGGAATTGCCATCCAGAAATTCTTGAAGCGGTTGACCGGGCCAACAGGCAATACGGGTTTCACTACGATCACCCCCTCCGCTACGATTTAGCCGAACGATTGGCAGACATCATGCCGAGTCGCGCGCTGCCGCGCACGAACTACGAAGTCTCTGGTACCGAGGCTGCGGAAGCTGCTGTCCATCTCGCTTTGACACACACCAAACGTCGATACGTCATCACCTTTGGCGCTTCGTACCACGGTAATTCCATCGCCGGCAAACTCCTGAGCGGTTTGGGCAATGACGCCACCCGTTACCTGGAAGCCTGGTCTGGTGGCGTTATACGGGCTCCTTACCCCTTCAGCGAAGGTGCGCCCGCCGGCTTGTCTCAGGATCAGTACATCGATTTTTGTTTGTGGCACCTTGAACACGAAATCAACGCGACCATGGTGAGCCGCGAGGAGATCGCCGCAGTCTTGTTGGAACCCGGCCTTGCCGAGGGCGGAAACTGGATTCCAACACGAAAATTTGTCCGCGGTGTAAGAGAGATCTGTGACAGGAATCAGTGGCTTCTCATCAGCGACGAGGTGCTGACTGGTCTCGGTCGCACGGGAAAGATGTGGGGCATAGATCACTACGATGTGACGCCTGACATCTTGGTATACGGAAAGAATCTCTCCGGTGGCATCGCGCCGCTCGCGGGCATCTCTGCACGAGATGACATTCTTGGTGATGTCGAGCTCTTTAGCTCTGGCTCGACCTTTGCCGGTTCACCTGCAGGCTGTGCGGCTGCCATCAAAACGCTGGAGATTTACGAGCGCGACAACATTGTCGATCACGCCGCCAAGCTGGGAGAAATCGCTCAACAGATCATGGCCAATTGGGAGAAATATTCGATTGTGCGACAGGTCAGAAACAGCGGGTTGTTGATGGGGGTCAGCTTTAACAAATCAGCGCTCACCGACCCCGATGCCAAAGATTGGTGGGCCGCCAGAGCCGTGAGGGGTGAGATGCTCCAGCGAGGTGTGTGGGCCATCTCTGATCACGAAGACACCATCCGGCTGTATCCTGCGCTCAACATGCAGGAAAGGACGTTCCGAGAGGGTCTCGAAATCATGGAGGCTGCTATTCAAGAAGTTGAGAACGGCGCTGCCATAGAAGGAGACGGCGCAGCTTTTCCAACTGGCGTTGCGGGCTTCTAGCGCACGACTCGGCGCTTCTTCAGTGCGTGTTTAGGTTTCGTACCAGAGTCCGTCAGGATCCTCGGGCCATACCCCCAAATAAGGTCCGTGGGCCTGAAAACCGAGCATCCGCCGCATCTCATCCGATTGACCAGCAACCTCATCTCGAGTCAGCGTCAGGTAATGATTTTCTTCCTGCCGCAACCAACCGAGGCAGTAGGTATTAACCAATGCTTTTCTTGGGGCGTCGCTGTTATTCGCGCCACCGCCATGAATCGTTGAACCCAAGTACACAACCGCCGACCCCTTTGGCATTACAGCTTGATGCGTATCTTCAAGCGTCGCTTCTTCGGGACGAGAAATACCGGTCTCCTTTAGGATCACATGAGTTGCGCCATTTTCCTCGGTAAAGTCGTCGAGCGCCCAGAGAACGGAAATCTGGGCCTCAAAATTCAGTAGCTTGGTTGGGTAAATGGCATCATCACGATGCAGCACTTGTGCATCTTCGCCAGGCAAAATCTCGATCGCAGTGGTACTACCTACCTGATAGACCTCGCAGTTTGGCTTTAACACCCGGTCGGCCAGCGCGATCGCTGCAGGGTGCATTAAAAATGAAGCGAAGGTATCCGAATACTTGGTGACACCACCGACTCGCAAGGTGTTGTGTCCGTTGAACTCGTTTTGATAGAGGTGCCCTTCGCGATCGAACTCGGATCTCAAGTCAGCATTGAAAGTATCGATGACACCGTCAGACAACAGGTTCTCGATAATCACTGCCCCCGTTTCCCGCAGTGAATGCACCACCTGATCAACGTCGTTAAGGTTCCGGTAACGCGCAATACTCATCGCGACCTCCTTTATTAACCCATACCAAAATTATACTCTTTGACCCGCCTAATGGCAGATCTGACCCGGTCACATCGGTTTAGATGCCCTTATTTCTACCCCCAAGGGAGTAGACGTTGACCCCCATAGACCCAGAAAAATACCGGTTCAATACCGAAAACATACGAGAAACATAGATGCAAGATCATAAGTTGAAGAGCCTCAGGCAATGCGACCACTGGGAGACGAGAGTCGATCTTGCCGCGGCCTTTCGGTGGGCAGCGCGACTTAATTTTCATGAAGGCGTGGCTAACCATTTCTCCGTTGCCGTTAACGATGACGGCACGCAGTTTCTGATGAACCCCAATCAATCGCATTTCTCCAGAATTAGGGCGTCTGACCTGATCCTCGTTGATGCCAATGACCCGGAGACGATGCACCGCCCTGACGCCCCTGACCCTACGGCATGGGGGCTGCACGGGGCGGTGCACCGCCGGTGCCCACATGCCCGGGTGGCACTTCATGTGCACTCAATCCACGCCACCGTCCTCTCCACGCTGGAGGATCCACGTCTGCCGCCAATAGATCAAAACTGCGCCATGTTTTTTAAGCGCTATGCAATCGATACCGAATACGGGGGACTGGCCTTTGAGGAAGAAGCTGAAAGGTGCTGCGAATACCTATCGGATCCCGACAAGCAGGTGCTCATTATGTGCCATCACGGCGTGATGGTTATCGGCAAAGACGTCGCTGACGCCTTCAATCGACTGTTCTATTTTGAGCGCGCAGCCGAGACTTACATCAAGGCGCTTTGGACCGGACAACCACTGCGCGTGTTATCCGATGACGTCGCCGAAAAGACCGCCAGGCAATTGGAGACGTATCCCGAACAGGCCGAGCGGCATTTTGCGGAACTCAAAGCGATGCTTAATGAGACAGAACCGGGCTACGCCACATAAAAAAACCACCCGAGGGTGGTTTGCTGTAATGGTGGGCCGTGCTGGGTTCGAACCAGCGACCAATTGGTTAAAAGCCAACTGCTCTACCGACTGAGCTAACGGCCCGAAAAGGGGAAGGCGCGTATGCTAACGCTAACGGCTGAAAATTCAAGTCCTAATCAACCCATGCTATCCGGTAGCTGGAGAGTATCGAACCCTACGCGACTGCCCGGAAAATCAAGGTCAGTGGGGCCGCGGCCGACTTAAGACCTTTTGCAAGCCTGATAAAGCGCTGCGTTGCGGCCCGACAGGAAGAGGCGT
>DFQW01000135.1:20814-22083 GCA_002377985.1 Halieaceae bacterium UBA3479 | reverse complement strand
GCAAAATGGTGCTGGATTGAGTTGAAAAATAGAAAACACCAGCGCAATCGCCGTCATCGCCTTCTCGCCACCGGACAACAGGTGAATCGTGGAGTTCTTCTTCCCTGGTGGCCTCGCGAATATGGCAACGCCTGTGTCAAGCAGATCGTCGCCAGTCATCTCCAGAGACGCTGTCCCTCCCCCAAACAACCGAGGAAAAAGCTCAGCGAACCCTGCGTTAATTTGATCAAAAGTATCTTTGAATCGCTGTCGCGTTTCTTTGTCAATCTTGCGTATCGCGTTTTTAAGCGTCTCCAGAGCGGATTCAAGATCATCGTTTTGAGCGTCGAGATATTGCTTTCGTTCTGCGGCCTTCGCGTGTTCGTCGATTGCAGCAAGATTGATAGGCCCAAGTCGGCTAATGCGATTTGCAGCGCGCTCAACCCGGGAGACCCATTCGGCTTCCTCCGCGCCTTCGGGCAGTGAGGAGACCACTTCCTGAACTATCGCATCGCGTTTGACAATTTCCTGTTCGAGATTCTGAAGTCGAACGGTGCTCTCTGTTTCACGCAAGCGAAGCTGCTCCATTTCGCCCTGTACCGCACTGACTGACTGCTCGTGCGCCATTCGCTGCGATTCGAGCGCTCGCAATTTTGCATCGATTTCACCTACCTGCGCGCGCTGACTGTTGAGCTCTGCCTCCGCAGCTATCCGCTGCTCGAGAAGTGCCGACAACCTTGCTTTATTTTCTGCATCGGGGTCTTCTCCCGCGGGTAGAGTGTGGTGCAGTTCTGTTTCCCGAGATTCCAGAGTTTTAAGCTGCGACTCCATCCGGGAGATCGTTTCCTTGATGGCGGCGGCTTGTGTCACAAGGCTCTGTCCCTGTAGCTCGCCTCGCATCAACTCATCCGCAGCAGAGCGCGACGCCTCTCGCTGAGTTACCTGCGCAGCCACAAGCCGCTCACGCTCGCCTTGCAGACGGTCTCTCTCTATACGGTCACGCTCCATCTGATCTAGCGCAGAGGACAACTGTGTGCGCGCCTCGGCCAGGTTTCCCTGTTCCTGATCATACTGGCGTTCACTCTCGGCAATATCTTCTTCCAACCTTTTAAACCGTTGGGCTTGTTGTTCCATTTTTGTCGTCAGTGCTCTCTGCTCAGCCACCCACTCTGCCCGGTCATTCATGGCGACCTGAAGTGCCTGCTGCGCGCGCGCAAGTGATTTTTCCCACTCGGATCGCTGCTTTAGCAAACCGCTGATCGCTTCTTCGACGCGCAGCGCCTCAGCCCG
>DFQW01000135.1:0-20443 GCA_002377985.1 Halieaceae bacterium UBA3479 | reverse complement strand
CCCCGGCCGCCGGATCAGCATCCGAATGCCGTCGGTACCAGCCCCGACCTAACCAATGCCCATCTCGCGTCACCACTGATTCATGCTGTTCGAGCTCGGGCAGCAAGGTCCGCGCCTCCGCGAGGTCAGCCGCGGTCCTTACGCCCGACAGCCATTGCACAACACTCGGCGGACCCGTGACATAACTCGCCAAGGTGCCCGGGGCTGATGTCGGCGCTCCCCCTTCGGCACTTAACAAAAAGGCCCCTGCGGGGATGCCCTCCATATTAGAGAGCTGATTGACATCAGTTTCGGCTATCAGCAGCGCGGAGAGCTTCTCCGCCAGCACCTGCTCAACCGCGGAATCCCAGCCTGATTCGACCTCTATCGCCGTATATAGCCCCCCCAGCGAGGACAGGGCAGACGAGGCAATCCAGTCATCCAGCGCAATGCGCGCTCTGTCGTCTGGTGCGGCCTGCTGCAGCGCGGTAAGAGACGCAATGTGTCCACGACTTTCCTGAATTAAGGCGCGCACATCGTCTTGCTCACCCCGAGCTTGCTCAATCGCCGTCTGGGATTCCCGGAGCTGGTGCTGGGATTCGGCGATCTGCGCCTCCAGCTCAGTAATGGTCCGATCTGCCTGTTCTATGTTCGCCGCAAATGGTGTTGCGGCGGCGTCAACCGGGTTGTCCAGCGAAGCCTGCTCTGCCTGCAGCTGCTGCTTCCGCTCTTGCAGCTTAGTGAGTACCTGCTCGAGATAAACGATTCGACTCTGCTGCACCTCTGCGGTTTTGCTGGGCCCCTGTGCCGCTTCGTTAAAGCTGTCCCAAGTTTGCGACCACTGCTCAACAGCTCTGTCTGCCTCAGACAGTGCTCTCGCCGCCTCGGCGGCCGCTCCTCTTTGCTCAGTCAAGACCGGCTCCAGCCGCGTTAATTCGGTCTCCCACTCCTGCAACTGCTTTCGATCAGTCTCAAGATGCTGTCGGGTTTGCTCGAGGGAAACCCGCGTCTGCTCGAGATCCCGCTTCAACTCCCCACGCCGCTCCTGAGCAAAACGCAAGGCCTGCTCAATGCGAGTGACCTCTCCTCCCACCGTATAAAAATTCTCTTGCGCGCGGGCGAGCGCGTCGCTGGCACTCACCTGTTCAGACCGCGCCGTCTCGATACCGGCGACGGCGTGTGCAACATCCGCTTTTGCCGCTTCTCGCTTGATGTCCAACGCTGCCAGTTCGCCAGACACTTCACTGCGATCGGCGTTGAGGTCACGCCATTGGATGCCATAGAGTTCGCTCTGGATAACGCGCTCCTCGGCCTTTAAATCGGCATATCTCTCTGCGGCCCGCGCCTGCCTGTCGAGGTGCGCAAGATTGCGCTGCAACTCATCGCGCAGATCTGTTAAACGCTCAAGATTCTCCGTGGTACGGCGCATGCGGCTTTCCGTCTCACGCCGCCGCTCTTTGTACTTGGAGATACCCGCTGCCTCTTCGATGAATACCCGCAATTCCTCAGGCTTGGATTCGATCAGGCGCGACACAACTCCTTGCTCGATAATGGCATAACTGCGCGGCCCGAGCCCCGTACCGAGAAACAAATCAGTTATGTCGCGGCGACGGCACTTGGCGCCATTCAGGTAATACTCGGACTGGGCCTCCCGCGTGACAGTGCGCCGGACCGAGATTTCGTTGTAGGCGGCGAACTCACCCGCCACCTTGCCTTGCGCATTGTCAAAAATCAGCTCAATAGAGGCCTGACTGACCGGCTGACGGCCGGTAGTCCCATTGAAAATGACGTCGGTCATCGACTCGCCGCGGAGAGTCTTGGCCGAACTTTCCCCCATAACCCAACGGACTGCATCGATAATGTTGGACTTGCCGCAGCCGTTGGGGCCTACCACCGCGCACATGTTGCCGGGAAATTGGACCGTCGTCGGATCTACAAAAGACTTGAAGCCTGCCAGCTTGATGGATTTAAGGCGCATTATGGTATCCGCATACCCGTCTGGTTCTCCGGAATCGACACGGGACCCCAGACAACGATGAAACACAACATCTAGTGTATCTGCTTCGGCTCAACAACACTATGTTTGAATGAGAATTAACGTGGTCCGGTGGGCTGAAGCACCACAGTGACAGGATCAGAAGCGCCCACGGGAGCGGTGTTCACAAGGCCCCAGGCGGTACTGTTTTCTCTCCCGGGCTGTCCGTTTGCCGAAATCTGGACCTCTACGGAAACGGCGGAGAAGCTCGAGAGTTTTTGGCCCGCCATGGAATGGCGATCCTCCAGCGTCACATTAAAGGGCCATGCTGTGACCGGCTGCCTTAAAACAGCAATGGGCATTCCGCCTTGCTGAAGCTCGGGTCGCGCAAAAACGTAGGCAATCGCCCCATCACTCACCGTGAGCGCATCCGTCAGCGACACGATGACTTTGAGTGACCCGGGGAGATCGAGAGTGGCGCCAGACGCTTGCATTTCCCTGTGGGCGCGCTCAATTACCTGACTCAGCATCTGATGGCCGGGAGAGCCTTCAGGCTCCAAAGTGCGAAGCGTCTCCCAATACCGAATTGCTGCGGCGAAATCGCTTGCCTCAAAGGCTGCCATTCCCAGTGTCGCCAGCGCAGCCGGGGCCATGGGATCCATTGCCAATGCCTGCTCGGCTCTGGTTCGCCCGCGCTCGCTGAGCTGACGGTCAGCAGATAAAAATTCAGCCTGCGCCGCTTTGCCCAAAATATCGGATGACGCCGCACCCCCCGCGATGAGCCTGTCAAAATAGACGAGGGCCTGCAGCGGCTCGTTGGCCGACAGATGATATTCACCCAACAGCAGCGAATAGTCTGCATTATCTGGCCGCTGGTCGGCGCGGCGCTGAATACGCGCTATGAGCGCCGAAATCTCGTTGGGGCTCGCACCCTCAAGCTTCTCCAGCGCTCTCGAAATCGACACATCCTCAAGACTTCCCAGATGCACGTACAGGCCGGCGACCAGAATCACCAGCGCCAGCAGACCCGCGAGGGGACCCGCAACGGGGTACCGAGCCGGCGACACCGACTCTGCGACTGCCGGCGTCAAACCCTCTTCCATGACCCTGAGGGCCGCCTCCTCGCGCAGTTCAGGGGCGCTGTCCGCTAATTCCCGCTGTCTGAGTCGCAACCAGTCGGTATTATCCTCTGCCACTGCGCGCCGCTGCCACCACCGTGGCAATAGCGCGATAAACACCGCCGCCACCGCCAGAAGAATTCCCGTAAAAATAATAAAATACAGAGTCATGGGGCGTTTTCTTCGATCAACTTCTTGAGCTGCGCTGCCTCAGTAGCCGTTAGCGTCGATGGGCTGGCGCGTACTCGCCCCATAAAATGAAAGCCCAGCGCAAACACCCCTGCCCCGATCAGGATGACGGGCGCCCACCATAGCAGCGCCGTGTTGCGATCAACCGTGGGGCGATAGCGGACAAATTCGCCGTAGCGCGCCACCATGAATGCCAGAATCTGCTCGTCACTCTGGCCCGCTTCCAACTGCTCCACCAGCACGACCCGCAAATCCCGCGCGATTGGCGCGTTGGAATCGGCGATATTCTGATTCTGACATTTGGGGCACCTTAACTCCTGACTGAGGGCGTGATAGCGCACCTCCAGAGCGGGCGAAGAAAATTCATAGGTCTCGATAACTGCGTGAGCAGCCGCAGCCAACATCCAGCCGCAAAACGTCAGTGACAGTCGCCCACAACCCTTCCTGACTGACACGGCCCGGCGCTCTGTCATTTGGCCACCGACCCACGCTGCGCGAGCGGCACGGTCCCCTCTACGACTGAGGAAAACCAAGCGCCAAAATCGGCGTGAAAAACGCGCGAATCCAAAATGCCGACATGTCGATGGACGATCTTGCCATCGCGATCTATCACATAGGTCTCTGGCGCCCCATAAACCCCCAGATCCAATCCAAGCGATCCCTCGACATCGACAATATTAAGCGCATAAGGGTCGCCCAGTTGGGTCAACCAGGCTCTGGCTTTTACCGCATCATCTTTGTAGTTGAGGCCGTAAATAGGAACGCCCGCCGACGCTAGCTCGAGAAGGTAGGGATGCTCAACGCGACAGGAGTAACACCAGGTGGCCCATACATTGACGAGCGCCGGGCGCTGGCTTAGATCTGCAACGCCAATCGCCTCGCCGGATTGCAACTCAGGTTTCGCGAACTCGGGAAAAGGCTGCCCCAACCTGGCGGCCGGTAAAGCCGTAGGGTCCAAAGACAGCCCTCGGAACAGGAGCACAGAGAGCAACCCGAAACCCAGCAGCGGAATGAAGCGCCTAACCTGCAAACTCGAAACCCTGACCCGCCGGCTCAGGCTCTTGCCGGCTGGCTAGCTGCACGCGATAGCGGCGATCCAGCGCTGTGACAAGAGCGCCAAAACCGATAAGGAAAGACCCAACCCAAAGCCAGCGCACCATTGGTTTATATTGCAGACGGACCGCCCATGCACCCTCGCCCACAGGCTCACCCAGGGCAATGTAAAGGTCACGCAGGAGACCTGCGTCAATAGCCGCCTCCGTCATGACCTGGCCGCTGGCCAGATAACGTCTTTTTTCCGGTACCAGCGTCGCGATCGCATTGTCGCCCTCAGTGACCACAAAAAAAGCCTGGTCGGCTATGTAATTAGCGCCGGGCTGCTGACCAATACGCGTCAGCTCGAACCGGAAGCCGCCCAGCTCGGCGCTGTCACCCTCAGCCATTCTCAAATCTCGCTCCTCTGAGTGCTGAGTAACAACAAC
This sequence comes from Halieaceae bacterium UBA3479, assembly GCA_002377985.1. Classification (GTDB taxonomy): domain Bacteria; phylum Pseudomonadota; class Gammaproteobacteria; order Pseudomonadales; family Halieaceae; genus Luminiphilus. Next base: position 15,701 of record DFQW01000135.1, on the reverse strand, counting down.
CGCCCCGAGCACCACGGCAGCAAAACCGAGATGGGCAAGGGTCATGCCAACAAAACTGGGGGATAGCCTACGCCACTGCAGCGCCCCGGAACGCCCCGCCGTCAACCTGTGCCATAGGTCGCGCAACACCCCCACAGCCACCCACCCCGCGAGCAACACGGCCAGAGCAACCCAGACATTGAAGTCAAACATCAGCGCAGACAAGATCGGCGCCAAAACCACTACCGCAATGGCCGGACCCAGCAACTCCTGCAGCCAGCGCCGCGGAGCGTCCTGTCGCCAACGGGAAATCGGCCCCACCGTCATAAACGGCATCAATAACGCCATCAAGGGCACAAACACGGCATTGAAATAGGGCGGGCCCACAGAATATTTACCCAACGACAGCGCGTCCATGACCAGGGGAAACAAAGTCCCCAAAAGAACGGTCGTCGCGGCAACGGTGAAAACAAGATTGTTGACCATCAGCAGCGACTCTCTGGAAATCACTGCATAGCCGACGCGACTGGCCACTGTCGGCGCTCTCAGCGCGTAGAGCAACAGTGATCCGCCCACGACCAAAGCCAAAAATACCAGAATAAAAAGGCCGCGCTCGGGATCAGCGGCAAACGCATGAACGCTGGTTAGCACGCCCGACCGCACGAGAAAGGTGCCGAGCAGCGACAGCGAGAAAGCAAAGATTGCCAACAGGACCGTCCAAGACCGGAACACGCCCCGCTTCTCCGTGACCGCCAAACTGTGGACCAACGCCGTGCCCATCAACCAGGGCATAAAGGAGGCATTTTCGACGGGGTCCCAGAACCACCAGCCACCCCACCCCAACTCGTAGTAAGCCCACCAACTGCCCAACATAATCCCAAGCGTGAGAAATCCCCACGCGACATTGGTCCACGGCCTTGACCAACGCGCCCATGAGGCATCCAACCGCCCGCCCACGAGTGCCGCAATCGCAAAAGCAAAGGGCACGGATAATCCCACATAGCCCATGTAAAGTAAGGGCGGGTGAATGATAAGCCCGGGATCCTGCAGCAATGGATTAAGGTCACTGCCATCAAGCGGCGTGTTGGGTAACAAGCGCTCGAAGGGGTTAGAAGTGAGTAGAGAAAACGCCAGAAAACCGACGGCAATCAACCCCATAACACTGAGCACGCGCGCAATCATGGCCAGCGGCAAACCGCGGCTCAAACAGGCGACGGCCGTCATCCACCCCGCGAGTATCAATACCCATAGCAGCAAAGACCCCTCGTGATTACCCCACAGCGCAGAGAACTTGAATAGGGGCGGCAGGAGGCTGTTTGAATTGGCCGCAACCACGGCGACCGAGAAATCATCTTGCAAAAAACTGGCGGCGAGAAGCGCAAAAGCAATGGCCGTGAAAACCAAAACACCCACGGCGAGTGAGGGGGCAAGGTTCATCGCAGCCACATGGCCCCGGAGGCTACCCCAGAAGGGAATGGCTGTCAGGCCGATGGCCAGACCAAAAGCAATAATCAGTGAAATATGGCCGAGTTCGGGAATCACGGCGACACCGGGGCAACAGACGCCTTGCTCTTACCCTCAAGGGCAGCAGCGACCTCAGGTGGCATATAGTTCTCATCGTGCTTCGCCAGCACTTGGGTAGCAACCAGCACGCCTTCCCCGTCCAGACGCCCCTCCGCAACCACCCCTTGCCCCTCCGCAAACAGGTCGGGCAGTATCCCGGTGTAGCGGACCGCTACAGACCCCTCGTAATCGGTCACCACAAATTGCGTGGTCAGATTCGTGTCACTGCGCTCAATACTGCCCTCGACGACCATGCCTCCCAAGCGGATGTTCCGGTCGCTGGGCGCCTTCCCAGCCACAACATCAGCGGGGGGATAAAACAAATTGATGTTGTCTCTGAGCGCAAAAGCAGTCAGACCAATGGCTGCGCTTGAGAGCACCACAATGAGGCTCACCCAAACCAATCTTTGCTTGCGACGGGGATGCATCAGCCCTGGGTCTCCGACGAATCTGAAAAGGTCTTATCTGCCTCGTCACGCTGGTGTGCTGATTCGGATTGCGGCTCATCGGATACGGCACGTCGATGTCCCTCTGCTATCACCCACAGCCTGCGCACCCGCAGCTGGCGCAGAGGCGCCCAAAGCAACCAAAACAGTAGCGTCACCGTGATCGCATAGGCCAGCCACACATATAGGCCGTGACCATTCATGTCGATGACCGCCGCTATGGAGTCAAAATACATCAGTCAAGTCCTGCCCACTGCCTTACCCATGCAGACTGCCTATGGTGCCAAATCAACTCGGCGCGCATGTTCATGACCACAGTCACGGCAAACAACCCGTAAAAAGCAACAATCATAAGCAGCAGCGGGTAGAGCATGCTCGCGTCGATCGCTGACTCACCCGTAAACTTAATGGATGCCGGCTGGTGCAGGGAGTACCACCAGTCTACTGACTTGTAGATGATCGGTATATTGACCGTGCCCACAAGACTCAACACGGCACAAGCCTTGGCCGCCGCCGCTTTGTTCTCATAGGCCTCAAACAGCGCGACCACCCCAAGGTATAGAAAGAACAGGATCAGCATCGACGTAATGCGCGCATCCCACACCCACCAGGTGCCCCAGGTTGGCTTTCCCCAAATGGCACCCGTTACCAGCGCAATACCCGTCAACACCGCGCCCACCGGGGCCGCTGCTTTCATTGCGATGTCCGCCATCTTGATTCGCCATATCAAGCTGATGGCGCCTGCCAGCGCCATCACGTAATAGCCGGCCAAAGCCACTACTGCGGCTGGAACGTGGATATAGATGATGCGATAGGAATTACCCTGCCGAAAGTCGGGCGGCGCGACCAATAACCCCCAAAAGGCACCCACAAGCAGCAAGATCAGGGTCAGCGGTAGTAGCCAACGCACCAAGCTTCCGCCAAACCGGAAAAACCAGGGCGGAGAGCCCAGCTTGTGAATGAAAGACCACATACGACAAGTATAGCGCCTAACCTGCCCTGTTGACCCAGTATCCCTTGGCCATACTCGGTGACCTCACCGATGTGTTGCGGTTAGCCATTGTCCAACGAGATACGCAACGCGGCGCCTATAGCCAGCGGCGCCAACGCCAGTGAGGCCAGCACCAGCGCCGCAAGTAGCGCCAACCAACTCACTGCATTGCCATCCCGGGTCGCCTCCACAACCGCCGTACTGCCGAATATCAGCACGGGTACATGGAGAGGAATAATGATGAGTGAAAGCAGCAACCCGCCACGCCGAATGCTAACGGTCAGCGCGCTACCCACCGCACCAATCAGGGTTAAACACAAGGAACCCAGCAAGAGGCTAATAACCAGCACCGGCAACGCCTGGATTGGCAGTCCTACCATCAGCGCAAAAACCGGCGACACCAATGCCAGTAGAAACCCGGTGCCCAACCAGTGCGCCAGTACTTCAGCAAGCGCCAGAATTGCCAGCGGATGCTGCGCAAGGCATAGCTGCTCAAGGCTACCATCCTCAAAATCAGAAGCGAACAACTTGCCACTGACCATCAAACTGGCCAGCAGCGCGACCACCCATAGAATCCCGGGCGCCATTTGCGACAGACGCTCCGGATCAGGCCCTAAGCCCAGCGGGAACAGCGTAACAACCATGAAAAAAAACAGCAGTGGATTTAACAGGTCGGCGGGGCTGGCCGCGAGGGCCTTGCCGTGCCGCAGAAACTGCCTGAAAAAGGACGCCCCCAGCGAAAGCGACGGCTGATCAGAGGCTGACATAGCGCGCGAGATCCAGATCGTGCTGTCTTGCACCGAATCGACTTTGTTGGTGGCTGGTAAACACAACCGCACCACCCGAGGCTACGTGCCCGGTAATTTGTTGCTCGAGCCACTCGCACCCGGCGGTATCCAGTGCCGTAAAGGGCTCATCCAAAAACCACAGCCGGGCTCGAGTAATGAGCAGTCTCGCCAGAGCCACTCGCCGCTGCTGACCCGCCGACAGCGCGCCAACCGGCACTGATTCATAGCCGGCAAGACTCACGGATCTCAAGGCCCGCGCGATCTGCTGATCGTCGACCGGCATGTCACAGGCGGGGTGCAAGCGCAGATTATCGAGCGGAGTTAAAGCACGCTTTAGCGCACTGCTGTGACCAATGAACAGAGCGGCTGCCTGACGACGAATAGCACCCTCCACCCCCAGCCGCGCTAATCCTGCCAGCGCCCGCATCAAACTGCTCTTGCCCACACCATTGGGCCCGACAAGCTGCCACAACTCCCCGGATTCGACGCAAAGCGACACGCCGCGCAATAGCGGGCGGTCTCCTCTCTCGATGGCAACCTCTGTGGCAATGAGCAGACTCATTACAAGTTAACGACCCGAATATCCGGCAGACCTAAACTGGAGTCTACTTCGACCGAGAGCCCATCGAAGTCAAACAGTGCTCGATCCATCAAGTGCGAGGGAGCAACATTACCCAGCGCCCGAAAGATAGTCTCTGTACGGCCTGGGTAACTTCTCTCCCAATCGATGAGCATTTTCTTGATCTCCTGTCGCTGCAGGTTCTCCTGAGTGCCGCAGAGGTTGCAGGGGATAATGGGAAACTGCATTTCACTGGCATATCGGGCAAGGTCCGACTCCTTGCAGTAAGCCAGCGGCCGAATCACAACGTGTCGCCCGTCGTCGCTTTTTAGCTTCGCCGGCATTGCCTTCAGTTTTCCGCCAAAGAATAGATTCAGGAACAAGGTCTCGACGATGTCATCCCGATGATGCCCGAGCGCAATCTTGCTGGCGCCAATTTGATCCGCAAAACCGTAGAGCGTTCCGCGACGCAAGCGAGAGCACAGGCCGCAGGTGGTCTTGCCCTCGGGAATTACCGATCGCACTACGCTGTAGGTATCTCGCTCGAGGATATAAAAAGGGATACGCAAGGTTTCCAAATAGCGCGGCAGCACGTCCTCGGGGTAGCCGGGCTGCTTCTGGTCAAGGGTGACCGCAACGATCTCAAAATCAATCGGCGCGCTGTCGCGCAATGCCATGAGAATCTCCAGCATGGCGTGGGAGTCCTTCCCTCCAGAGATGCACACCATGACCCGATCACCTGACTCAATCAGACCAAAGTCAGCGATCGCCTTCCCCACTTGGCGGCGCAACCGCTTTCTCAGCTTGTTGAACTCAAGCCTACCCTTGCGCGGATCTATTTGCCTCACCGCGTCATGACTCCTCTCAACTACAGTCACCGTTGACTCCCCTCTATTTTGCTGCACGCGATAATAGGAGACACCGGGTCGACACGCAAAAGCCTGCGATCGCCCTGCAGGCCGGAGCGTAAGCCGGCGCGTTCCTGGTCAGGCCCAACCCGGCCCCAACACTTGTCTTTTTTAGGCACTGCACTGACAATTCGATCCGCTTCCTTAAACCATTCATCTCAACGCAGAGGTACCAGCCGATGAAATCACCTGTTCGCGTCACAGTGACTGGAGCTGCCGGACAAATTGGGTACGCACTCCTGTTCCGGATCGCATCCGGATCGATGCTCGGTCACGACCAACCGGTGATTCTACAGTTACTGGATATTACGCCCGCCATGGAGGCGCTGCAGGGCGTCAAAATGGAACTGGACGACTGTGCGTTTCCGCTGCTGAACGCTGTAATTTGTACTGACGACCCCGAGGTGGCATTTAAGGATTGCGACTTTGCCCTATTGGTGGGAGCACGCCCCAGAGGCCCCGGCATGGAGCGGAAAGACCTGCTCGAAGCCAATGCCGCCATATTCGGCGTTCAGGGTAAGGCGATCAACGCGGTTGCCAGCAGGAACATCAAGGTGCTGGTCGTGGGCAACCCAGCCAATACCAACGCGCTTATCACACTGCGTAATGCGCCTGATATTGATCCACGTCAGTTCACCGCCATGACGCGACTCGACCACAATCGCGCCGTGACGCAGCTGGCGCAACGCACCGGCACTACCGTCAACGACATCCGGCAAATGATCATCTGGGGCAACCACTCAGCAACCCAATATCCCGACCTGCACCACGCACTGGTAGGCGGTAATTCTGCGATGTCTCACATTGACATGGATTGGTATCAGACGGAGTTCATTCCAACGGTACAGCAGCGCGGAGCAGCAATCATTGCAGCTCGCGGTGCCTCCTCGGCGGCATCGGCTGCCAATGCCGCCGTCGACCACATGCGAAGTTGGGCGCTTGGCACGCCTTCAGATGACTGGGTCTCGATGGCTGTTCTCGCTGATGGTTCTTATGACATAGAACCCGGACTCATTTACTCCTTCCCCTGTCGCTGCGTGAACGGGCAATGGGAAATTGTAGAGGGCTTGGAAATAGCCGAGTTCAGCCGACAAAAAATGGACGCAACCGCCACAGAGCTCGCCGAAGAACGAGACGCCGTCTCTCACCTGCTGGGCTAATGGCGGCAGTGGGAACACGGTTAGCGCGATTTCGGCAATCACACTTCGCGTAGTAATACCACTGGCGGTGTACGGACGACGTGGCGGCATGACCACACACCCAGACACCCGATCACCGCCGCACCAATCACGGGTCCCAGCCACCACATCAGCGGCGTGGGCGTCCACACCATATCGAAGACCCGTGTTTGCAGCGCGTAAGTGGCTGCCTCCGCACCTACTCCGGCGAGACCTCCTGCAAGCCCACCCAGCACCAAAAACTCAATCCACAGGGTCCCTAACAGTAATTCTCTTCGCGCACCCAGTGCTCTAAGTAGCGCCGCCTCCTTTAGCCTGCCATCAAGGCTGGATTGGACGCCTGCCACCAAAACGAGGGCGCCCGCCAACAGAATCACCGCCAGTACCAGCTCCAAAGCCCTGGCCACCTGATCTACAACCGCTCGGGTCTCGGCGATGACCATGTCCAGCTCAATGATCGTCACAGTAGGAAGCTCACGTACCAGATCATTCAACAGGTTCTTTCGGTCGGGAGTGAGTAGAAAGCTGGTCATATACATACCGGGATACGCGGCCAGCACGGAGCGTGGAAAAACCATAAAAAAATTGGGGCGCATCGACTGCCAATCAACCCGTCGGATATTTCTCACGGTCACGGTGAAGGAGTCGGCGCCAATACGGACAGTGAGCTGGTCCCCCAATGAAGCGCCGATGTCGCGAGCGAATTCCTCCTCGACCGAAACCCAAGGCTCGACTGCGTCCTGTGGCCACCACTCCCCCGCGATCAGTTCGTTGCCCGCAGGCTGGACGTCTGACCAGGTAAAATTAGCCTCACGCTGGCGCGGTGCCGTCTCTGATTCAGCCTCTTCCCAACGGGGTAACGCCGCACCGTTCACCTCCATTATGCGGCCACGGGTCATGGGATAGAGCCGTTCCGTCTGCACCGCGCGCTGCGTAAAGAAATCCTGCAACTGCTCGCGCTCTTCGGGTGCAAGATTGAGCAGAAAATGATTGGGAACATCTGGCGGGAGCTGCGCCTGCCACTGGCTGATCAGGGACGAGCGCACCACTGTCAGCATCAACATCAACATAATCGCGACACCAAAAATCACCATTTGCAGGGAGTTGGAGCGCCGACGACGCTGCAATCCCGAGAGCGCAACCCGCCAGATACTGCCTGCGAAGCCGCCGATGGAATGACCGCCCGCCAGCAAAGTGCGGCCAACTATCACCCCCAACACCGTTACCAGAAGCAGCCCCGCCAACACGGAGAACGTTACCGTGAGGCTCCCGCTGTACCACCACATCAACCCGATGATCGCCGCCCCACCAAGCAGCAAATCCTGAACCCTTTGCATTCTCGCAACATCCACCTCCGCACGTAACACATGCAACGGCGATGCGTCTGCCAACCGACTCAAGGGCGGCCAGGCGAAAAAAAACAGGCAGACTAGCGCCGTCACCACGCCCATAACAACAGGCTCCCAGCCTGCCGGCCCCGGAGTGGCGGGCAACAGAGAACCCAAAGCCCAGATGAACCCCCCCTGTATCGCCCAACCAAGGATGCACCCCAGCAGCGTCGACACGGTGCCAATAACAAAAAGGCAACTGCCGTAGAGTCGACTGATCTCATACGATTGCGCGCCCAAACTCTTCAAGATCGCAACATATTGCGTATGGCGCTCACCAAATCGTCGACTTGCCAGCAGAATCGCGGCCGTCGCCAGCACGACAGCAAGACTCCCTGCGAGTAGCAAAAAGCCTTGCGCCCTATCCAACGTATCGCCAATTCTGGGCTGAGAGGTCGCCACCGAATCGACGCGTTGACCTTGCCCCAGCTTGGGCTTTAACCACTCGAGAAAAATCTCTAGCGCATCAGCACTCCCTCCAAGGAGTAAACGATACTCGACACGACTACCCGGCTGAACTACGCCCGTGGAGGGAATATCGTCCACGTGCATCAGCAAGCGGGGACCAAAACCAAATACGGCAGTCGTCGCGTCAGGTTCCCCCCGCACCGCGCCGGCAATGACCAACGGCCGCTCTCCGACCGTGATGGTCTCTCCGGAAGCCACCTCCAGCAGCGCAAACAGTCGCGGCGCCAACCAAACCTCGCCGGGCACGGGAATCGCTCCGTCACTTTGGACAGTACCGTAGGGGTCAACCGACCACTGTAAATTACCCTTGAGCGGATACCCGGCTGACACTGCTTTCACTGAGACCAGCGCCATTCGCTCAATGTCAGCGACCGCCATTGATGGAAATCCGAGTGACGCGGACACCTGAAGCCCCACGCTGGCAGCCTCTTCTATCCACTCCTCTGGCACCTCGGTGCGACTGACTATCACCGCGTCGGCAGCCAGAAACCGCGCACTCTCCGAGAGCAGCGCCCCCTGTAACCGGGAGACAAAGCCACTGATACCCACGACAACGGAAACCGCCAAAACCAGTGCCATCAGCAAGATGCTCAGCTCGCCGCCCCGCCAGTCTCGCACCAAGAACTTCCAGATTAACGCTCTCATCGCTGCTTCACGCGTTGAGGATGCAGAGTTCACCCGCATCCATCCCAAAGCGCACGTCACAGCGTCGCGCCAGGCGGTCGTCATGGGTTACCAAGACCAACGTAGTCCCTTCACTGGCGTTAAGCTGGAAGAGCAAATCGATAACCCGCTCACCGGTTCGAGTATCGAGATTGCCGGTCGGCTCATCGGCAAACAGGATCTTCGGTTGCCTGGCAAACGCCCGGGCAATGGCGACCCGCTGCTGCTCGCCCCCCGACAAAGTGGTGGGGTAATGATCGAGCCGGTCGGACAAGCCCACCTGCTCGAGCAGGCGGTCGGCGATGTCATCGGCTTGTTTTTTGCCAGAAAGCTCGAGGGGTAGCATCACATTCTCGCGTGCGGTCAGAGCGGGCAGGAGTTGGAAACTTTGAAAAACAAAGCCTATTTTTTCGGCGCGCAGGCGAGCCCGCTGGTCCTCGTCGAGCTGACTCAGCCGATGGCCATCCAAGGTAATCTCACCGCCAGAGGCAACGTCCATACCCGCTAACAGCCCGAGCAGGGTAGACTTACCCGAGCCCGACGCGCCCACAATGGCGGCAGAAGTACCCTCGGCTATCTCTAGATTGATGCCGCGCAGTATGTCCAGATCGCCATCGGCGGTGGGCACCGTTTTAAGGAGTTGACTGACTTTGATCATTCTACGTTTCCTCAGCCAACGCTTACGAGCCGTGGTGTGGGTCGGATTGCTGCTCGCCAGCACTTCGACCTCTGTGGGGGCTCACGCCTCACTGCAATCTATTGTTGTCTTGGGTGACAGCATCAGTGCTGCCTACGGCATGTCACTGGAAGAAGGCTGGGTGGCGTTACTGCAACATCGATTGCACGCCGAAGGGACCTCTTATACCGTTGTCAACGCAAGTATATCAGGGGATACCTCCGCGGGCGGCTTGCGCAGACTGCCCGACTTGCTGTCGACCCACGCGCCCCGCATCGTCATCATCGAACTGGGCGGCAATGACGGGCTTCGCGGATATCCCATTAATCAACTGACACAAAATTTGAGACAGATGATTCAATTAATCGAGTCAGTCGGGGCTATAGCGGTGATACTGCCCATGGAAATTCCGCCCAACCTGGGCAAAGTCTACACCGATGCTTTCCGCAGTAGCTTCGCGAAAGCGGCGGAGAATAGCGAGGCGCTGGTGGGGGAATTTCCGCTTGAGTCCGTGGCATTGAATCCCCTGCTCATGCAAGCAGACGGGATTCATCCTACTGCCGACGCGCAACCCCTGATTCTGGAGAGCGTCTGGCGTGTTCTGGAGGCCGTGTTGTGACCACCAACGCTGACGCACCGAAGTCAGTGACACCCCACTCCGCCGGTGGGCTGCGAAAGCAGCTGGAAATCATCATTTTCGGGACTGACACCCCGGCGGGCCGCAATTTCGATATCGCACTTCTCGTCGTCATTCTCGCCAGCGTCCTGACCGTAATGATCGATTCAGTACCCCACATTCATAGTCGCCACAGCGAGATTTTGTGGCAATTAGAGGTTGGATTTACGGCGCTGTTCACCCTGGAGTACTTCGTCCGCCTGTGGTGTACCGAGCATCGACGCGCCTACCTCTTCAGCTTCTGGGGCATCGTGGACCTGCTGGCGATCCTACCTACCTATATTGCCCTCTTTGTGCCCGCAGCTGCACCGCTGGTGGTGGTCAGGCTACTAAGAGTCGTAAGGGTATTCCGGGTGCTCAAACTCATGGCGCTATTTGCAGAGCTCAATGAGATTCTGGGTGTGCTGAAAAATACGGCGCGCTCAATTTTGGTGTTTTTGATTATGGTGATGATCGTAGTTGTGGTCTTCGCCTGCATTATGTACGTGGTAGAGGGTCCCGAAAACGGGTTCGACAGCATACCGATGAGCATCTACTGGGCAGTGGTGACGATTACCACCGTGGGTTACGGCGATTTGGTGCCGCAAACCGCCACGGGGCGATTTATCGCAGGTTTTGGCATGCTCGTGGGGTACAGCATTATCGCCGTGCCGACCGCCATCATCACCCGAGAACTGTGGGAACGAATCAATGCGCGACAAGACCCGTTCCCCACGCTGAACTGGAACTGCCCGGTCTGTGCCAAATCCGGGCACAGTCTCGAAGCAACGTTTTGCCAGCACTGTGGTTCAGAACTCGACATCCCTGACGAACTGAGGGAGGCGTCGCAACATGTTGGATAAGCCCACAGCGCTGTATGACTTTCGAAAATACTGGGCTGAATGTCTGGGCCCGGCTCCCTGGCTACCCATGTCACGTGAAGAGATGGACCAGCTCGGCTGGGACAGCTGTGACATCATTATCGTGTCGGGCGATGGTTACGTTGATCATCCCAGCTTTGGCATGGCGGTAATTGGCCGGGTGCTGGAGGCACAGGGGTTTCGTGTCGGCATGATCGCGCAGCCTGACTGGCAGTCGGTTGAACCCTTTAGAGCGCTGGGTCGCCCAAATCTCTTTTTCGGCGTTACCGCCGGCAACATGGACTCGATGATCAATCATTACACCGCGGATCGTAAGCGGCGCAATGATGACGCCTACACACCGGGCAATGTGTCGGGCAAACGCCCGGACCGGGCCGTCACGGTTTATAGCCAGCGACTGCGTGAAGCCTACAGGGATACCCCCATCGTGATTGGCGGTATCGAGGCCAGTCTGCGACGAATTGCCCATTACGACTACTGGAGCGATCGAGTGAAACGCTCGGTGTTGCTCGACAGCCGCGCCGACTTGCTCGTTTTCGGCAATGCCGAGCGCGCTATCGTAAGCGTTGCCCACCGGCTGGCCGACGGAGAAAGCATCGAGCAGCTACGCGACATTCGGGGCACGGCGTTCGTGACCAAAAGCTCTCCAGAGGACCGCGTTGTCATCGACTCAACCGCAGTAGACTTGCCGGGGCCGGTAGCACCGCACCCCAACCCTTACGACGGCATGGAAGCCGAGACCTGTAGCGATTCAGAGACCAATAAAGCGGGGGCTGCGCCCCAAGCAATCCGCCTGATGGTCAGCCCGAGCGCGAAAACTCATGCCATACGACTGCCCTCCGCAGAGGCGGTCACCGAAGATCCAGTGCTTTATGCCCACGCCTCGCGTGTCTTCCACAAGGAAACCAACCCGCACAATGCACTGCCTCTGGTTCAAGCCCATGGGGATCGCGATGTCTGGCTCAATCCGCCACCGATTCCACTCGAAACCCAAGAGCTGGATTGGGTGTTCGAACTACCCTATCAAAGGCTTCCCCACCCTGCCTATGGCGGCGCCAAGGTCCCGGCAATGGAAATGATCCAACACTCCGTCAATATCATGCGGGGCTGCTTCGGAGGCTGTACCTTTTGCTCCATCACTGAACACGAAGGGCGAATCATTCAAAGCCGCTCGGAAGACTCGGTGATCAGGGAGGTCGAGCGAATCCGCGATACCAGCCCGGCCTTTACTGGCGTCATCTCGGATCTTGGAGGACCGACAGCCAACATGTGGCGTCTCGCCTGCAAAGACCAAGCAACCGAGGCGGCCTGTCGTAAACTGAGTTGCGTTTATCCCGGCATTTGCAAGAACCTCAATACCGATCACACACCCCTGATCAATTTGTATCGCAGAGCGCGTGAGATCAAAGGCGTGAAAAAAGTACTGATCGCCTCGGGGCTAAGGTACGACCTTGCGGTAGAGAGTCCGGAATATGTGCGGGAACTTGCAACGCACCACGTCGGGGGCTATCTGAAGATTGCCCCGGAACACACAGAAAGCGGGCCCCTTTCAAAAATGATGAAACCGGGCATCGGGAGCTATGATCGATTCGCCGCCATGTTTGAGCGCTTCTCTAAAGAAGCAGGCAAAAAGCAATATTTGATCCCCTACTTTATTGCTGCCCACCCGGGCACCACCGACGAGGATATGGTTTCGCTGGCGCTTTGGCTGAAACAGCATCGCTTTCGAGCTGATCAGGTACAAACGTTTTATCCCTCACCGATGGCGACCGCGACGGCGATGTACCATACTGGACGCAACCCCCTCAAACCGGTCAGGCGAGAGAGCGAGACGCTCAGCACAGTCAAGAAACTCAGTCAGCGCCGACTGCACAAAGCGTTCCTGCGCTATCACGACCCTGACAACTGGCCTCTGCTGAGGAAAACCCTGAAGCAAATGGGGCGCAGGGACCTTATTGGCAATGGTGTCATGCACCTGATCCCGCCCCGGCAGCCACCAAAACGCCACCGGGTGGTGCCCACCGGCGGCAAGCCGTTCCGAACGCAACATACTCAGGGACAGAACTCGAGAAAGGGCAAGCGCCGCTAGGCGGGCAACATTACGCCTCCATCAACCCACTGATAACTTCGCCGAGTTGACGGAACTCCACCCTCCTCGGCGTCTTCTTCCGCCACATCAGCCCGATCTTGCGGGTTACGTTTGTCTGGTGGAACTGCTTGATTACCAGACCCGTACTGCCTGCGATTCCCGCCGCCACCGCCATTTTGGGCAACAACGTAATGCCGATCCCGTTCGCTACCATTTGCACGATAGTGGCTAGACTCGTCGCTTGATATGGCACAGTGATTTGCGAATCCCTCAGCTTACAGGCTTCCAGCGCATGGTCACGCAGGCAATGCCCCTCTTCCAATAACAGCAACGACTCCCCTTTGAGATCTGTGGTGCGCAGCGGGGTTAGACCCGCGAGCGCATGAGAGTCAGGACAGGCCAAAAGAAACTCATCCTCAAGTAGCGGCATGGTTTCTACCTGATCCGCGGGGAACGGCAACGCCAGGAGCAAAACATCTAATTCGCCTGTCTGAAGTGCATCGACCAATGGCTGGCTTAGGTCCTCACGGATATAAAGCTGAAATGCGGGATGGCGCTGTCGGATCTGCTGCAGGAGTCCCGGTAATAAATAAGGCGCCACGGTAGGAATAACACCCATGCGCATTTTTCCATGAAAGGGTTCTCCTGCGCCTGCGCACAACGACACCATGTCCTCTACCCCCACGAGCAGCTCGCGCGCCCGCTCTACCACCTCATCCCCGACCGGAGTGAGAATGACTTTGCGATTGTTGCGCTCAACGAGACTCACCCCGAGCGTTTCCTCAAGTTCGAGGATGCCCGCGCTGAGCGTACTCTGGCTCACATGAGAGGCGATAGCGGCCTGGCCAAAATGCTGGTGATCGGCGACGGCGCACAAGTAGCGCAGTTGTTTTATTGTGGGCTGTCTCACGTGAGGGCTCTCAAAATCGGTAATTACAGTGTAAGCACGGTTGCCACGCCGTATTAAAAATGGGGTGCCACCCTGAACCGCTGTCAGATTGCGGATACCTCATTGGCGTTAACGCGCAATAGGAAAGATACTGATTTACAGCATAATCGGTTTTTCCGATTAAATTTTTTTATATTTTCAGTAAGCCAATTAGCGATCACACCGGTATATTACGCATTCACCACGGTGCGATCACAAATGACACCACCACACAGGTGTGACCCAGACCATAACAGGAGTCAGCAATGGAACTGAAAGGAAGTGCAACTGAACAAAACCTAAAGGACGCTTTTGCCGGCGAATCGCAGGCGAATCGTCGTTACCTCTACTTCGCCTCGAAGGCAGACGTCGAGGGCTACAACGATGTCGCGGCGGTATTCCGCTCGACTGCAGAGGGCGAGACAGGCCACGCTCACGGACACCTTGAGTACCTTGAGGAAGTGGGCGACCCCGCAACCGGCTTGCCAATGGGCGATACCAAGAAAAATCTCGAGGCATCCATTGCCGGCGAGACCCACGAGTACACCGACATGTACCCGGGTATGGCCAAGACCGCAAGGGACGAAGGCTTTGACGAGATTGCAGATTGGTTTGAAACACTCGCCAAAGCTGAGCGAAGCCACGCCAACCGCTTCCAGAAGGCGCTGGACAACCTCGACGCCTAAGCAGGCGATAGCTATCGGCTGAACCGATGAAAAAGGGGAGCAGATATTGCTCCCCTTGTTTTTTACAACTCCCCAGTCCCGGGTTCACGCAATAGCGAAAACCGGGACGAGAGCCTCAGGTTTACTCAACGAGAATTACGTGCAATGAGAGAAGGCAGCATCGACGCCCCAACCCGGCACCCGCTGGACTGGCAAAGCGATACTTTTTGGAACAAAGACGCGTTGAACGACGAGCTCGAGCGCGTTTTTGATGTCTGCCATGGCTGTCGCCGCTGCGTAAGTCTGTGCGATGCCTTTCCGACACTGTTCGATCTGATAGACGACTCCGACACGATGGAGGTCGACGGCGTCGACAAGGCGGACTACGACAAAGTGGCGGAGCAATGCTACTTGTGCGATCTGTGTTACTTAACCAAGTGCCCCTACGTGCCACCCCACGAATTCAATGTCGACTTCCCCCATTTGATGCTGCGAGCCAAGGCTCAGCGCTTCAAAGAAAAGGGCGCGTCGCTGCGAGATCGGACCTTAACCAGCACCGATCGGTTGCTCAGCACCACCTCCATTCCCCTGATCGACGTGACAGTCAACGCACTCAATAAGACCGGCGTATTTCGCAAAGCGCTCTCTGCCGGGCTCGATATTCACCATGAGGCACCCCTGCCAAAATTGCATAGCAAAACGTTGCGCAAACGAGTCAAGCCCTTGATCAAAAATATCGAACCCCAACCGGTGGGCGAGACCACGGGCAAAATCGCGCTCTACGCCACCTGCTACGGCAACTACAACAGCCCGAGCGTTGGCGAAGATTTCGTCAAGGTGTTCCAACACAACGGAATACACATCGATATTGTCCCG
>DFQW01000008.1 GCA_002377985.1 Halieaceae bacterium UBA3479 | reverse complement strand
GGTATTAATCAGGCTGTAAATTACCCACCGGGATTCGCTCGGAGAGATGGGTTCGAGTATCACGAGGTTGGTGTGCTTTGAGAGCACCGAGATGCTGGCGTTCGGAAACAGCATATATACCGACGTTACCAAACCGGTCAAATTGCGCTCATTTGGTGGAACATCACGCATCTGCTCGATGCGTTGGAAGGGGTAAACCACGCGCGAATGCGGTCCGAATGTCTCCACAACATTGAGATTGTCATAGCCGAAAGGATAAAAGGATTCTCGATGAAGTGACTTGATGTGATAGCCCTCCATCAGCGTTTCGTAGAGGAGTTTCCAGTTGGCAGAATCGGTGAGGACCTTCTGCTCGAAGAGCGGTTGATCAGCTGAAAAATAGTCCAGTGCGTATTCGAGGGTGCTGGGGTCGATTTCACCCTCTTGCTGCACATAGATAATGCCGCCGTGCTCTATTGCGGAAATTTCGACAAGGCGGTGTTGGTCTCTGTCGAGTGCGGGAAAGCCCGCCTGGCCCGGTATGCCCTTGAGCGTGCCATCCAAGCCATAGGTCCAGCCATGGTAGGGGCATGAAAAGGCCTTAGCGCAGCCGCTTCCTTCCGCGACCTGCATGCCTCGGTGGCGGCAGGCGTTGATGAACGCGCGAACGGTTCCGACATCGTCCCTCGACACCACAATCGGATTACCCGCGGCCACGCGCGTGAGATAGCTGCCCTGATGGGGGAGGGCTGCAGACGGACAAAATGGTGTGGGATGCCGGCGTATTACTGCGCACTCTGCCTCGAACCGCGCATGGCTCAGGTAATGCGATACCGGCTCCCGCCACATCGACTCGCCGAGGTCGGTCGTCGCCGCATCGATATGTTGAAAGATGCGCTCAGCCAGTGCGCCCTCGTCCAGCAACAGGTCTTGCTTTGCATGTCGTTGTGGGATGCGAGCGCTCATTCAACATTCCATTAATTTGAAACCGGAGCTTGAGCGAGTTTTATATGGCGGTAAACCCCCTGAATTTCGGTGTACTCTCAGCGCATGCAGCGCAAGATTATCCATATCGATGCCGATTGTTTTTATGCAGCCATCGAGATGCGGGACAAACCCGAATTACGGGGTATTCCCATGGCGGTGGGTGGTAGCGCAGAGCGCAGGGGCGTGCTTACTACATGCAATTACGAAGCGCGCGCCTTTGGGGTGCGCTCTGCCATGCCCACCGCTCAGGCTATGCGCTTGTGTCCACAGCTAACGGTCGTCCCGCCGCAAATGCACAAGTACCGGGAGGCGTCCAAAGTCATGCGTGGGATCTTTGCCAATTTCACAGAGATCATTGAGCCGCTTTCCCTGGACGAGGCGTATTTGGATGTCAGCGAGATATCTGACGGCGAGCTGACGGCAACTCGCATCGCCAAGGCCATCCGGCAACACGTGCGGGAGGAGCTCGACATTACGGTTTCCGCAGGCGTGTCAGTGAACAAATTTATTGCCAAGGTCGCCTCCGACTGGCACAAGCCCGATGGCTTGACCGTAGTTCCTCCTGACGAAGTCGACGCATTTGTCGCCGCGCTGTCAGTCAAAAAAATTCCCGGTGTTGGCGCTGTGACCGCAGAAAAGATGCATCGGTACGGACTCAGAACCTGCGCCGATATCCGCGCTTGGAGCTTGCCTGATCTCAGACGCCGCTTCGGCAAATTTGGCGTAGTGCTGCACGAACGCGCCCGCGGGCGTGATGATCGCCCCGTGCAGCCGGCCCGCGTACGCAAATCAATCAGCGTAGAGCGGACCTTTACCGAGGATGTCAGTGGACCAGCGGAATGGGTACCTATCATTGAGCAGCTCTACACCAACCTGATGGAACGCATCGAATCCGCCAAAGCCTGGGACGGTATCACCAAGGCGTTTATTAAACTCAAATTTAACGACTTCACGACGACCACGGTGGAGAGAGTGGGCACCAAAGCTATTGAGACGGATTTTCATCAGCTTCTGTTGGAGGGTTGGCAGCGTCGCTCCCAGCCGGTGAGGCTCATCGGTCTCGGTGTTCGTTTGATGGAGGACGGTGAGTGGGCCTCCGAGCGCTTACCGTTTACGGATTCCTCCGCTACAGCTGATGCATAAGCCGCGTTACCTATTGGCATTTTTTATGCCAATATAGTGCCAGCGATTATTACGCATTCATGAGTGTTTTACCTTACAGAGGCCATGTCCTATGTTGAAACTTCATTTCGCACCCAACAGCCGGGCGAGTCGAACGCTGTGGCTACTGGAGGAGTTAGGGCTGGAATATGAACTCAATCGCATGGACTTTCATCCGAAAGACCTGAAATCCGATGAGCATCGTGCGCGTCATCCGTTGGGCCGTATTCCGGTACTCGAAGATGGTGATGTTTCAATATACGAGTCGGGCGCGATCGCCGAATATATCCTTGAGCGCCATAAAAATGGGGGTTTGAAGCCGGCTGCAGACGACCCGCATTTTCCCGAGTATCTGCAGTGGTTTCACTATTGCGAAGGGATGGTGATGCCGCCTATCAACACCATTGTGGTGCATACGCTCCTGCTTCCCCCGGAACGGCAGGATGAGACTGTGCGTAGCCAAGCGGAGCGACTGCTTGCCAAGGCCTGGGCGCCAGTAGAATCAGCAATAGAGGGTCGAGCTTACTTAATTGGCGAATTTTCGGCAGCAGATACCATGCTGGGACACGCCTGCATCATGTCAAAGCGCCTTGGGGTTATCACTGAAGAGGGCTATCCCAATCTGAGTGCCTATGCCGACCGTTTGATGGCGCGTCCCGCGTGCGCCAAAGCATTTTCTGCCTGATTCCGGCCGCGCTACACTTTGCCCTAATTCAGGTTATCTGAGGCGACGACCTTACAGCGCGTCGGAGGGTGTGGTCAGGTGAGTCTCTACGAAGGGGTCGAGTTACAAAAAAATGGGGCTAACTTTGCTCCACTGACGCCTGTTTCTGCGCTAAAGCGCACTGAGCGTGTTTATCCCGACAGCCCGGCGCAGATTCATGGCCGTATTCGTCGCAACTGGGGTGAAGTAGCGGATCGCTGCAAACGCCTGGCTTCTGCTTTATCACAGCGTGGGATCGGCAAGGGCGACACGGTTGCCCTTATCGCGCCCAATATCCCCGAAGCGTTGGAGTGTGCTCTGGCGGTGCCAATGCTGGGCGCAGTGCTCAATGCCAATAATGTGCGCCTCGATGCCGCCACGCTGGGTTACATCCTCGATCACGGAGAGGCCAAAGTGCTGTTGGTCGATACGGAATTTTCCGCATTGGCCAGCGAAGCCGTGGCCGCCTCGGGGAGAGATTTGCTGATTGTTGACATCGAAGACTCGGAAGGCCCCGGCGGGGATCGCATCGGTGCACTGACCTACGATGCGCTTCTGGCGGAGGGAACACCCGAGTTCCCTCATCGACCACCGGATGATGAATGGGACGCTTTGGCGCTGAACTACACCTCTGGTACCACCGGTCGGCCGAAAGGCGTTGTCTACTCGCACCGAGGCGCTTGGACTAACGCAGTGAACAACGTCGTCACTTGGGAAATGCCGCATCACCCAGTGTATCTATGGACGTTACCCCTCTTTCATTGCAATGGCTGGTGCTTCCCTTGGACCATTACCTTGTTGGCGGGTACCCACGTGTTTTTGCGGAGCCCAAGTGCAGCGGGCATTTATCAGGCCTTTGCCACCCATGGCGTCACCCATTTGTGTGGTGCGCCGATCATCATGTCGATGATTGCCAATGCCGACGCATCCGACCGATCAGAGTTTACCCAGACCGTGCGGATGATGACGGCGGCGGCGCCACCCCCGCCACAAACGATTCTGGCGATGGAGCAGATGGGCATTGCGATCACTCACGTATACGGGTTGACCGAGGTCTACGGCCCTGCGGTGGTCTGCGCCAACAAAGCGACGTGGTCTTCTTTGAATGCTGAAGAGCAAGCCAAATTGAAGGCGCGTCAGGGCGTGGCCTATGAATTGCAGGAAGACGTACTGGTATTGGACCCGGTGACTCGAGCGCCGGTTCCCTGGGACGGCGAGACCCAGGGCGAGGTGGCCTTTCGCGGCAATATCGTGATGAAGGGCTATTTCAAACAGCCCGAGTCAACGGCGGAAGCTTTCGCCGACGGCTGGTTCTGGTCGGGTGATCTCGCGGTGCAGCACCCGGACGGCTACATTGAAATCCGCGACCGCTCCAAGGACATCATTATTTCCGGCGGCGAGAATATCTCATCCATCGAAGTCGAGAACGCCATCTATAGTCACCCGGATGTGCTGTGCGCCGCAGTTGTGGCCATGCCCGACGAAAAATGGGGCGAGGTGCCCTGTGCGTTTGTTGAGTTGGCGGCGGGCAGTCAGCTCACCGAAGCGGAGCTCATCACGCATGCTCGAGAGCATCTCGCGGGTTTTAAGCGACCCAAGCGTGTGGTGATAGCGCCGCTGCCAAAAACCTCGACCGGGAAAATTCGTAAGACAGAACTTCGCGACCAAGCGCGCGCTCTGGTTTAAGTCATCGGTCGCTGAGTTGCCTTGCTTGCGCAGCCAGCGGCGCGCTGCTTATGCGTTGCGAGTCCCCACGGTCACCGAACACCTCTAAGGCAAATCGTTTCTAACCAGCTGCTTTAAGCAGCTTTAAGAATGCGAGTTGGCTACTAAACCAGTTTTTGTATTTTGGCAGGGCGTCATCTATGTCTGCTGTGCGTGTGCCATAAAATACGTGCATCTTGCTCTCGGGTAGTGCGTCGGGGTTGGCAAAGTTCTGAGCGGCAATGAAGGCGTAGCCCTTTTCGTCTTTGCCCATTTTGGCCATGACGGGTTTGTGGCAGTGATCACAAATGCCGCGGTCGATCGCCGCAACGCGTTTGTATTTTCCAAAGGCAACCGCCTGATCCGGTACGGTGACGTCGCCAAGTTTGAACAGCACGACATCGGCAAAAGGCGCGTTGTACTTCTCCTGACAAATCGAGCAGTGACAAAAAAAGCGAACAATCGGTTCGCCGTGGGTGGAAAACTGGTTGCTGCCACACGGGCATTGGCAAGATTGATTCATGATGCCAAAGCACTCCGGCAATGGGTTAGCGACGCTGCTTGATCTCCGATAATACCAAGATCTGTGGCAATTTTAGGGCCTACAGGTTGAGAAAGTACCGTGACTCACTGCGCGCGGGCTGCCGGGGATCCGCGGCGATGCTGCGGGTCTATCCGCATGCGTTATAAATCGATAACTAAATCCCGGGCATCCCAGGTTTCAGCTGCGTGACGCACGGAAGCATATAACTCCCGCAGGCTGTCGTTAACGATGTAGATTTCGGTGGCGTGGCCGATTGCCGCCACAGTGTCGAGATAGGTCGCGCCGCGGCCCTCGGCAGTTTTGAAGCTGGTGACCGACGCGTAGCCTAGATCATTAAAGCGCCTGACTTGCTGATCGTGGTCACCAAACGCCAGCGCTACGTGGTGAAAGCCGCTCTCTGTGGATTGATATCGGTCTCTGAAGGTAGAGGGCGCCTCGTTATGTTGCGTGACCAACTCGATCATGATGTCGCCGGATTGAGTGTACGCGGCCGAAATATCCAGCTCAGACGGCTCCCCTCGGTAGACGACGTTTTCGAGTGCAATATGCCGGCGAACAAAAAAGGGCCCCAGCCCCCAGAGCTGATGAAAGCGCGTGATCGCGGTGTCGAGATCGGATACGTAATAGGCGTTCTGAATGATGCGATCGCTTGCCATCTTTGATTCCTGTGCTTTATGTGCTCGGTCAATGGCGGGGAATCCCACCTAATTGTGTTTCAGATGCGGCGCGGGGTGAAGAGGCTACCCTTTTTTAGCGCGCATAATATGATGGGGCGGCGCGGTAGGCCGCCTCTATCAAAACCCAAGGAGCGATTGATTGAAAAGATCTTTTTCGCGGAGAGATTTTCTGAATGGCGTCGCAATCGGCGCCGCGGGTCTGCAGCTGACGCCGCTGGAGGCGATGGCGGAGGGTTTGCTCCCCGACACAGTGCTCGGCGCGGATTACTACCCCCCCGCATGGACGGGCATGCGCGGCAGTGCGGCAGGCACCTTTGAAATCGCTCATGCCCTTGCGCGAGCCGGCCAAACCTTTACGGCGCCCGAGGCGCAAACCGATCCTGACTACGATCTGGTAGTAGTGGGTGGCGGCGTGTCGGGGCTCTCTGCCGCAAAGTTTTTTCGTGATCGCGCAGGTTCCAGCGCGCGCATCCTGATTGTGGACAACCATGACGATTTTGGCGGCCACGCGCGGCGCAACGAATTGTCGGTCGATGGCAAGACGCTAATCGGTTATGGCGGCAGTCAGGCTATCGATACTCCGTCGGCTTATTCAAAAGTAGCGTCCCAGTTACTGCGCGACGTGGGTATCTATGTTGAACGGTTCAACCAATATTTTGATCAAGATTTCTTTGATAAAAGAGAAATGGGTCAGGGCCTCTATTTTGACGCCGCGACCTACGGCAGGCGCGCGCTGATTGATAACCCGATTTATGACTGGTGGGATCGCCCGCTCATTGATTTATGGGGCAGTGGGGATAAGCGCCTGACGTCGATTGTGAATCAGATGCCGATTCCCGAGGCCGACAAGCCATCGTTCTCGCGGCTGCTGATTGGCGGTGTCGACTACATGGAAGGTAAAACTTTGGAGGAGCGCGAGGCGATTCTGCGCAGTACGAGTTACCTCCAGTGGTTGGACGAATATGCGGCGCAACCCGCATCGGTCAGACAGGTACTGCAGGATTCCTGGTTGCCCATGATGGGCGCGGGCTGGGAGGCCATCTCGGCGTGGGAGGCGGCACTGTATTGGTTTCCGGGCACTGACGAGGTGGGCGTGCGGCCCGACCACGGTGTGGAGGAGCCCTACATTTATAAATTCCCTGACGGCAATGCCAGTGTAGCCCGAGCGCTGGTACGGCATCTGATTCCGGGGGCTATTCCCGGCGAGACGATGGAAGACTTGGTGACCGCAAAGGCAGACTATGCGCAGCTGGACCGGGCAGAAAATCCCGTCCGCATCAGGCTCAACAGTACCGTCGTGCAAGCGCGCAACACACCTGACGGTGAATTTGTTGACGTTGTTTATGTCCGCGAAGGGGCGCTTCACCGCGTCCGTGCGCGGCACGTAGTCATGGCCTGTTACAACCAGATCGTTCCCCATGTCTGCCCCGAGGCCAGTGATGCCCAGAAGGCGGCGATTGCGGAGGCGACCAAAATTCCCTTTGTGTTGGGAACCTTTGCCTTGCGCAACTGGCAGGCATTTCAAGATGCGGGTTACTACCATGCTTATTCGCCAGGAAACGTTATGTTTCAGTATCTGCGCTTGGATTTTCCGGTGAGCCTGGGTCGCTACCAATACCCACAGCGCACCGATGAGCCCATTCTGGTGACAGCCTGGCATTCTCCTCGTGAGCCGGGTTTGCCCGCCAAAGATCAATACCGCGCTGGCCGTGCCAAATTGCTGCAGATGTCCTTTGCCGACTTTGAGCGGGATATCTTTGCGCACTTTGACGGCATGCTCGGGCCGCACGGGTTTGACGTGGAGCGGGATATGGCAGGCATCACGCTGAATCGGTGGCCCCATGGCTACGCTTATGAATATGAGGGGGTTGGCATCGATCCAAGTTACGGTCGGTACAGCGGACCGCATATTGCGGGTCGCGCACAAATCGGCCGTATCTCCATAGCGAACTCGGATTCTGAAGCTCACGCCTACATTGACGGTGCGATTGATGCAGCCGATCGCGCGGTTAATGAGCAGATTCGTTTGGCATGATTCTCAAAAGCAGTTTACCGTTTGTTTGCATATCTGAGCGTCTTGCCAAGTAGGCAACATAATTTACCAAGAGGAAGCAGCAACCATGGGACATGTACCAATACGCCGTATCACAGCGGTTCTAACAATGATTTATTTGAGTGTGTTGAGTCATGGGGCAGCCGCTCAGGAGCGGCACCCGGCCAAGCTCTCAGCGGCCGATTTAGCGGGCGCTGCCTTCCAAAACCCCAACGTTATAGTGACCGATGAGCCGGGG
>DFQW01000047.1 GCA_002377985.1 Halieaceae bacterium UBA3479 | reverse complement strand
GTTTCACCTACCGGGCCTTGGTCACCCTTGTCGCCGGTATCGCCTTTCTCACCAGCGGGGACAAAGAACGACAGGGTCGTGGTGTTGGTGGTCTCGTCATACTCCGACTCGACGCGAGCGGGAGAGTTAGGTTCAAGCGTTTCGGTTTCACCCGAGACAACAAGAGCCTTTTCACCATCAAGTCCGTTTTCACCGTCATCACCCTTCGGTCCCTGGGGACCTCGGATGTTATTGGTTTCCCAGTTGAAGGTTTCATCTTCGTGGTTAAACGATACGAAGTATTCAGACTCATCTTCTGAGTAGCGGCCCGTGGCATCGGTCCAGCCCTTGCCATCGTTGCCGTTTGCGCCAGGCTCACCATCGGAACCAGGCTCACCCTGCGGACCAACGGCACCCAATGTTAGGTCATATAGCGCTATAACCGTTTTAGGGGTGGTTTCGGCATCCATGTCGGTAAGCACTACACTGCCGAAGACATCTCCTTTAGCCAGTGGTTCGGAACATGAAGTGTGAATTGAAACGGTCTGCGAATACCCATTAACAGTCTCCATCGTGAGAGTTAGGTTATTGGGTATGTTTTTACTGCCGAAATCTTTCTCAATTGCAATAAACCCATTGGGTGCGACCTCGGCGCTGTTCTCGTAAATAACCGAGGTAGAGCCCTCAGGGGCGTAGAAACTCCAGTCAGAGTTGTTGCTGCCCTCCGCGGTGAGGGTGACGTTACCGTCGTCTGTGTAAAGGGGATCACCAAAACACTCCGCACCCTGAAGGTTATTGCCTGGACAGCTATTGGGAACATATTGAAACATCAGAGCGCGTGGCTTGGACATACATACCTCAACCGCTTCACCGTTGACCCGCAACAAATAGTCCCCGGCCGGAACGCTCGGCTCTCCGTTGTCAGCAATAGGCAAATCCACGACGACACAGTCCTTGCCCGTCGAATCCAGAGGTGGTGCGTCTGCTTCCAGCGGATTAGGGCAAAGGCTCTGCTCGACGGCCATCGAGAGGGGAGCACTTGAAGTCCCTAGAAATATTTCGGGGTTACTGCCGAATTGCTCTCCCCAAATAACGAGTTGAGTCGGGGATTCAACTGGCCAGGGTTGTACCTCTTGTATTTGCGGTGCGGCTTGTACGCCGCCGGCTGCGACGGCTAACCACATCAAGTTTGGATTGAATTTCATCTCCCATTCCTCCATGAATGTTCTTGAAAAATTAAGTTGGAACTCCCTACAGGCCATTCCTCATCGAAGTCTCCTGCAATCTGCAGGAAGGTGTTTGGCAGTAGCCGCCAATCGATTGACATACACCGCCAAATTCACTCGACTTGACCGAGTTACTGCATCCTTTCTCCTCGGCCATGACTGATCCCAAAATTATCGCTCCCATATAGCGAGCGGCTTCGTAACCTGATTCGGCAGGGTCGCTCGCAGCCAGAAGCGTAGATCTATGCTGACGCAACCCCCCCACCACACCATGAATTAGCGAAACCTTCAGCAGGGCAGAGCCGTCTTCGAAATGGTAGTGCCAACCACTTCATGACGGCTTATTGCGTGAAAAAAAAGTCTAAATTAAGACATCTTTTCGTTGAAATAGCATTTAACTCACAAGTGTGATTGCGGATGATAAGACCTAAAATGGGGGAGTAAAGAGGGTCGATCTACCGTTAATTGGCTAATTTCCCTGTTTACATGTCTAATTTTGGACGTTATATTTTTATAAATTGGGGTTTATTGGGGGTGGTTTATATGGTCGATTATAGCGCCTTTCCTGTCATCGCTTACGTCCAGGAGGTGGGAGAATGTCCGCCGGCGGAATTAATGGCTGACGCCCTTGCCGCGGTTATGTTTATCGATGATGACTACACTGTCTTGCGAATTAACCATCTTGCCGCAACACATATGGGCTTCAGCGACGCTTCCGCCCAGGCACCTGACGGGCCCATCGGCATGAATATCATAGATGCATTTGATGAGATCGATGATTCCCTATATCCCTCATGCGCCAAAAAGGGAAAGCAAATCATCATCGATCTCGTAGAGCGAGCGAAAGAGACAAGAGTGTACCAAGCGATCTGCTATCTCGTGGCGCCATCGGGGATGCTGTACGAGGTCATAATGTCAGCCTGGAGGCTGGAAAATAACACTGCGATCTGTTGCTACACCTCTGACAGGGTGCATCAGGATTGGACCGGTTACACCAAGATGGACCGGCACAACAACGTTACCAATGTAAGAGGATACACACACAGCCAGGAGGAATTAGAGCTTATTGTTGCGTTTGTTGAATGTGATTCAGATGAGGAGGCCGCAGATATGCTGGGCATATCGACGCGACAACTGGCGCGGAGAATCGAAAGGATGTGCGTAAAAACCAATATTAAGGGCGGGAAGATGGGTCTATTAAGACGACTGGCTAGGCCTCGCATCAGAGATTTTCCCACTGAGGACAACATTCTACCGATGCTTGCAGATCGCCCGATTTGGGATGCCATTCGACTTGAAACTATTCCGCACGAGACGCTTCCACCCCTAGGTGCATACCAATTCACGTTAAAGGAGCTAATTCGAGAAATGGGTGCACCCCGACCGGCAGCGGATATACAAACTCACCGCGACAACGCTGGCCACCTGATGTCTGCGAGCAGAAAACTTAGGATAGATCGACAAGCGGAGAGGGCTGACCAAATCAAAAGCAGAGTGAAGCCAACTAGCTAAACCTTTGATTGTTTGTTGGCGGAAAACAACCTCCGCCAATTGCTGGTTCAAATCTAAGTGATACCGCCCATGAAAGGGTGTGTGAACCAACCTAAAGAAACGCCAGTCCACCGAAGAAATGGTGTGCATGCTCGAGAAGAGAACTGTACATAACTAGCAATTTTAGGTGATGTGTAGACAGATGGGTTGATCTAGGGGTACCCACGCTTGAGCATCCCGGCCCAGTCGCGGAAGGGGCCAGTGGTGTTCTGCCACCATGACCGATAGCGATGTTGAGTTTCAGGACCAAGGCCCCAGGGCGTAAATTCATCCTTCTCGGGAATGTAGAGGGTGCCAAAAAGGCGATCCCAGAGGCTGGTTACGGCTGCCAGATTGGTGTCCCAGTGTTGGGGCAAATAGCTGTGGTGGGTGTGATGCATTACCGGGCTATGAAGCCATTTGGACAGCCAACGGGGGTAGTGGAACGCGACGTGGTAATGACGAAAGGACCCGTTGAACCCGAACAGCAGGGAAAAGAACCCGATATTGAACAGGGTCGCCTGCGTAATACCGTCATTGAACAGCCAGCCAAATACGCCCCCCGCGAGCCCGTATGAGAATGCCGAGCCTGCGGCATACAGCGGCCCCTCCAAGAAGTGTTCCCGGTAACGGGTGAGCGGGGTGAGCACTTCGGCGGAGTGATGCACTTTGTGAATAGCCCAGAGTGCCGGCACTTTGTGCTCGGTGTAGTGGATCGCGTAAAACACAAAGTCATAAATCAGTAGGGTGCATATTATGGCGCCTACGGCTGGGTGCCCACGGTGGAGCTCACCGTGCAGGTGCGGCGCAAGCCCGCGGCGGGCCCGCTGCTTGCGCGACATAGCACGCGCCAGGTGACCCGCGGTGTGGCCGAGACCGATACAGAAATTTGGGATATCGAGGGCGATCTAGTTGCGATGGCTCGTCAGACCTACAAGGTGCGAATGCCAAAGGCCGACTGACCCGCTCAGTCAGGGCAGCAATGCCAGTTCAATGACCTGATCTGAGCATTACGGTCATTGATGTGGCGCTCATCATTACCTATCAGATCTTATCTTCATCCATGATTGCCGATCTGGTTGAGGAGGCGGAAATCAAAACGAAGCGGCGCAATGAGGGCGTTTTCTTTGCCTCGGTTACCTTTATTCGCAAAGTCACGCAAGGCATCGGTGCAGCGGTGGCTGGCGTACTACTGACGGTCAGTCAGTTTCCCGCGGGCGCGATGCCCGATCAGGTGCCCGAGTCCGTGCTCAACAGCTTCGGTTGGCTTTATGTGCCCGTCATCTTTAGCTTATGGATGATTATGATTGCGAGCCTGTCACTGTACTCGGTGGACCGGCAGAAGCACGAGGCAAATTTGGAGCAACTGGCCAATCGAGATTAGCCGTCGCCATTAACAGCGAGGTCTCGGAGTTGCTCGACTAAGCGATAGTTACCGCAGTGCAGAGGCGATGTGGTCGTTGACAATATTTTCCATCAGCTCTTGTTTTCCACTGCGTTTCGCCGGTTCACCTTCTTGCAGGGCTATCTCTCTCAGCGCCTCAAGTCCAAGACTCCCCGATTCAAACTTAGCACCTTCACCTGACTCCCAGCTCGAGTAGCGTTCAGATACTAGATCGGTGAAACGGCTATCCGAGAGTATAGAGTCAGCAACGAGCAAGCCACGTGCAAACGCATCCATGCCACCAATATGCGCAATGAACATATCTTCGAGGTCGGTAGATTCTCGGCGGAGCTTAGCGTCGAAATTAAGCCCACCTGACAGGAAGCCCCCAGCCTGAAGCACCTCCATCATGGCATGCACACAGTCATAGAGGTCGAGTGGGAACTGGTCAGTATCCCAGCCATTTTGGGCGTCGCCCCGGTTTGCATCGATGGAACCCAGCAGATTACTGTCGCGAGCCATTCGTAGATCATGCGCAAACGTATGTCCTGCAAGCGTCGCGTGGTTTGCTTCTATGTTGAGTTTGAAGTCTCCTGCAAGGCCGTGACGCTCGAGGAAGCCAATCACCGTTTGTGAGTCAAAATCGTACTGGTGCTTCATAGGTTCCATGGGTTTTGGCTCGATCAAGAAAGTACCCTCAAACCCAATGCCACGGCCGTAGTCACGCGCTTTGGTCAGGAACATGGCCATGTGCTCAAGTTCCTTGTCCGTCCGGGTGTTCAGAAGGCTGGCATACCCCTCTCTGCCGCCCCAAAACACATAATTTTCGCCACCGAGTGCAACGGTTGCGTCGATTGCTGATTTGACCTGCGCTCCCGCTCGCGCCACTACCGCAAAGTCGGGATTCGTGGAAGCACCATTCATATACCGGGGATGACCAAAGAGATTGGCTGTACCCCAGAGACACTTCATGCCTGTCAGCCGTTGTCGTTCCGCTGCTCGCTCTACGATTCGTACGAGGTTGGCTTCAAATTCAGCTAGGTCATCACTTGGCGCCGCAATATCGACATCGTGGAATGTCCAGTACGGTACATCGAGCTTGGTAAAGAATTCAAAGGCGGCGTCGAGCTTGTCATTCGCAATTTGTTGATCGTCACCGGAGTCGGCCCAGGGGAAATCGCGAGTCCCTACACCAAAGGGATCGAGACCCACACCGGTAAACGTATGCCAGTAACACACGGCAAAGCGCAGGTGTTTCTCCATTGTTTTGCCTGCAATAACGCGTGAGGCATCGTAAGCCTTGAAGGCCAGAGGGTTCTTCGATTGAAAACCCTCGTATTGGATTCGGCCGATACCTGAGAAGTACTCCCGGTCCCCGATGAAAAGCTGACGCGTCATGACCGCTCCTTATTCTTGTGGCTTATAGAGTGGGCGCAGGGCGCTCACATAGTCCTGGTAGCGTTGATAATAATCTTGATAGCGCGCCACGTTATCCATATTGGGATGAGCGCCCTTTGTACCGTCAAACCTAATGTGGCCATGCGCGATATCCTCAATTGAGGAGCCCGGATCTAATAGCTGTAGCGCTTGCAATGCCGCGCCAAAGGCGGCGCCCTCGACATGAGTGCAAACACGCGTTGGGACATCGCAGATATCGGCAATCATTTGCCGCCATGACGCACTGCCGCTTCCGCCCCCCGTCAGCGTGATTTCAGAGGCCTTGATGCCAA
Organism: Halieaceae bacterium UBA3479; assembly: GCA_002377985.1. Lineage (GTDB taxonomy): Bacteria > Pseudomonadota > Gammaproteobacteria > Pseudomonadales > Halieaceae > Luminiphilus. The sequence goes on along the minus strand of DFQW01000047.1, from coordinate 3,384 downwards.
GCTCCTTCAATCTGTCCACACCGTATCGCAGTGCGAAACTGGCGCCTTCAGCACCAGCCCTCAGCAGATTGCTCTGACTGAAGTTCGCATTGGTTAAGCCCATAATAGAACCGTGTCCATCCGGCAGGTTGGGAGTGCGTTCACCGCCAAAGAAAGGGATCACTGTCACCCCATTGGCTCCTGCTGGTGCAGAGGCAATGACCGACTCCATGTGATCGATATCTGTGCTGAAGAGGCCGCGCAGTAACTCGGTGGTCACGGTGCAGTTCATTGTGCACATCAGCGGCATCCAGCCACCGGTGGATGAGCAAAATGCCGCGATCTCTCCTTTGGAGTCGATCACGGGTGCATCGCTGTAGGCGAAGACCGTGCCTGAGGTGCCCAGACTCATCGTAAGGCGGCCCTGACTAGTGGCACCCGTTCCAATGGCGGCCATCATATTGTCGCCACCACCGGTTGCCACGGGGATTCCCTCAGGTAAGCCAAATCGTGCAGCGGCATCACGAGTCACTGCGCCAATCTGGCCTAATCCTTGTCGTGGTGCCGGGAGTAATGCGGCAATGTCTCTGTCTGGGTCCAGCGCATCAAGCATCGGTTGAGACCAGCGACGTGTTTTAATATCGAGCAATCCTGTGCCCGAGGCATCGCCACACTCCATTGAGCGCTCACCACACAGGACAAGATTGATGTAGTCATGCGGCAGTAAGATCGAGTCGATTAAGCTATAGCGGTCTGGCTGCGTTTGCTTTAGATGCAGTATTTTCGAGGCGGTGTAACCCACCAGAATGGGATTGCCGGCGATATCAATGCAACGATCAGCACCACCCATTCGTGCCATAATCTCTTCAGCCTGGCTGACTGTGGACGTATCGCACCATAGCTTGGCGGGTGCCAAGACGTGATTATGTTTGTCGATGGCCACAAAGCCGTGTTGCTGGGCCGAGACCGCTACCGCCTCGATGGATTTAAGGTGGTGGTTATCGCGGAGCTGCTTGGTGACGTCTGCCAGTGCATCGACCCATTGATCGGGGTGTTGCTCGGCCGAACCGTCACTGCGTTGACTGAGTGATAGTTCCCTGGCCGCTGATGCCGTGATTAATCGCTGGTCGGCATCATAGATCACAGCCTTGACCGACTGAGTACCAACATCGATACCAAGAACCAGTGACATCAGGGCGCTTCCTCGTAAGCAAAATATCTAAAGTCGGCAATCTCCCCATGTCCTGAGACGTCATGAGCCGCTATGCCTAAAAAGGTGCCTGTGAACTGTTCTCCCGATACCATGCCGGCTTGATCGGTGAGGTAGGTCATATCCAGATCAACCGGGATTTGCTGCCAGTCCTCATCGTCTGTTTCCTTGTAACCTGCACGCGCTTGAGCCGCCGTGATATCGAAACGCAAGAAAGTCACCCCCTCGCCCAGCAGAATTTTTTCCTCTGACAGTGGATAGTGATTGCAAAGGCTGGGATCGGCAAGACAACTCATAATGTTGAGCACTTTCCCAAGCCCGGGTTCGTGCGAGATGAATAAATAGTGAAATTTTCGCGAGTTGTAGTAAATCATGAGCCCTGCCATCGCCTGAAAGTGGGTCGGCTCGAACTCAACGCAAGTCTCTATCGAACAACACCCATCGGTCATTCGGGTCGCGAGGAGCGACTGCTCAAAAAGACTGCCCGGTGATTCTCGACCTGTCAGCCGAAGGTGACCTGGACGAGCAGAGAGGGAACACCATTGATCAAGGTCATCGCCGCGAAGCCACTGGTAGTCAGGCAAAAGCGTTGATGTTTCGAACTGATCTATAAACCTCCTTCGGGGAGCGCACTTTTTGTGAGCGAGGTCGGCAGGGAACGAGAGCGGCGGCAGTACAGCCCCATTGACTTGCCGAATCCACCCATCAGCCGTCATCACAACGTGGGCGAGCCCAGACTCGCGGCCCATGGGGCTGTGCTGCCGGTCGTTGATTCTTCGGCTACACAAAAAAGAAATCACATAGTTGTTACCTCCAACATGCACTAGTGAGCCGTGGCCACTCCGCTGCAGGGGCCACGAGGGATCATCTTTGGCAGTAATGACTGGCCCCAAGGGATCGAACTCATAAGGGCCTTCGATAAAGTCGCTTCGCGCGATGCTAATGCAGTGCCCGTAACCGGTACCACCCTCTGCGACCACGAGGTAGTAATAGCTACCGAACTGATAAAGGTGGGGGCCCTCGATCAGACCCACGTCGCTGCCGGTAGCGATGATCTTAGTATCACCCTCAAGTTGAAGTTCGCTGTTGAGTCTTTGTAGGGCGATGCCTTTGAAGGGCGTACGGTCAGGGCGGTGATCCCATACCATATTGAGCCACCACATCTGTCCCGCTCGATCGTGAAAAATAGATGGATCAAAACCTGATGCGTTTACGAAAATGGGGTCACTCCAAGGTCCGCAAAGATCTTTGGCGGTCGTAACGAAGTTATGGGTGTCCTTAAAGTGCCCGTCGAATCGCCTGACGATGGTATAGGCGAGATAAAAAGTACCTTGGCTGTGGCTGAGACAGGGTGCCCAAACGCCGCAGGAATCTGGGACTCCTGTCAGATCGAGTAAGCGCTTCTCGTCGAGTGGGCGGGCAAGCAATTCCCAGTCAATGAGGTTTTGTGACCGGAAAATCTGCACCCCCGGGAACCACTCAAATGTTGACGTCGCAATGTAGTAGGTGCCGTCAACCTCAAGCAGCGAGGGATCGGGGTTGAAGCCTCTGAGCACAGGATTATCAACGGCCTGTTCGAGACCCTCCCAGTTCACGCTAGCTTTTGCTCCAGGCGCTCAAGACTTTCGCCTTTGGTTTCCGGCAGTCGCCAGATGACTATCATTCCTACCGCACCCACCAATGCAAATAAGGCAAACGTCGTTGCGGTGCCAAGCGTATTGATTTGCCAGGGGAATAGAAACTGCACCAGAAAGCTGGCACTACTGTTGAATACCGTTGCGACCCCAATTGCGATTCCTCGTATCCGGTTGGGAAAGACCTCAGAAAACAGAACCCACATAACGGGACCCAGCGATACGGCAAAGGAAGCCACGAATCCAAGGATCCCAACGAGCACTAACAAGGCGTTCATCGAAATCGCGGACGCAATAATGGTGGATTGGTTGTCTCTTGCTACTTGCTCGCCTAGTGCATCACCGATGGCGGTCTTGAAGGCGACGTCGCTCTCAAAACGTGTACCCACAAGCGCGCCCAATGGCGCTTTGGTTTGGGTATCGAGCTCTATGGAGGCTATGGAGTCAGCGGTTAACGTATAGGTTGCCTGCCCGAAGCCGTAGCTGACCAGAGACATACTGACAATGATGCCGGTGAGGCCAGCAATGAGCAGGGGCTTCCGCCCTAGCCGATCGATCAGC
>DFQW01000088.1:1737-4136 GCA_002377985.1 Halieaceae bacterium UBA3479 | reverse complement strand
TCTCACCCGGGTTGGTTGATATCTCGCTGAAAACGCGGTTGTTTATCCCGGCCTCGAGTAGGCTCTCAGTAGCCTGTTCAATAAAAGGTAAGTCAGCGGAACCGCGATCGGTCACGATCAATGGATTACTGATGCCCCTGCCCCTGATCATCTCACCCAACTCAGCTAACCGTCCCGGCCCGTAGGCAGTGGGCACGGGAAATGACCAGTCATGTGCCTCAAGCAGCGGCTCAGGCAGTCCGCCCCACTCCGGATCTGAAAGCCTCATTTTTACCCTCGAGATAGATAACGCAGATAGCCTCAACGGCGACAAAAAGTGTCGCAAAATGTGGCGCATGATATCCAGCGTTTTCTTATATTCGCGCCTGTAACGAGGCCGCCTACATCACCGTATCGACCCCAAGCAAGGGTAGATTTCTCTGACGAAACGTCCTGTTGGAAAAACAAAAAATGTTGATCTGCGCTGCGATGCCATGGCGCTTTTAATATCGATCCTGTAGGGGAATCTAATGACCACACCGCGACTGTCCTTTTCTCGAAGACTGCGTAAATCACCCTTTGAGGCGCGCTCCCACGCTGGCGCAACGGCAGCATCAGTTTACAACCACGTGGTTTTGCCCACGGCCTATGCGTCTCTCGAAGAGGACTACTGGCACCTTCGCGAACACGTGCAAATTTGGGATGTCGCGTGTCAAGTTCAGGTCGAGGTACAGGGTCCCGATGCCCTAAGACTGATGGAGTATCTGACACCGCGGGATCTATCCCAGATTGAGCCGGGCCAATGCATGTACGCACCGTTGGTCGACGAGAACGCAGGCATCGTGAACGACCCCATTATTCTGTGTCTGGCGCCAGACCGATTCTGGCTCTCTATCTCAGACTCAGACGTGTTGCTGTGGGTGAAAGGCCTCGCCGCTGGCGCGGGCTTTAACGTACGTGTTTTCGATCCGGACGTGTTCCCTGTATCGATACAAGGACCAAAGTCCGATGCGCTCCTGAGCCGTCTTATCGCACGCCCCACGGCAGACATACGCCGTTTTCGCTTCATCGAAGCGGAGGTAGCCGGTACGCATTTAGTGATTGCCAGAACGGGCTGGAGCGGCCAGGGGGGCTTCGAGTTTTATTTGGGCGACCCTGCAAAAGGCGTTGAACTCTGGGACACGATTGTGGCGGCAGCGACAGATCTTAATCTGAGACCGGGTTGCCCCAACCTGATCGATCGGATCGAGACGGGGTTACTGTCCCATGGCAATGATATGACACTCCTCAACAACCCCATCGAGGCGGGACTGGACCGTTTTTTTAAAATGGGAAAAAAAGCTGACTATTTGGGGCGCGATGCGCTCGAGCAAATCGCGCGCACCGGACCGTCGCAACGACTGGTGAGGCTAACCGTACCCGGATCGGGCATCACTAACCCACGCGACACCTACCCGATGGCAATCGCCGGCGGTGAGCAAACCGGATATGTCACCAGCATTTGCTACTCGCCCCGCATGGATTGCCACGTTGGCCTGGGCTATGTACCAGCAGACTGCTGCACCGTGGGGACGCCGATCACATTACTCACGCCTGTAGGCAAAGCGGAGGGGCAGATTGCAGACGAGCACTGGCGCACCGAACCCAACGCCAAATAAACCTAGCTAGCTCATTCCATGAACCATCTTGGTCTCGAGGAAATCTTCGAGACCCATTTCACCCCCCTCACGTCCATTACCCGACGCCTTATAGCCGCCAAACGGCGAGCCATACTCATAGGCCCCTCCGTTAATGTGGACCGCTCCGGCACGCAGTTGCCGAGCCAAGCGAGCTGCGCGATCTTGATTGCCGGTCTGAACATAGGCCGCGAGACCATAAGGCGTGTCATTGGCTATCGCCACCGCCTCTTCTTCTGTGTCAAAGGGGATAATCGCGAGCACAGGTCCGAAAATTTCTTCGCGAGCAATACGCATGGTGTTGTTCACATCCGCAAAAACTGTGGGCCGCACGTACCATCCACTGCCGAATCCGTCAGGACGACCAGGACCTCCTGCGATCAACCTTGCCCCCTCTTCGATCCCAACGTGAATCATGGCCTGCACACGATCGAACTGAATCTGATCAAACAACGGCCCAATATGATCTCCCTCCTCCTCGGGATCTCCAACTTGGGTCGCCTCCGCGGCCTGCTTGGCCAACAACACCACCTCGTCGTAGCAGCTGCGCTCGACAAGTAAACGGGTTGGGGCATCGCAAGACTGCCCGGTATTCAACATACAGTCCGCCACCGATTGAGTGACACGCGCCGCAAGATCACAATCGGCAAAAACCAGATTCGGCGACTTGCCCCCCAATTCCAGCGTAACGCGCTTAACCGAATCGGCCGCATCATGCGTCACCGCTGTTCCTGCTCTGGTGGA
>DFQW01000088.1:1193-1381 GCA_002377985.1 Halieaceae bacterium UBA3479 | reverse complement strand
CCATTCACCAGATTGAAAACACCCGCGGGCACGCCGGCTTCGTGAAGTATCTCGGCATAAAGCATCGCAGAAATCGGCGTATGCTCACTGGGTTTCAGCACGCAGGTGCAGCCAGTTGCGATAACGGGCAATACCTTTAAAACCACCTGATTAATCGGCCAATTCCAGGGCGTAATCAAACCGCATAC
>DFQW01000088.1:0-819 GCA_002377985.1 Halieaceae bacterium UBA3479 | reverse complement strand
TGGCCCAACGCCGCATCCGCTTGAGCGGCTCGCGCCATAGAAATCGGCGCTCCCATTTCCATGCGCATGGCTTGCGCCAGCTCTTCAAATCGGCGTTCGCTCACCTCACGGATGCGGCCCAGCAAGGCCAGTCTGTCCGATTTGGTGGTTTGCGAGTAAGTGATAAAAGCGGCAGATGCCGCAGCAACCGCGCGATCCACATCGGCCGCGTTACCGAGCGCCACAGAACCCAGCTGAGTAACGGACGCCGGATTGAGTACCGGCATGGTTTCGGTAGAGATGGGGTCGACCCACTCGCCGTTGATATAAAACTTTAAGAGTTTCTCCATGATGTCCTCGCGCCTGCCAATCGGGTAAATGATGCCTCCATCCACCCTGTAAAATTTATTTTTCTTTCACGTTCAGAGCCGCACCGAGCTTGAACCGCCTCCGCACCACAACGCACTCATGCACGCAACCATTTAGGCAACACCTCGGTCACGACGTTGACTCTCTCGCCAACGCAGACAACGCCGGGAACCTCTACCACACCCACCAATCCCCGGGAGAACTTGGCCGCTTCAATGAAATCATTATCGCCAAGGGGTTTTCCCCCAAGGGTTTTCCGCCGCGTCGCAAGATGACGGGACATCCGACTGCAGGGCGGGTTGTATTCTTCCACCATTAACACCACGCCGCCCTCAAAAGTAAGGGTCGTTCCTCGTGGCAATCGCGAAAAATCGGGCACACCCGAGATGCCCAGATTAACCGCAACATCCCCCGCCGAGAGCGGCTGCATCAATTCTAACCGCCTAGTAGCCGCATCCAGATCTTCCTGGG
>DFQW01000019.1 GCA_002377985.1 Halieaceae bacterium UBA3479 | reverse complement strand
GCCGCGAGGTTAACGGCCTCTTCGTCGGTTTGCAGGAAGGCGGTCGGTGTTTTGCCATAAGCCGTGATGGGCCAGGCGGCGAGGCGCTCGTCCGGATTAACGGTTAGCGCACCGTCGTCTTGTTGGTGAATGGCATTGATATCGACCAGACGAAAGTCGTAGCGCATCCAGATCTCATAGATTTTGACGTTGGTATGGGTGGGAATGGTGTACTGCAAATCGGAGATGGCAGGGATGATCACACCGTCGATACCGCCACCCCGGGTTTGCACGGTTTGCCAGTCGCGAATGTGCACGACCTCGGCAAACATCCCGTTGAAGACCTTATCCCAAAATTCGACCTGGGCCTCACCCGTTTTCACCAGCCAATCGCTGTCGGCGCGCCCCTTGGCCTCATCAAAGAACTCATGCTCCGCAAAGGCTTGCGGGTAGATTACGCCCACGGTAATCGGCAACGGGTCCATCAGCGGCGTAGGGAAATTACCCTCAACGACCACCTGCTTGCTGGCGCACCCTGCGCCGAGCAGCGTGAGGCAAAGCAAGAGGAGCCATCGCCGCATGCGTGCGCGCTCAGGGCCTGAAGTCATTGAGACCAACGAAGCTACCCCCATTCCTTAGGGTGAGTTCCCGCATCAGTGTAGCAAACCGGACACCGGTCGCCTGCAATTCAGGCGGGCGAATAAATTGGACCGGAAAGCCCACGGCGTGAATGCGCACCCGGCGCTCGCCGCTGGCGGCTTCCGCGTTCAGAAGATCAACGGTTTGCACCACTTCCTGAATCGAGGCGCCGGTGAACTCATCGCCAAAGACGTAAATCGAGATTTTTTTGCCCGGGTCGTAAAAGGTGCGCACGGCGTTGGTGATCCCCTCTACTGGAGAGGAATTGGAAAACACATTCCAGTTGCGCAGGTTTTGCAGAATCAGGCTCCGTCGGGCGGGAGTATCCGGGATCCACTCGCCGCGGTAGCGGCTGAACAGATAGTTGCCCATGTCGTTGAGCACCTGAATGCCTTTGACCTCGGGGTAGATATTGAGGGTGGCCTCCATTTCCAGAAGCATGCGCTCCCAGGCGTAGGAAAACATCGAGCCCGACGTGTCGATGATAAAAATAATGTATTCACTGTCTACCGGGATGCCGCCAATCAGTTGATTCTTCTTCTCGGCGTTACGACCCAGCAGGCGCAGCTCCTCCTCGGAGAGCTTCTGTCGGGCGATGGCCAGTTGCTCGCGCACGATGGCGTTGGCGTTCTGTGAGGTATTGAGGGCGTCATATTCCGAGCGGGTGCGCGCAAGGGCGCCCTGCAAAATGGCAATGCGCGCCTCGTACTCCGAGACCTGCTCGCGCTTTACCGCAAGATCCCGGTTGAGAATGGTGGTCTCGCCGCGAATTTCAAAGAGCTGCTCGGTCAGATCCGCCACGGCCGCCTCCGCGTTGACCAGCGCTTGCTCGATCACCTGAGGTTGCACGGTTTTGGTAATCATCAGTAGCAGGATCACCGCGCCAAAGCCGCAGCAGATCACGTCCAGAAAGGACAGGGAGAACTCGGGGGGCGCGCGTCGTTTTCGCATGGCGCGCCCTAGGGCCAATCCGTCGAGGGGGAGAGAAAGCTACCGCTGGAGGCTCGCGCCAGCTGCCAGAACTCCGAGGCGGCCATCGGGTCGCCCTCCATGGGGAAAAGGATAATGTTCACCGGCACCCCCGAGGGCAGCTTTCTGATGGCCTCACGAAAGAGTTTCAGCCGGTCGTTTCCGCTGATCTTGCTGCCTCGGGGAGGATTGGTCCCCTGTGTGGGCAGGCCGTCGGTCAGCAGAAAAATATTATCTGGCGGGGTAGGGAGTGCGGCCAGTGCGGCGAAGGCATTGTGCAAACTGGTGCCACCTGCGGGAATCTGCTCGCGCAGGGTGGCGCTGATGGCCTCGAGTTTGCCGGTATCAGCCACCTCGAGCCATTTACCTTCGCTATCTGCGAGTACCGGTTTTGCCTCGGTATTAAACGTGAGCACCTGAAACTGCGCGTTCACTGGTAACTGTGCTGTAAGCCAATCGACGGTGTTGAGTGTCCGTACCCATTTGTCAGCCTGCTTTTGTAGAGCGGGATCCATGTTGCGCAGGCGGATTACGTTTACCAATTGATTGGCGAGCATACTGGCGGAGGTATCCACCATTATGGCAATCCTGCGTCCGCCCAGATTAAGACCGGTTAAATACTGGCGATTGCCTTCCCCCACAAATTCGCGCGCGCTACGGCCTGCCTCCGCTTCGGCGGCTTCTTGCAGCAGCTTGATCTTTTCTTCAAGTTGATTGATCTCGGCCTGAAGCTTTGCAACGGCGTCGGTATCACTCACCCCCGATTCCTCAATTGCTGCAATCAGCGCCTCGTATTCATCGAGTTCCTCGGTGATGCGCCGGGCCAGACCGTCGGCCTCGACAATTTCCAGGTCGGCGTCATCCAGCGCATTGCGCAGCCTGACCAGACCCGCCTCGCCCTCGCGGATGTCTTCCTCGAGGAGATCCACCTCCGAGAGCACCTCGGCGTTGACCGTCTGGATCTCGATTTCCAGAGAGTGATCGATGATCAGAAACACGAGCACAACGGCGCCGAAGCCGCAGGACATAATGTCGAGAAAGCTGAGATTAAAGGTGGAGGCTTGTCGCTTGCGACGTGGCACTGCTCACGATTCCACGGTGATAAAGAGCACCTCGATGCCACCGGCTGTCAGCCGATCACCCGCCGCGAGGGTCACGCTGCCGTCGATGGCCTGACCATTGAGCTGAGCCTCAGCGCTCGATGCGACGGTGACCTGATTTGAGCCCGTGACGCTAACGCCGGGTGCAATGGCGATGCCCGGGCTCAAGGCCGCCGCATGTCCCGCAATCACATAGTGGCTCACTGTCGGGGCCGGGGCCGCGGTCACGGCTTGTGGCGCCGGGGTGGCCAGGTGTGACGCACTGGCGCAGGCTATTTGCCGCTGAAACACCAGCTCGCCGGTATTCGTAGCGAGCTGTGCGGCACCCGCAACCACTGCGCTGGGTAAGACAGCTTGTGTGCGCAGAGGCTGGCCTTGTTGAGAGGCCAGCGCCAGACCGGGTAAGGACGACAGCAAACTGTCAAAGGCAATCAGCGAAATGTCGCCGGGGATCAGCGGCGCCAGTGCCATCGAGAAGCGCTGGCCCACCGTGCGCAGGGTGTCGGCGCTGATGCGGGCGGTGTGTCCCTCCACTGCGCAACTGACCTCGCCCTGAGTCGCAAGGGCGTTGAGCAAGCCGGGAATCTGCTCGTACAGCGCTTGCTCGGTCTCGGCACGCCGTTGCGGATCAAATCGTGTCTGGCTGACAAACTGCTGCCCGATGATCTCGGCAATATCGTCGATAAGCCCCAGCAGGCCAAAGCCCGGCAGCAGCTGGGTGTCGCCCGTTGTCGCCATGCCGTCAATCGTGTGAACCGGCGTGATGCTGGCCTGGTGCAGGTGAAGTTCAACATGGGCGCAGTGCTCACCGATACCCGCGCCGACCAGTGCACTGCGATGGACCACCGCGCTGGGGGTCACCGGCAGTGTCTCGATAATGCCAAGTAGCAGCGACAGCTGGGCCGGTTCCATCGCCCCCGGAATGACCAGCGCGAGCTCCCCCGACACACCACTGAGCAGTGCCTGCAGGTGCGCGTGCACCAGATCGGCGGTGTGGCGCGCGGGCCCCAACGCCGGGCTCAGGGGCTGGGTGGAAAGCCGGTGCCAGTAGCGGTTGTTGATTTCCCGGGGCGCGCGACGGGCCTGTTGCCATGCGGTCTGACCAAACTGGTAACGTCCTTCATTGAACCAGGCAATACCCATCAAAAAGGTGTCGTCGCCATCGCGCCACAAGCGCAGGGCTGCGTCGTTACAGTCGAGTAATTGCATCAGCGGCACCGCATCAATTTCTGGGGACCGACAGATGCCGGATCAGATGCCGGTCGATGTAGCGCTGGGTGCTGAGTACCAGCCGCTCCTGCGATAGCTGCAGTTGATGCAACGCAAACATAATGATGATTGACAGCACCAGAGCCACAAAGGTGCTGTTAAATGCCACGCCCAGGCTCACCGTGACGCCCGAAATATCACCCTCGACCGCTTTGTAGGCCTGACCCAGCGCGTCGCCAATACCGCGCACCGTGCCGATAAACCCGATTGACGGGATCGCCCACGAAATGTAGCGCACCATCGAGAGCTCCGAGTCGAGCCGGTCGGCTTCGATATCACATTGCTCGCGCACGGCATCCGACACCGCGGGAATACTGCCGGTGGTGGTGAAGCGACTCAGGGCATTGGAGAGAGCCCGGGGTAGCAGGTAGTCCTGCTCTTCTTCGGGAAGGGCCTCCAGCGAGCGCGATTGCTCCCGGGCGTCCCGCGGCAGGATGCTCGTGCCCTCGGGAATAGCGATCAGCTCCCGGCCTAACATGACGCTCTCGGCGCGGGTGCGTGCGGCCTTAAGCCCCATAATCGCCAGCGCCCACAAGAGCAGAATAAAGCAGGCTTCCTGCTCGTAATCTTTGATGACGATGGCCAGTGAGCGGTTGCCGGTGGGGGCCTCGCCCGCGGCCTGCATGGCGGCCTGAATCGCCAGCTGGGAATCGGCGCTGGGACGGATAAAACCCACATAGGCGGCGTGCACCAGAATCACGGCAGTCAGTAGCGCAAATACCTGATACAGGAACTCCGAGGGAAGACGTCGCATGATCAAGGGCTCCTTTGGGGGGGTCAGATATCCACGGGGAAAGACACCGAGAGGTCTTCGGAGATGGATTCTGTGGGTTTGTAATCGCCGAGGGCGTCTGGGGCAACCGCTGCCTCGGGCTCGAGAGGTGCCGTCACGTCATCGGGCGTGGTGGTGGCAGGCGTGGTGTCCCCGGTGTCGCTGGCGACGGGCACTTCTGGTTCTTGGTCTGGCGCTTGCGCTGATGCCGGCGCAGCGCCACTCAGGCAGAGTGCCAGCACCCATATGGGCAGCGCTTTTGGGGTAAGTGCTGACCTATTCGGCATAACGCGCAATCCTGAAACCCAAATCATCACGGCCGCGCTCGCCGTAATCGCGAAAGGTAAGCCGCAGTTCTGAGAGTCGGCTCAAGGCCCAGCTGCCGCCGCGAATCGTGTAGTTGTCGCCGCGCTGCATCCCGAGCGGATCGATCGCCAACTCCGCGTTGGCCGATGGAATCTGATAGCCGTCGTGCACCCATTCGGCAACATTACCACCCATATCATGCAGTCCGCGATGGTTGGGTGGAAAGCTACCCACGGGGGCTGACACCACGAACTGGTCGGTGTAGCCGTTGAGGATCCTTCCCGTTACCAGCGCCGAGGTATTGTCCGCCACATTGGTGACCACCGCGTTGGGCGGAAAGTCGTCTCCCCAGGCAAATCGTCGCAGCTGATCCCCCTCGACTCGGGCAGCAAAGGCCCACTCTGCCTCGCTGGGCAGACGGTAGCCGGTGCTGCTCGGATTAAAGCCCACAATCACACCTTGATTATCGCGATAAAAGGGTGGCAGGCCCTC
>DFQW01000207.1:473-12500 GCA_002377985.1 Halieaceae bacterium UBA3479 | reverse complement strand
ACTTATGTTGATAACCCGCTATTGACGGAGCTCGAAATCTCGCCCTTCGAGGGATTGCGACCGACGATTCACGGCGACATCGTGCATTCAAGGCCGCTGACGATGACCTATGGCGTCAACGCAAGTGGTGGCAGTGAGTTTCGCGTTTTTTATGGCTCAAACGACGGCCTTTATCGCGCGATCAATCCTGAAAACGGTCGTGAAGATTGGGCCTTCATTGCTCCCGAGCATCAGGCTGAAGTGGGGCGTCTCTACGCCAATACGCCGACGGTTGACTATTACGGGCTGCAGCCAGCTCAATCAGAGAAGATTGGCGCAGAGGCCAAGCAATACTTTTTTGACGGGTCTACGGGCTCGTTTACCCGCTACGACGCGCAGGGCCAGTTGGAAGAGGGGTATTTGTATCTCACACAGCGTCGGGGCGGACGCATGATCTATGCATTGGATGTCAGCCCAGGTGCAGATGCCGGGCCACCGGAGGCGCCGCAGTTTTTGTGGCGGGTAGGTTGCACCAATGATTCGGCCACGAGTTGTACCCATGAGGATTTCTCAGGTATTGGTCATACCTGGTCGACGCCGGTAACGGGCTTTGTCCGGGGTTATGCCGGTGTCGGCGGATCGACTCAGCGGCCTAATCCCATATTGTTGGTGGGCGGCGGCAGTGACCCGTGCCTTGATGTGGATGATGCCTCCCTCAATGTCACTGATTGCGTAACAGGAAAATATATTTATGCGCTGGATGGAAAAACGGGAGCGGTCCTGCGCGCGTTTCCGACAGCCGCGCCCGTGGTCGCAGACATCGAGGTTATTGATTTTGATTACGATGGTTATATCGATTTTGCCTACGCAGCCGATATCGTGGGGCGGATCTACCGGATAACATTCTCGCGAATTGTCGATGGCGAGATTGATCACTCAACGGGGTTATCCCCCGAAGAATGGTACTGGCCGGACCAGCCGATTGCGTTGACTCACCGGACGAACCTGCGCTTCATGAATCAGCCGATTGCAACCGAGGTCGGGGACAACGTTTTCATCGCCCTCGGATCCGGAGATCGTGAACGACCCCTGAAACAAAACTACCCTTATGCCACTGGTCCTCATGGTGTGGAAAACCGGTTCTACACCTTTATCGATAGCCCCTTAATTGATAGCCCCCTTACGCCCGGCCCATTGGCAATTGATCTCGATACCCTAATGGATGCTGCCACCGGCGACTGCACTGTGTCTGATCAAGCTGGGCAGAGCGACAATCTGCTTGGATGCAAAGGGTGGTATCTCGACCTTCCAGATCGCGGTGAGCAGGTGGTGAACCAAGCCGCAATCGGTGGCGGTTACGTCTTCTTTAATTCGTTTCAGGCGGAAGGGTCCAGCAAAGGGTTCTGCAATGATCTTGGCACGGCAAAGGCTTATCGTGTGCCGCTGTTCTCCCCCGAGGCCGTTGAGGGCAAGGCGTTCGGGGAGGGTATTCCCATTCCGCCCATTATTGTGACCGTACGACTGTCTGACGCCGAGGAAACCTGCGAAGAAAATTGCGGACCGGGACGCATTACCGACGATGTGGTCTCGGTCATCATCGGTCTTGAAGGGTTTGAGGTGGTGGACATTACGCCCTCGCCACCCAGCAAGGTGCGCGAGGCGTTCCGTGTCGAGAATATAGACAGGCTCTAGCGAGTCTGTGGGGCTAAAAGCGCCTCTCTCAACCCGCGTTCGGTTTTGTTGAGGAGGAGAGGTGACTGGTTTTATATGAGTAATTTTTGAGTCAACGTTGCCCGTTGCAGATTATGGTCATTTGTCAGCCTCTATTGACTTTGCGGTTGCAGGGCCGAGACAATCCCCCCCGTCACGCGAGCGGCAACGGCGATTGGTAAGTACCCTTACCCTCTGGCCTACCTTCAGAACGGGATAGTTCTCAAGGCTGTTTGCGGGTTCCGTCAGATAGAAGCGTTGTCTCTATCGTTCGGGCTCGACACTGCGCTACCTCGCAGGTCACCGGTACACGGGTTTCGTGATCGTGATCTGACGGGCGTCGGAGCGATCCGGCCGGTGTCTCGTGCGACCTGTGGTGGCGGGATGCTATGGCGTCTCTCCACCCTCTTGTTGAACGAGATGGAGAATAGCGATGCCCATGCTGTCCGGCGGCGAAATGATCGTCCGCGCGCTTGAAGACGAAGGTGTTGAATACATCTTTGGTTACCCCGGTGGAGCGGCGCTCCACATTTACGATGCCTTGTTTAAGGGCGAAAAAGTCCCGCATATTCTGGTGCGTCACGAGCAGGCGGCGACCCATGCGGCTGATGGTTATGCCCGCGCGACAGGCAAGCCAGGCGTGGTGTTGGTCACGTCGGGCCCTGGTGCTACCAATGCAATAACAGGTATCGCTACTGCCTATATGGATTCGATTCCGCTGGTCGTAATCTCGGGTCAGGTACAGAGTCATCTGATTGGCGAGGATGCCTTTCAGGAAACCGACATGGTGGGCATCTCGCGACCGATTGTGAAGCACAGCTTCCTGGTGCAGCGAACGGAAGATATTCCGTCCACGATCAAAAAAGCGTTTTTCATTGCATCCACCGGGCGACCCGGACCCGTGGTGGTGGATATTCCCAAGGACCTGACTCATCCCGAATACAAGTTTGAATACGTTTACCCTGAGTCCGTGAGTCTTCGTTCCTACCAGCCCTCGTCCAAGGGCCACTCTGGGCAGATCCGAAAAGCTGCCAGGATGCTGCTCAGCGCCAAGCGCCCGGTCATTTATGCAGGTGGCGGTGTGATTCAGGGCGAAGCGTCAACTCAGTTGACGACACTTGCACGTCGGCTGAATTTTCCTGTGACCAATACCCTCATGGGTCTCGGCGCTTATCCCGGTAGTGACAGGCAGTTTCTGGGAATGCTCGGTATGCATGGTTTTTACGAGGCCAATATGGCGATGCATCATGCCGATGTCATTCTCGCCGCAGGGGCCCGCTTCGATGATCGGGTGACCAATACAGTGTCGAAATTCTGTCCCGGCGCCAAGATCATTCATATCGACATCGATCCTGCTTCCATCGCCAAGATTGTTCCTGTGGACGTGCCCATCGTTGGCCCCGTCGACACAATTCTTGAGGAACTGGACAACCAGCTCGCGTCGCAGATGGAGGCGGGGGACCGCGCTCTACCGGATCCTGATGCGATGTCTAAATGGTGGCAGCAAATTGACAGCTGGCGCGAAGCCCATGGCCTGTGGCACGGGCGGCGTTACGGTGAGTCTGCGGCCATCAAGCCCCAGGACGCCATTCGGGCGCTTTATGAGGCGACCAAAGGCGAGGCTTATGTCACCTCTGATGTGGGTCAGCACCAGATGTTTGCGGCCCAGTATTACAAGTTTGATTATCCCCGCCGCTGGATCAATTCCGGTGGTCTGGGGACCATGGGTTTTGGCTTGCCGGCAGCAATGGGGATCAAAATCGCGTTGCCAGAGGCCGACGTTGCCTGCGTGACGGGTGAGGGCAGTATTCAGATGAATATTCAGGAGCTGTCTACCTGCAGTCAGTACGGGTGTCCCGTCAAAATCATCAATTTGCGTAATGATTATCTGGGCATGGTTAAGCAGTGGCAGGACATGCAATACGAGGGTCGCTATTCGGAGAGTCACTATGCTGCATCGCTGCCGGACTTTGTGAAGCTTGCCGAGGCCTACGGACATGTGGGGATGGAAGTAAAAGCGCAGAAGGATTTGCTGCCCGCCATGGAGGAGGCGTTCGCTTTGAAAGACCGCTTGGTGTTTCTGGATATCCATGTTGACCCCGAGGAGCATGTTTACCCCATGATGGTCGCCCCCAACGGAGCCATGAAAGACATGTGGCTGAGCAAAACGGAGAGAACCTGATGAGACGGATACTCTCGGTACTGCTGGAGAATGAATCGGGTGCTTTATCCCGCGTCGTGGGTCTGTTCTCCCAGCGTGGCTATAACATCGAAACCCTGAATGTGGCGCCGACCGATGATCATTCATTATCGCGGCTCACCGTCACTACCACGGGCGATGACCTCAAGATCGAGCAAATTACCAAGCACCTCAACAAGATCATCGACGTGGTAAAAGTGGTTGACCTGACCGAGGGAGCCCATGTTGAGCGCGATACATTGCTCGTCAAAGTGCGGGCTGAGGGCGATCAACGCGACGAGGTCAAGCGCACCACGGAGATTTTTCGCGGGCAGATCATTGACGTGGGACCCACAACCTACATTGTGCAACTGACGGGTCCCTCCGAAAAGCTCGACTCCTTTCTGGAGGCGCTGGGTGAGACGGAAGTGCTGGAGGTAGTCCGTTCTGGCGTTGCCGGTATGGCGCGGGGAGAAAAGGTGCTGGCGCCGTAGGCACAGAGCGTCAAAGAGACCTCAAGTCAGAGACACAAAAAAAGGGGCCAGCAGGCCCCTTTTTTTTGGTTCTCAGTAGTGATCAGAGCAGCGGCGCAATAACCAGGCTCACGATCGCCATGACGTTGATCAGGATATTCATCGAGGGGCCGGAGGTGTCCTTGAAGGGATCTCCCACGGTGTCGCCCACAACGGCCGCCGCATGGGTGCTGGAACCCTTGCCGCCGAGGTTGCCCTTTTCGATGTACTTTTTGGCGTTATCCCACGCGCCACCGGCGTTGGCCATCATGAGTGCCATCAAGACGCAGCCCAGTAGCCCGCCGGCGAGCATCCCGCCCAATGAGGTTGCACCCAGACCAAAACCAACCACCACAGGCGCCAGAACGGCAATCGCGCCGGGCACAACCATCCGCTTCAGAGCCGCCGTGGTTGCAATATCCACACAACGCGCCGTATCGGGTTCTGCAGTGCCTTCCAGCAGGCCGGGGATCTCCCGGAACTGGCGACGGATTTCGTTGATCATGTCAAACGCCGCGTCACCCACTGCCGTCATGGTGATAGATGCAATCAGGAAGGGGATCGTGCCGCCGATGAAAATACCAATCAGCACGTCCGGGTTGGAGAGTTCCAGCGCAAACCCCGGGTTATTGATGGTCACAGTTTCCACGAATGCCGCGATAATCGCGAGGGCCGCAAGGGCAGCCGCACCGATTGCGAAGCCTTTGCCAATCGCCGCAGTGGTATTGCCCACTTCGTCGAGGCCATCGGTGATGGCACGGGTATCCGCGCCCATGCCTGCCATTTCGGCGATACCGCCTGCGTTATCGGCAACAGGTCCGTAGGCATCGATTGCCATGGTGATGCCAACCGTGGCCAGCATGCCAACTGCAGCAATGCCCACGCCATACAGGCCAGCCAGATGCGTCGACACAAAAATAATGCCAGCGAGGAACAGAACCGGCGCCACCACAGACTGCATGCCAACGGCCAGTCCGGTGATCATGACAGTCGCCGAGCCGGTTTCACCGGATTTGGCGATGGTTCGCACGGGCTTGCCACCCGTGTAGTACTCGGTGATCAGACCAATTGCGATGCCGCCCACGGCACCCGATACCACTGCCCACCAGATATTCTGGTCAATGCCCATGCTCTGCGACAAAAACCACGCCATGGCGATGAAGATGACGGGCGCGCCCAGCGTACCGCTGCGCAATGCTGCCTCGGGCGCTGCCGAGGAGCGCGCGCGCACAATGATGATGCCCGCAACCGACGCGATCAGACCGATGCTGGCCAATGCCAGCGGGAAGGCCATCATTGCGCTCTGTGCCTCGGCGGTCAGAGCCATTGTTGAGGCGATGGCGATACAGGCAATCATGGAGCCACAGTAGGATTCGAAGATGTCCGAGCCCATGCCTGCGATATCCCCGACGTTGTCTCCCACGTTGTCGGCAATCACGCCAGGGTTCCGGGGGTCATCCTCGGGGATGCCGGCTTCTATTTTTCCAACCAGATCTGCGCCCACATCAGCAGACTTGGTATAGATACCGCCGCCCACGCGTGAGAACAGCGCCACGACTGAGCCACCCATGCCAAAGCCATGAATCGCATGCGCCGTATGGGGATCGCCGCCAAAGTAGTAGTACAGGCCGCCCAGACCGAGCAAGCCCAGGGACGCAACGCACAGGCCCATAATGGAGCCGCCGTAGAACGCAATGTTTAATGCCGCCGCGGCACCCTGCTGATTGGCCGCAACCGCGGTGCGAACATTTGCCTTGGTGGCAGCGTACATGCCGAGGTAGCCCGCGGTGGCTGAGGACACCGCGCCTGCAACAAACGCGATAGCGGTATCGGTGCCCAAAGGCGAGGCGAGAATGCCCACCACCAATACGGCAGCAAACGCAAGGAGCAATTTATATTCACGGTGCATAAAAACCATGGCACCAATATGAATTTGTTCCGCGATACCTGTGATCTTGCCTTCGCCCGCGGGGGCGCGAGACATCACGGTGTAAATAACAAAAGCAATTACGAGTCCTACCACCCCGAGAATAGGCGGCAACATCAGATCAAAGCTCATAGGATTTCCTGGTGAGTTCAGTTGAAAGTTCAATGGGGCGCAAGTCTAACCACCGACCGAGCCCCTATCAATGGGATTCTTATGCAAGAGATACGTGCTTGCGATGAAAATCATTCACGCCTGCTCAGGCGCCCGACGAAATCGCTTTCATGCCGGTCATATAGCCCCGCAACCGCGCGCCGACCACCTCGACCGAGTGCGAGCGGATTTCTGCATTCACTTCGATCAGGCGGCGATTGTCGACACCCGCGCTACCCGTCAAGCCAACGCCCATGACATCAGTGCTGAGGTTTTCCACAAAATCTTTGAGCAGGGGGCGTGCGGCCTGGTCGAATAAGTAGCA
This sequence comes from Halieaceae bacterium UBA3479, assembly GCA_002377985.1. GTDB lineage: Bacteria > Pseudomonadota > Gammaproteobacteria > Pseudomonadales > Halieaceae > Luminiphilus. The sequence continues at coordinate 5,718 of DFQW01000207.1, read as the reverse complement.
GCCGTACTCCGCGGTATCGGAGATCACCACGTTCATTTCATAGAGTTTCTTACGCGCGATGGTATTGGCAATGAGCGGAGTTTCATGGAGTGATTCGTAGTAGGCCGATTCCTCAATGATGCCGGCAGATACCATGGTCTCGTAGGCCAGTTCCACACCAGCCTTGACCATGGCAACCATCAAGATCCCCTGGTCGTAGTAGGTCTGCTCGTCGATTGGGTCGTCTGTGATGGCCTGTAACTCAAAAGGTGTGCCATTGGTTTCTGCACGCCACTTGAGCAAATTGGCGTCATCCGCCGCCCAGTCCGCCATCATCGTGCTGGAGAAGTGACCCGACATAATGTCGTCCTGATGCTTCTCGAACAATGGCCGGAGGATCACCTTCATTGACTCTGCCAGATCAAAGGCGCGGATTTTGGCCGGGTTGGACAGGCGATCCATCATATTGGTGATGCCGCCCTGCTTGAGGCCTTCGGTGACCGTCTCCCAACCGTATTGAACGAGTTTTGCGGCATAAGCGCCATCGACGCCCAGCGCCACCATTCTGTCAAAGCACAGAAGCGAACCGGTTTGTAGCATGCCGCAGAGAATGGTCTGTTCGCCCATGAGGTCTGACTTCACTTCGGCGATGAATGAGGACTCGAGTACGCCGGCGCGGTGGCCGCCTGTCCCTGCGGCATAGGCCTTGGCCCATTCCAGACCCTTTCCCTCGGGGTCATTTTCAAGATGCACGGCGATTAAGGTTGGCACACCGAACCCGCGGAGGTATTCCTCTCGCACTTCGGTGCCCGGGCATTTGGGCGCAACCATAATAACCGTCAGATCCTCCCGGATTTTTTTCCCCTCTTCGACGATATTGAAACCGTGGGAGTAGGAAAGGCAGGCGCCCTGCTTCATGAGCGGCATGACGGCCTCAACGACGCTACTGTGCTGTTTGTCCGGCGTCAGATTCAGCACCATGTCTGCGTCGGGAACCATTTCTTCATAGGTGCCGACCCTGAAACCCGCCTCGGTTGCCTTGACCCATGATGCGCGCTTTTCGGCAATGGCTTCTTTGCGCAGCGCGTACGCCACATCGAGCCCGCTGTCGCGCAGGTTGAGGCCCTGATTAAAGCCCTGAGCGCCGCAGCCAATAATGACCAGCTTTTTACCGGCCAGGGGTGTAACGCCCGCGTCAAACTCGCTCGGGTCCATAAATCGGCACTTGCCTAATTCTTGCAATTGCGTGCGGAGGGGGAGAGAGTTGAAATAATTGCTCACTGACGGTACCTCGATCGGGGGCCTGAAAAAACGGGTGCGTATTGTGTCGGACAACGTGCCCCGGGTAAACGCCACTGTTACAATTAATTTGGTTGCCGAACGTGCGGCCTCACGGAGCAGAGCATATGCTGAATGATGATCAGACGTCCGAAACCGACGAGCTTGAACGCGCGGCCGAACAGATTGAGGCGCCTCTGGCGAGTTTGGTAGGGGAATATGAGGAGTCTGGCGCCGGTCAGACGCCGCGAGCGCCCGGTATATTCCTGCTTCCCAATTTGCTTACGTCAGGTGCCCTGTTCTGCGGTTTTTACGCCATTATTGCGGGGATGCAGGGCGATTTTTACGCCGGTTCCGTCGCTATTCTGGTGGCGATGGTGTTTGACGGCCTGGACGGGCGCGTTGCCCGACTGACGCGCACCAGCAGTGCTTTTGGTGCCCAATACGACAGCCTCTCGGACATGGTGAGTTTTGGTGTGGCGCCTGCGCTGTTGACTTTTAACTGGGCGCTGTCCGGATTGGGCAAGGTGGGGTGGGTCGCGGCATTTATCTATGCGGCCTGCGCAGCACTGCGCCTCGCCCGGTTTAATGCGCATATGGAAAGCGACGACAAAGTGAACTTTACGGGTCTCGCGAGCCCCGCTGCAGCGGCGACCGCCACCAGTTTGGTCTGGATGGGGCAAACCCATGGCTGGACAGGGCCCACACTCGACTGGGTCCATGCGATGCTCTTGGCCGCGCTGGGGTTTTTGATGATCTCGCGCTTTCCCTATTCGAGCTTCAAGTCCGTTACCTTTGACCGACGGGTGCCTTTTGTAAGGATGCTCCTGGTAGTGGGGTTGTTGGGGTTGATAGCGCTGGACCCGCCAGTGGCTATTTGGGGGCTTTCAATGATTTACGCGCTATCTGGCCCGGTACAGTATCTTCGCAGCGATGAGCCAGTCCACGTGGAGAGGGATGCTGAGCATGCGAAGACGGACCTACACTGACGGCACAATCGCGTCTTCTGAGATTACGCCCGAGGCGGTCTTTCTCAATCGACGCGCTTTCATGGGGGCCTCTGCGGCGGCTGCCTTGCCTTGGTCGCAGGCTTTTGCGGAGGGCGCGACGGGTCAGCAAGCGTTGCCTCATACGCCGGATGTCGACTCAGCCCTCGCGGCGGAGACAACGCCGCTAGAGGCGGTAACTACGTATAACAATTTTTACGAGTTCGGTACGGATAAGTCTGATCCTGCGCGGCATGCCCACGAAATGAAGACCGATCCGTGGACAGTCTCCGTTGGTGGCCTGGTGAATAAACCGGGAGCGCTTCATCTCGAAGATCTACTGGGCGGATTTGATCTTGAAGAGCGCATTTACCGGTTTCGCTGCGTCGAAGCGTGGTCGATGGTGGTTCCCTGGATTGGATTCCCGCTCTCCGCTTTGTTGAGCCGCTTCGAGCCGAAGTCTGAGGCCCGCTTTGTCGAGTTCAAGACGCTGTATCGGCGCGGCGAAATGCGTGGTACCCGCTCCTTTGGCAGTATTATCGATTGGCCCTATCGCGAGGGACTGCGCCTGGATGAGGCGATGCACCCGCTCACCTTGATGGCCGTGGGTTTATACGGCAAAACCCTACCCAATCAGAACGGCGCGCCACTGCGGCTGGTGGTGCCATGGAAGTATGGCTTTAAGAGCATCAAATCTATCGTCGAGATTAATGTGACGAGCCGGCAGCCTGAAACCAGTTGGCAGGCCTTGCAGCCTGCAGAATATGGTTTTTATGCGAACGTGAATCCTGATGTTGATCATCCGCGCTGGTCGCAGCGTTTTGAGCGCCGCCTGCCGTCTTCTATATTCAACCCGAACCGCGTGGCCACTTTGCCCTTTAATGGGTATGGCGAGCATGTCGCAGGGCTCTATGACGGCATGGATTTGCGTCGTTTTTATTAGGCGCCAGAGTTTGAATTGCCTCGCCCCGCATGGGCGGTGGGTCGCCCGATGGCCCTGAGGTATGGCGATGCGGCCCTGTCGGGGCGTGTTTTCTGATGCCACCTCGCTTGCTCACTTTGGTCGCCGTTATCGTGTGCGGTGCACCCTTGGGATATCTGGCGTGGCAGCTGGCTGCCGGGCAGCTGGACCCCGACCCCGCCAAATATTTGATGCAAGGCACGGGCAGCTGGGCGTTGCGCGGGTTGGTGCTTGTGTTGTGTGCGGCGCCTTTTGCCCGGCATGGATGGCGTGGCCTGTTGCGCTTCCGGCGGATGCTGGGTGTCGCCGTGTTTGCCTATGCCAGCGTGCACTTGCTGTTGTTTGCGCAAGTTTTTGTGGGCTGGGATGCAGAAGTTCTGATGGAGGAGCTCAAGGAGCGCCCGTATGTGCTGGTGGGCTTCGCCGCTTGGGTCCTGTTTTTGCCGCTGGCCCTGACGTCGACGGATGCCGCCCGACGACGCTTGGGCAGGCGGTGGCGACTGCTCCATAGGTTGGTTTATCCGGCCGCGGTGTTGGCATGGTTGCACATTTACTGGTTGGCGCGATCCGACGTCAGTGAGTCGCTGGTCTACGGGGCCCTGTTTATTGTGCTGCTCGGCTGGCGTCTGCGGCGGTGGCAGATGGGCTAGCGCCGCTGGCCTGATTACTGAACAATCCTCTCCCGCGCTACTGCTGTTTTTGTTGAATGCTACCGCGTGTGCGTCGCGGCGAGATCGTTGCTCACAGCCTGGTTCGTTGATAAGATCGCCGGCCGCGTTGCGGTTGGCTTCACCCTGTTAATGAGGCCGCTGGCGGCTCAAAAACTTTTTTTAAAAAAAGGCTTGCAGAGCATCCGCCGGTACGTATAATGCGCGACCTCGGCGGGGGATCCCCCCGGCGAAAGACCTGCCCGAGCGGCCGGTTTGTTGATTAACAGTCAGATAAAGACAGATGTGTGGGCACTTGTTGGAATGGTTTTCACGAACCATTCAGACACAACAAGTGACTCATTAATTCAATGATTTCGAATTGTGTCTGAGCTGAGATTTTGGATGGTAAAGCAAGCTTTGCGTAACCATCCCCTCTTGACTTCGGTCAGAGGTTAAAGATCTTCAATTGAAGAGTTTGATCATGGCTCAGATTGAACGCTGGCGGCAGGCCTAACACATGCAAGTCGAGCGCGAAAGCACTTCGGTGTGAGTAGAGCGGCGGACGGGTGAGTAACGCGTAGGAATCTACCTGGTAGTGGGGGACAACTCGGGGAAACTCGAGCTAATACCGCATACGCCCTACGGGGGAAAGCGGGGGACCTTCGGGCCTCGCGCTATCAGATGAGCCTGCGTTGGATTAGCTAGTTGGTGGGGTAATGGCCTACCAAGGCGACGATCCATAGCTGGTCTGAGAGGATGATCAGCCACACCGGGACTGAGACACGGCCCGGACTCCTACGGGAGGCAGCAGTGGGGAATATTGCGCAATGGGCGAAAGCCTGACGCAGCCATGCCGCGTGTGTGAAGAAGGCCTTCGGGTTGTAAAGCACTTTCAATTGGGAGGAAAGGTTCACGGCTAATACCCGTGAACTGTGACGTTACCTTTAGAAGAAGCACCGGCTAACTCCGTGCCAGCAGCCGCGGTAATACGGAGGGTGCGAGCGTTAATCGGAATTACTGGGCGTAAAGCGCGCGTAGGTGGTCTGTTAAGTCGGATGTGAAAGCCCCGGGCTCAACCTGGGAACTGCACCCGATACTGGCAGACTAGAGTGCGAGAGAGGGAGGTAGAATTCCACGTGTAGCGGTGAAATGCGTAGATATGTGGAGGAATACCAGTGGCGAAGGCGGCCTCCTGGCTCGACACTGACACTGAGGTGCGAAAGCGTGGGGAGCAAACAGGATTAGATACCCTGGTAGTCCACGCCGTAAACGATGTCTACTAGCTGTAGGGGTACTTGAGACCTTTGTAGCGCAGCTAACGCACTAAGTAGACCGCCTGGGGAGTACGGCCGCAAGGTTAAAACTCAAATGAATTGACGGGGGCCCGCACA
>DFQW01000028.1:9988-12561 GCA_002377985.1 Halieaceae bacterium UBA3479 | reverse complement strand
CGCTGTGTCGGTTACCATGCGCCCACTATGTCGGCGATGTCATCTGTTTGCGGCCCTGTAGGCTTTTCGGGAAGCCCATAGGCCGGCAAATACGTTAACCTTCGCCTCCGAGCGACTTGTCGATGTGGGCCAAACGCGGGAGAAACACATGAATATCTGCATGGCGCAGATCAATACTCTGGTGGGCGATATCCGCGGCAATCTGAATCGGGTCCTTGGGGTCTGCGCGTCGCAGCATGACCAGGGCGCGCACCTGATTATTTTCCCCGAACTGACCCTGACCGGTTACCCCCCGGAAGACTTGCTGCTCCGATCCGATCTCATCAGTCAGACGGCCAGCGCGTTGGCAGCGCTATGCGAGAAACTGCCGCCTGATCTTGCAGTGATCGTGGGCTACCCGCGACGCGATGGCTCGCGGCTGTTCAATAGCGCAGGCGTCATACTGGGCGGCAAAATCCTCGCAGAGTATGACAAGCAGTGTCTGCCCAACTACCAGGTGTTTGATGAAAAGCGTTACTTTGCTGCGGGCAACAGATCCTGCGTGGTCACGCTTCACGGATTACGCTTCGGGCTCTCGATTTGCGAGGATATCTGGCACCCTGAGCCCGCAGCGTCTGCCAAGGCGGCCGGCGCGCAGGTGCTGATCAATCTCAACGCCTCGCCATTTCACCGCGGTAAGGCCGCAGAGCGTTTGCAAGTGGTCGCTGATCGTGCGCGAACCCATGAGATGCCCATCCTGTATGTGAATCAGGTCGGGGGGCAGGATGAGCTGGTCTTTGACGGCGGTTCCTTCGCGGTCGACGCCACGGGTGGTGTGGTGGCGAGAGCCATCGAATTTGATGAAGCCCTGTTGCGCATGACCATTGACCCGACGGGTGTGCCAGAGCCCGCCCAGCGTGCCCCCAGTAAAGATGATCTGGAAGCGGTCTGGACCGCGCTGGTTGTCGGTTTGCGTGACTATGTGAACAAGAATGGTTTTCCCGGGGTAGTGCTGGGATTGTCTGGTGGTATTGATTCTGCTGTCACCCTTGCCGTCGCGGTGGATGCGCTGGGAGCGGATCGCGTGCAAGCCGTCATGATGCCGTTTCGATATACGGCATCCATGAGTATTGAAGACGCTCAGGCGGAGGCGCAAGCCTTGGGTGTCTCATTCAGTAACCTGTCTATCGAGCCGCTGTATGAGGCCTTCACGGCCACGCTGGCACCCGAATTTGCAGGTTTGTCTGCCGATATTACCGAGGAGAATCTTCAGGCGCGATGTCGGGGTGTGCTGCTCATGTCGATTTCCAACAAGAAAAATCTGCTGGTGCTGACGACGGGTAACAAGAGTGAGCTGGCGGTGGGTTACTCAACCCTGTACGGCGATATGGCAGGTGGGTTCGATGTGCTTAAAGATTGCCCAAAAATGCTCGTCTATGCCCTCGCCCGGTATCGCAATGGATTGGGTCACTGTATTCCGGAGAGAGTGATCACCCGGCCGCCTTCGGCGGAACTGGCGCCGGATCAAAAAGACGAGGATAGCCTCCCTCCTTACGACACGCTGGACCAGATTATCGAACACTATGTAGAGCACGATGCCTCAAAGGAGGAAATGATTGCTGCCGGATTCCTCGCAGAGGATGTGCACCGGGTGGTTCGGTTGATAGACCTGAATGAGTACAAGCGTCGCCAGGCCCCCATCGGGGTGCGCATCTCACGCCGGGCGTTTGGCCGTGATCGCCGTTACCCCATCACGTGGGCGTGGCGTTCGGGGGATTAGACTGCCTCAGGATTGGGGCCGATAGTTGAACTGCGGCGGCTTGGGCGGGTCAAACAGCCCCAGCGTTGCCCGGTTGATCCAGGATTTTTGCAGACCATCAGCGGTATAGACACTGTCAAACGTGCACCCCTCTTTTAAATTGGGGTGCTCGGGATAGTTCTCGCAAAGGACGTCGACCGCATCTTCGGCCAGGTCGTTGATCCCCAGCAATAAATAAGCCTGCGCCATAATGGCAAGACCGTCGGCAACGCTGGTTGTCTGTTGCATATGCTCCACCACGTATTTGCCGCGGTTCAGTGCGGCCACGTAGGCGCCACGGCGGAAGTAGTAGTTGGCGACATGGATTTCATGGCGAGCAAGCATGTTGCGCATATGGATCATGCGCTGCCGCGCGTCGGGTGCGTAAGCGCTATCCGGGTAGCGCGCCAGTAATTGCGCAAATTCAGCAAAAGCGGTCTGGATGTGGCTCACATCGCGTTTGGTGTCGTCAGAGGGGACAAATCGGGAAAAAAAACCGGGCTCGATGTCATAGGCGGCCAAGCCCTTCATGTAAAACGCGTAGTCCACATTGGGGTGTCGGGGATGCAGGCGAATAAAACGGTCTGCTGCTTCCGTTGCCGCAGCGAATTCGTAGGCACCGTAGTGCGCGTAGATCAATTCCAATTGCGCCTGCTCTGCGTAGCGGCCAAAGGGATACCGGCTCTCCAGCATCTGCAGGGTTCTCACCGCCAGCGCAAAATTTTCGTTTTTAAGGTGCCGCTGAGCCTCGCGATACATCTGTTGTTCGCCGGAGTCGGCAACCAGATCGTCGTCG
>DFQW01000028.1:0-9594 GCA_002377985.1 Halieaceae bacterium UBA3479 | reverse complement strand
TCCGCCATGGTACATTTGGGGGCCATAGTGTAAACGCAACCGAGCGGGAGTCACAGCGCTTGCCAGAAGAACTTTTCGAAGATTCCGAAGTGATCTCGGCACCCGTTCCCCCCACGCTGGATGGCGCCAGACTGGATGCGGCAGCGGCGGCGCTTTTTACCCATTTTTCGCGCAGCCGCCTCGCCGAGTGGATTCGGGCCGGCCGGTTAACCCGGAACGGCCAGCTTGCGCGCCCGCGTGACAAGGTGGTTTCCGGGGACGAGCTGCGGGTCGCTCCAGAGGCGAATGATCGCGTGGACTGGGCGCCCGAGCCGCTGCCACTGGACTTTCTGTTTGAGGATGAGCATGTGATTGTGGTCAACAAACCCGCGGGGCTGGTAGTTCATCCTGCGGCGGGGCACCACAGCGGTACCCTCGTCAATGGCTTGATGGCGCATGCGCCCGAGATGTCTGCTTTGCCTCGAGGCGGGATAGTGCACCGACTCGATAAAGAGACCTCCGGGGTCATGCTGGCAGCGAAATCAACTCTCGCCCACAAACATCTGGTGGCGCAGCTGGCCGATCGCTCGGTGAAGCGGATTTACGCGGCTGTTTGTCGGGGCACTTTCAGCGGGGGTGGCACAATCGATGCTCCTATTGGACGCCATCCGACGTCGCGCACGAAAATGGCAGTGGTGCCGGAGGGTAAACCGGCAGTCACCCACTATCGAATAGCGCAACGATTTGGCGCGCATACCCTCCTCGATGTCAGACTGGAGTCTGGTCGGACCCATCAAATTCGCGTGCATCTGGCCTGGCGCAAGCATCCGCTGATTGGTGATCCACTTTACGGAGGGCGCGCTTTTCGGCCTGCAGGTGCCAGTGCTGCGTTGCTCGACATGCTCGATACCTTTAGTCGTCAGGCATTGCATGCACGGGAGCTATCCTTCGAGCACCCGCAAACGGGTGAGATGCTGTCTTTTACCACCCAGATCCCTGCCGATATGGCCGCACTGATTACCTGTCTGGCAGAGGAGGACCCCGCTTGACCGCGCCGCTGCCGATGATGGCGCCTGATGTGGGCGTCGAGGGAGTTGCGGTTCGAGTCACAACCCGCCTCGGTGGGGTCAGCGCGGTTCCCTACAGCTCCCTCAATTTGGGCGATCACGTGAACGATCAGATCAGCGCTGTGCGGATCAATCGTGAGCGGTTACAGGCAGCGCTGGACCTGCCTCCGGTCGCGTGGCTGAACCAAGTGCACGGCTGTCGTGTGGTGCAGGCCAACGCGGAGACGATACCCGAGGCGGACGCGCAATGGACTACCGGGGCACGACAGCCAATTGCGGTACTGACCGCGGACTGCCTGCCCGTCGTGCTGGTGTCGCATGATGCCGCCTGCGTGGGGGTCGCCCACGCCGGCTGGCGTGGTCTCGCCGCCGGTGTATTACAAGCCTTGATTGCGGGGATGCCGGCGCCGCCATCGCAACTAACCGCCTGGTTGGGACCGGCGATCAGCCCTGCGGCCTATGAAGTGGGGCCAGAGATCCGCGATGCGTTTGCCCAGAGCATGGGGAGTGCCTGCCACGCCTGTTTTGCACCGTCATTGGCTCGCCCGGGCCATCTGATGGCGGATCTTTTCTCATTGGCCAGATTGGCGCTTGAAAGCGCGGGGGTCGGGATCATAACGGGCGGTGATTGCTGCAGTTATGCTGACGCTGATCGATTCTTCTCCCACCGCAGGGATGGGCCGGCAACCGGACGATTTGCCACGCTGGTGTGGCGAGTCGCACCCCAATAGCCCGCTGTGAACGCATTGTCGCGAGCGTGTTGGAAGGACAGGCTACAGCTGTGATCAAACCGCCGTAATAACCCCACTTGAAAAAAGGGTTTAGGGTCCCATATCTGTAGTAAGACCCACGCTAGCCCGCCCATTTGCGGGTATCAGGAGAGAGCGATGCGCATGGAAAAGCTGACCCATTCATTACAGGCGGCCCTCGGCGACGCCCAATCGATCGCCATCGGTCGCGATCATCCTTTTATTGAACCGCCGCATGTGCTCAGAGCAATGCTGGATGCCTCTGGTTCACCCGCCAGACGGCTGCTGCAGGCAGCGGGTGCCCGCTATGAACAGTTGGACGTCGCCTTGAGTGGCGTGTTGGATGCCATGCCGACGGTCAGCGATAGCGCAGAGGTGCACATCAGTGCGGACTCGCAGCGATTGCTCAATCTGGCTGACAAACTGGCGCAGAAGGCGGGCGACACGTTCATTTCGATTGATGCGGCGCTATTGGCAATGCTCGATGTTAAAAGCACTGCCAGCCTGATGTCCGATGCCGGTATTACCAAACAAGCCTTGTCGTCGGCCATTGACGCGGCGCGCGGTGGTGAATCGGTGACGAGCGCAGAATCAGAGGAGACGCGGCAAGCGTTGGATAAGTACACGGTAGACCTTACCGAGCGCGCGGCTGCCGGCAAGCTCGATCCCGTAATCGGTCGTGACGATGAGATCCGTCGCACGATTCAGGTCTTGCAGCGCCGCACCAAAAATAACCCGGTGCTCATCGGTGAGCCCGGTGTAGGAAAAACCGCCATTATCGAGGGCTTGGCCCAGCGGGTGGTCAATGGCGAGGTGCCCGAAGGACTCAAGAACAAACGGATACTGGCGTTGGATCTCGGCGCGTTGCTGGCGGGTGCCAAGTTTCGCGGTGACTTTGAGGAGCGGCTAAAGGCGGTGCTGAATGCGCTGTCGAAGGAAGAGGGCCGTATCATCCTGTTTGTGGACGAACTCCATACCATGGTAGGCGCCGGAAAAGCCGAAGGCTCGATGGATGCAGGCAACATGCTCAAGCCCGCGCTGGCAAGAGGTGAGTTGCACTGCGTTGGCGCGACGACCCTGAATGAGTATCGGCAGTATGTTGAGAAAGATGCGGCGTTAGAGCGGCGCTTTCAAAAGGTGCTGGTCGAGGAGCCGAGCGAGGAAGACACCATCGCCATTCTCAGGGGCCTTAAGGAGCGCTATGAAGTCCATCACAGCGTTGATATTACCGACAGTGCCATCATTGCTGCCGCCAAGTTGAGTCAGCGCTACATCACTGACCGCCAGTTGCCCGACAAAGCGATTGATCTCGTTGATGAAGCCGCCAGTCGTATCCGTATGGAAATTGACTCCAAGCCCGAGGTCATGGACAAGCTGGAGCGCCGTCTGATCCAGCTTAAAATTGAGCGCGAGGCCGTGAAAAAAGATGAATCTGCCTCTGCCGGCAAGGAACTGAAGCAGTTGGATGAACAAATAGACAGTGTCGAGCGCGAGTTTGTCAGTCTGGAAGAGGTCTGGTTGGCTGAGAAGGCCGCCGTACAAGGCACCGCCCAAATCAAAAGCGATATTGAGCAGGCCAAGCTCGACCTTGAACAGGCGAGACGCGCGGGAGATCTGGCCCGGATGTCAGAGCTGCAGCATGGCGTGCTGCCCGACCTCGAGCGACAATTGGTCTCTGCGGATGACGCCCAGGCAGAACCGACACTATTGCGTTCGCGGGTGACTGAGGACGAAGTGGCAGAGGTGGTATCGCGATGGACTGGTATCCCGGTGGCCAAAATGCTCGAAGCCGATCGCGAGAAATTACTGCGCATGGAAGACACCCTGCACGCCCGGGTGGTGGGGCAGGATGAGGCGGTGACGGCCGTTTCCAATGCGGTGCGCCGCGCCCGCGCCGGACTGGCGGACCCCCAGCGGCCCAACGGGTCATTTTTATTTTTGGGACCCACAGGTGTGGGTAAAACCGAATTGTGTAAGGCGCTGGCCGATTATCTGTTTGACAGCGAGCAGGCGATGGTCCGCATCGATATGTCGGAGTTCATGGAAAAGCACTCGGTGGCTCGATTGATCGGCGCGCCTCCCGGCTACGTTGGATATGAGGAAGGCGGATACCTGACAGAGGCAGTGCGCCGCAGGCCCTACTCGCTATTGTTGCTTGATGAAGTCGAAAAAGCGCATCCGGATGTTTTTAATATCCTTTTGCAGGTATTGGAGGATGGGCGACTCACAGACGGGCAGGGCAGGACGGTCGATTTTCGCAATACCGTCGTGGTGATGACCTCCAATCTGGGTTCTGAGCATATTCGTGACGCGGTGGAACAGTCGTCCCATTCAGATATACAGGCCGCGGTGATGCACGAGGTTGAGGCGCATTTTCGACCTGAGTTTCTCAATCGTATCGATGAGTCAGTCGTGTTCCACGCGTTGAATCAAGCGCACATCGGTCACATCGCGATGTTGCAGTTAACCGCGTTGATGACCCGATTGAAGGAGCGGTCGCTGGGGCTGGTGGTTAGTGATGAGGTGAGAACGTATCTTGCCGAGCAGGGATTTGATCCTGTTTATGGGGCTCGCCCACTGAAGCGCGCGATTCAGCGGTTGATTGAAAACCCCCTGGCGCAGGCATTGTTGACTGACCAATTTGCACCCGGTGATGTGATTGAGGCTACGATGTCGGGCGGGGAGATTGTATTCAGTAAGGCCGGCGAGATCTCCCGCGCGGCTTGAGCGGCGAATCTATCGGATCAGTCGATTACTGATCCGATACAACCAGCGCGCTCCGGTTAACACCGAAGACCCGGTAGCCTTGCCGCTCTGAAGATGGGTAAAGGCGGCCCCATGCTCCCGAAGCACAATTCCCTTTGTGACGGCTTCACGCTGATAGAGTTGCTGGCGGTGATGGCGATTATCGCCATCTTGGTCGCGCTTGCGATGCCATCCTGGCGCGCAACGAGTAACGACGCGCTCATACACCAAGCCAAACTGGTGTTGCAGCGTCTGGCCATTCGACAGCATCGGTTCCTCAGGGGGCATGGGCGCTTTGCTCAACAGGACGAGCTGCCGTCTCTCGATGCACTGGGGGGCTCGGTGGCGCAGCGCTACGAGCTGCAGGTGGAGTCTGGGTCCTCGCATTACCTGCTCCGGTTGATCGATGCTGACAACGAGTTACCGGACCTGATGCTCAACCATCTGGGGCAGTGGGGCGCTTCCGAGGTTGCTCCCCCTTGATATGGATGGATTATCTGCTGGCAGTGCTGGTTGGCGGCATCGGCATGCTGGGATTGTTGGAGCTCACCGCAGACATTGTCACCCTCAATAACGAGGCGTACGAGATGACACTGGGCCTGTTCATTCTGGACGAGATGGCGGCGCTCTCCCGGCTCCAAGTAACAGAGGGTGTTCCGCTGTCACAGTGGTGTGCAGCGCTGCCCGATGCCGTGCGTGAAAGTCATTGTCGTGGCTTGAGTGATTGGTTGGACAGATTGGCGCAAAGCGAGCTGCGAATCGCCTCCGACGGCCGTATGGCGCTCGCGTGGCTCTCGTCCTCTGGTGAGCGCATGGAACTGGCTCAGCCTCTGTGAATCCGGTGAAGGTCGTGGTAACCCGAATCAAGGGGCCCTGGGTCATGTCGGCTGATCCGGATAATCGCAGGCAGCATGTGCAGGGTTTTTCTCTCGTCGAACTCCTCATCGTAAACGCATTGGCCCTCAGCCTCTTGGCTGCCTTGTTTGCGGCAACGGCTGAGCTGATCTCGGCGGCGACAGTGTCCTCCGCGCTCGGCGATCAGGGTGTACGGGCCAGACAAGTGATTCATTTTATCGAGCGGGCAGTGGCTACGGCGCGTATGCCCGCCGAGTGGTCAATGGGTGACACAGCCGCGCTGACTGATCCGGGCTGGCAAACGCCATCACCTATCTGCACGCCACCCGAAACCGGTAGCCCATCAGAGCGGTGGGGCGGAATTGACGTGATCGAGATGATCGACCTGCCGTGTATCGCCAAAGGTGACGCCACCTGGGGGCTCTATATTGAGCAGATTCAGGAGTGCCCCCAAGACTGTGGCGGGGAGGCGGGTTATGTGATCAGCCCGGTGCCATGCTCTGGCACAGCCCCGGGGATCACTGGCAAAACCCTATGGCAGGTGGTGTGGCAGGCCAATATGAACCGGCCGCCCCATTGCGATACCGGTTGGCCATGGGGCCGATTGCAGCGGCTTCTGCTCACTGACCGGAGTGGTGGGGCGAGTATTGAGGGTGTGCCTACGCTGCGTTTTCAATCCGTGTCCCGAGAGTCGGCCTATACATGGCAACAGGCCGAAACACTGGTTGCGGGCATTGCCGCGTGGCAGCCCCGAATGACGCCAACACCGGTCTCTCAGAAGGCGCTCGACGGGGTCGATACCGCAACCGCACAGTTGCTGACTGTGGGTATGTCGGTGATTCCCGCGCACGACGCCCGCGGGCTTGGGGATCTCCACATTACCCGTTTGCTACTCCCCCCGAGGGCCGCTGCCAATGGGTGATCGCTCGGCTTGGCCGTCAATAAAGCGCTCAGCGCCCCAGCAGGGGATTTTCGTGACCGCAACGGTGACCGTGCTGGTTTTGGTGGCGGCGCTGGTAATGACGAGGGCGTATCACGCAGCACTGGCCGACTGGCAAACGGTTGGTAAAAGCGCGAAAAGAGTCAGCGAGAGCGGCGAATAAGCTAAGCACGTTAGTAGTTACCGGATCGAAAGCCCTGTTCTACCACAAAAGTAGCAATATAATTGCAAATTGCAATTATATTGCAATTTGCTAAAATTTGTGCTGAGACACGAGGAGAAGGCGGGTGTGCGCAGCATTAACGAATGGTAACGATATCTCGTTCATAGGGAGGGGCCCTCTCTTAGGCGGTCGCCGCTCAGGCTTTTCGCTGATAGAGCTTATGGTGGTGGTCGCCATTATCGGCATTCTTGCCGCGCTCGCTTACCCGTCGTATCTGGATCATGTCCGAAAGGGGCACCGTGCCAAGGGGCAGGCGCTCCTGATGGAATTAGCCCAGCGTCAGCAAAATTTTCTGATGACTCGACGCCGGTACGCCAGTTCATTGGAGGAATTAGGCTACCTCAGTACCGGCGATGGCGCTTTGAGTTCCGCATCTCAGGATGTGGCGCAGTCATACCAGTTGACCTCAATGGGTGTCCTACCGGGTGAACGCCCTCCCAGCTTTTACATGATTCTAGAGCCGGTGGCCGCCTCAGTGCAGGCCGGCGACGGGTCCCTGTGCTTGTCCAATACCGGCGCGCGCTGGCGCCACTGCGGTACCGCAGCGCAGATACCATGGTAACGGCGCCTCAGCGAGGGTTGTCTCTTGTCGAGCTGCTCACTGCCCTCGTCATTTTGTCGGTTTTGGTGTCCCTCGCGGCGCCTTCATTTTCACGAATGCTCACCGAGCAACGGCTTCGTCAGACGAGCAATGAGCTGCGAATATCGATGGTCACCGCGAGAGCTGAAGCGATCAAACGCGGTGAGAGAGTCGCCGTGCGGCCCATAGCGCAGAGTTGGAGCGATGGCTGGTGTGTGGAGCCTCACGCCGACGCGGGTGTCTGCGGTGATGGCGTAATTCAGGCATTCGTGCCATCGAGCGCCATCGCAGTCACGACGAACGATGTCATCACGTTCAGTGCCTGGGGGCGTGCCTCCGACTGTCCCCAGTTGTTGCTGAGTGCGCCGACGAAAGGAGGTGTTTGTCAGCTTTGCATGAGCGTGAGTACAGACGGACGTGTGGTGACGAATCCGGGGCTCTGCAACGGTACCTGTCCCGATACCAACAACGACATCGCTTGGGCGGGAGCATGCCCGTGATCGGCAGATACGGACAACAGGGTTTTACGCTCATCGAGGTCCTGGTCACATTCTTGCTGACCGCCATTGGCTTGTTGGGACTCGCCGCGTTGCAGATGAGTACGATCAATAATGGCTTTGAGGCACATCAGCGCGCGCTCGTGACGGCCCTGGTGGATGATATGGCAGAGCGCGTGCGCATGAATCCGGTCGGCGCGCTGGAAAACTATCAAACCTTCGATCCGGAAACACCCTGTCCGAGTTTGGAAGTCAACGCTGAAGTATTGAGTAATCAAGTGCGGGCGGGACTGGACAAATGCCAGTGGGCGGCGATGCTACAGGGCGTGTCGGTGAGAGAGAAAGCGACCGATACCCGCGGACTTGGCGCACCGATCGGCGCTATGGGGTGTCTCGATACCAGTGCCCGTGCCGGCGGTGAGATCAGGGTTCGCGTGGCCGTCGCGTGGCAGGGCCTGACGGCTCAGGTTGCGCCATTCGAAAGCTGTGGAACGGGTGAATTTACCAATGCTGATCCCGACGGGCCAGCCGTAGACGAGCGCTTTCGTCGCGTGGTCTACCGAGATGTCGTGGTGAGGTAAGGCCATGGGTTTATCCATTGCACAGCAACGAGACCGAGGGTTCAGCCTGATTGAACTGATGATTGCGCTGGCTTTGGGGCTCATCATTATGCTTGGTGTCACGGACCTGTTCGTCGATAGCAGTCGAACCCAGGGAGATGTCAGTCGAGCCAGCCGGCAGTTGGAGAACAGTTTGTTCGCGCTGGATCTGTTGGCCGGCGAGTTGGCGTTGGTGGGGTACTGGGGGGAGGCAGATTATCCTGTTGTGGCTGATGACCCGAATTTTGGCCCGTTGCGATTGGCCGAGATGTCGGGTGAGACGGTGGCCGGTTATCCCGCGGTCCCGCTACTGTGTGTAGGCACCGGCAAACAGGGCCGTAATCCGCGGGTGGAGTTGGGATGGGCAATGGAGTATCCCCTCGTTTCTGGTTTGGGCGTTGACCTTGAGGTGGCGATGTCATCGGCCGCCTGTGACAGCGCCATCTCATCGCCAAAAGATACTGAAGAGTTTGTGGCAATTCGTCGTGCCAGCACCTGCGCTGCGGATCCATCTGGCGGGAGTGACTGCCCCCCCATTGGTAACTTTTTTCATCTTCAAGCAAATGGTTGCTACGAACCCAACGCGAACCTCTCGGGAGGCGAAATCAAACTCCATCGAGTCACTGACGCCGATGCTGACGCCGTTCTCAATTACCGTGATTTTGGCTGTGGCAGCGCATCGTCAGAGAGGGCCCCTATCTATCGTTATGTGTCGCGCATCTACTATGTGAATCAACGTGATGAGCTGGTGCGCCTGGAGCTGGCAGATTCCAACACCTATAGGGAAAGCGTGTTGGTCGAGGGTGTGGAGGCGCTACGGTTTGAGTGGCTGATTGATCGGACCTCGGACGGGGACTATGACCTGATTCGATCGGTCGCTGACGACGACTGGTCTGAAGAGGCACGCACCAATGACTGGCAAAATGTGGTGGGTGTGAATATGAGCATGATTGTTCGTTCCAGCGCGCCGCAGACGGGATATCACGACACAAATATCTATCAACTGCCTGGTCAAACCTGGACCAATAATAAGGATCAGCACCCGAGGATTTTGCGGTCGCGCACGGTGGAGTTGATTAACGTCGCGGGGCGCCGGCGATGACTACGCCACAGCGCGAGCAGGGGCTGGTGTTGGTGGTGGCGTTAGTGATGCTGCTTCTGGTGACCCTGATGGCATCCGCCTCCGCCAATTTGATTATGGCCAATATGCAGGTCGTACAGAACCTCGAGGCGCGCAGTGCGGTGCGTGCCGCGGCCTTGGGCGCCATTCAGGAGGCGATAGCGACGCCGGGATTTTTACCACCCTATGCCGCGGGGCAAGTTCGTCGTGCTTTTTCGGTGAGTTGCAGGGGAGATTTGT
>DFQW01000210.1:5025-16816 GCA_002377985.1 Halieaceae bacterium UBA3479 | reverse complement strand
TGAACCGGTGCTGGCCCTGATGGGGCCAACTGCTTCGGGGAAATCGGCGCTCGCGGAGCGGCTCGCAGAGACCTTCGAGGGTGAGCTGATCAGTGTGGACTCAGCGCTGGTCTACCGCGGTCTCTCGATAGGTGCGGCCAAACCCGATTACCCCCATCACCTTGTGCATATTCGTGACCCGGCGGATGTCTATACCGCCGCTGACTTTGCGCGGGATGCCACCGCCTGTATCGACGAGATTCGTGCGCGCGGCCGCCGCCCAATATTGGTGGGGGGCAGCATGCTGTATTTTCGCGCGCTGATTCAGGGATTTGATGAGGTGCCAGCCATCGACCCGGCGATCCGCATCGCCATTGAGGGGGAAGCGCGCGTATCGGGCTGGCCCGCCCTGCACCAACAGTTAGCGGCGGTCGACCCGGTGGCCGCGGCGCAACTCCACCCCAACCATAGCCAGCGTATTTGCAGGGCGCTTGAGGTCTATCGCGGTACGGGCCGGCCATTGAGTGAGTGGCAGCAGGGCGCCTCGTCTCCGATTGCGGCAGATGACATCGATTTTGAATGTATTGCCCTTTGCCCCGAGCAGCGCAAGACACTGCATGCGCGCATTGAGCATCGGTTGGATGCGATGTTCGACGCGGGATTGATTGAGGAGGTCACCGCGCTCTATGAGCGCGGCGATCTCCACACCGATTTACCCGCTATCCGCGCGGTGGGTTACCGCCAGGTGTGGTCTTTTCTTGAGGGGGAGCTGAGTTTTCAGGATTGCCGGGAAAAAGTGCTGGCTGCTACCCGTCAACTGGCAAAGCGACAAACCACTTGGTTGAGAAGTTGGCCTGAGCTCGATTGGGTGCTGACCGATGCTCAAGGGCAACTTTTGGCGCCCGATGAATCCGGCGTAGCCGCTGCCAAGGCCGCAGCTCCGCAGATGACGGTGGGGGAGTCAACGCGCGGGGTGTGGAAAAGTCGCATTATGCATCTCATGCGGAACTTTTAGCTGACGCAAAGTTCGTAGTACAATATGGACACTCCACCGCGGTGGAGTTTTTTGTCGCCGATACTTGGCGGCCGTAACGTGCTTCTTCGTGAAGAGCACATGTTTTTGATTTTGAAAACGAGGAGTACCCATGTCGAAAGGGCATACCTTACAAGACCCTTACCTGAACGCGCTGCGCAAGGAAAGAGTTCCCGTCTCAATCTATTTGGTAAATGGCATCAAGCTACAGGGCCAAATTGAATCATTCGATCAATTTGTTGTGCTGCTCAAGAACACCGTGTCACAGATGGTCTACAAGCATGCAATTTCAACGGTGGTCCCGGCTCGTAACGTGCGTTTACCTGCCGCGGATGATGAGGCACCCGCTGAAGAATAATCGCTTGGCGCTCCGGTCGGAGCGCCACCCCATTTTTTATGTTTTTTGAACGCCACCAGGGAGGTGAACGCGCCGTGCTGGTTCAGTTGCAGCTGGACGGCGAGGCCCGTGATCTCAGCTTGTTGGAATTTGAGGAGCTGGTGGGTTCAGCCGGTGGCGAGCCGGTAGCAGTGATTACCGGGTCACGCCGGGCGCCCCATGCGAGAACATTTGTTGGCGAGGGCAAGCTCGAGGAAATTGCCGCCGCGTGTCGCGATAATGAAGCCGAGCTGGTGATTTTTAATCACGCGCTGAGTCCGAGTCAGGAGCGGAATCTGGAACGCGCCTTATCCTGTAGGGTGTTGGCGCGAACGGGGCTCATACTCGATATCTTCGCCCAGCGAGCGCGGACCCATGAAGGCAAGCTGCAAGTGGAGTTGGCGCAGCTCACCCACATGAGCACCCGGCTCGTGAGGGGATGGACCCACCTTGAACGGCAAAAAGGCGGGATTGGACTGCGCGGCCCGGGTGAGACCCAGTTGGAAACAGACCGCCGATTACTGCGCGCGCGGATCAAGTCCATTCAGGCGCGACTCGAGAGAGTGCGCAATCAGCGTGAGCAGAGTCGCCGCGCGCGGCGCCGCGCGGAGCTGCCGGTGCTGTCGTTGGTGGGTTACACCAATGCGGGTAAATCGACGCTGTTTAATCGGCTGACATCGTCGGCGGTTTATGCCGCCGATAAGTTATTTGCAACCCTGGACCCCACCTTGGCGCGGGTCGATATCGAACACCTCGGACCGGTGCTGTTTGCCGATACGGTGGGATTCATCTCGGACTTGCCCACCACGCTGGTTGAGGCCTTCAAGGCGACCTTGGAAGAGACGGCAAATGCGACCCTGCTATTGCATGTGGTTGATGTGGCGGCTGACAACCGTGATGAGTTAATGGCCGATGTGCAAACGGTGCTTGGGGAAATCAGGGCTGATGCGTTGCCGCAGTTGCTGGTCTTTAACAAGCTGGATTTGGTAGAGCAGCCCGCCCGGATCCTCAGGGACGAGCAGGGTATGGCGGTGGCGGTGTACGTATCGGCTGTGACAGGCGAGGGTATTACGCTATTGCTTGAAGCGGTGCGTGAGCGCTTGTCTGTGGCACTGTTTGACGAGGAGGTAACGCTCGATGCGACCCATGGGCGCCTGCGAGCGGCACTGTACGCTCAGGGTGCGGTCTGCACCGAAGAGTGGCAGTCGGACGGGAGTTCGCGCCTGCATGTCAGGATGCCTCTCTCGGACTGGCGGCGCTTAAATCGATAGTCAACAAAAGCGGGTCGAATCGCCCTGGTAGTAACGATGGGGGTTCGCATTGGGGCGCAGATCTATGCCCGGTGGGGGGGGAAGGCGCCAAGCTTGTGATAAAGCGCGCATAAAGTCCCGATATTGCAGCGGGGTTTGTTAGACTAACCGGCCTGTTGATGAGGAAATACATTATGTCTTGGAATGAGCCCGGGGGCGGTAACAACGGTCCTCGCGATCCCTGGGGGGGTGGCAATCAGGGTCCACCTGATTTGGATGAAGCATTTAAGAAGCTGCAGCAAAGCATAGCCGGGCTGTTTGGTGGCGGTCGTCGCGGCAGTGGCCCCGCCAAGGGTGGTATGTCGAGTGCCTTGCTGGGCATGGTATTGGGCGGCATCGTGATGGTATGGGGCCTGATGGGCTTTTATCAGCTGGATGAGCAAGAGCGCGCCGTGGTGCTGCGGTTTGGCGAGTATCACGCCACCCTCACCCCCGGGTTGCAATGGAACCCGCCGCTGATTGACGAGGTCATTACCGTCAACACGACAAAAGTGCGGGCGGCAGGGTTACGCGAAGTCATGCTGACTCAGGATGAGAATATCGTTGAGGTCAGCATGTCGGTGCAATATGTGATTAGTGACCCTCAGAACTTTGTACTCAAGGTGCGGGATCCCGAGGTTTCCCTGCAGCACGCAGCCCAAAGTGCGCTGCGCCACGTTGTCGGCGGCACCACTATGGATCTGGTGTTGACCGAGGGTCGCGCTGCGATTGCCTTCGAGGTGCGCGACAAGCTGCAGCAATACCTCAATGACTACACCACCGGGATTCAGGTTTCCAAAATCAACATTGATGAATCCAAGCCGCCGGCTCAGGTGCAGGGTGCCTTTGACGACGTAATCAAAGCCCGGGAAGACGAAGAGCGCGTAAAAAATGAAGCGCAGTCTTATGCGAACGGCATCGTCCCGGAAGCGCGCGGTCGCGCACAGCGCATGCTGGAGGAGTCCAATGCCTACCGCGATCAGGTCATTGCCAAGGCAGACGGTGAGGCCCAGCGCTTTAATCAACTGCTTGCAGAATACCGTAAGGCACCCGAGGTGACCCGGGAGCGACTGTACATTGATTCGGTTCAGTCGGTGTTTGCGAATACCAACAAAGTGATGGTGGATGTGGATGGTGGCAACAACGTCTTGTACCTACCTCTCGACAAAATGGTGCCCAGCGCGGGCGAGCCGCGAACCCTGGGTGGACGCAGCGGTATGAATGAGCGAGAGATGCGAGAAATCGCGGATCAGGTGACAGAGCAGCTGCGCCGCGATCTGGATGCGGCTGCCGCGCGACGGGGAGGGCGTTAATCATGACCAGACAGACTTTCCTCGGTGTGGTTGTTGCCATTCTGCTCGTTGTGCTCTCCAACAGTTTGTATGTCATCAGGGAAACCCAGCGTGGCGTGCTATTGAAATTTGGTGAAGTTGTTGACCCTGATCTAAAGCCGGGATTGCACGTTAAGGTGCCGTTCGTTAACAGTGTGCGCAAATTCGACGGCCGCATCCTGACCGTCGACAGCAGTCCTGAGCGATTCTTTACTCAGGAAAAGAAGGCGCTGATCGTGGATTCCTATGCCAAGTTCCGGGTAATCGATACGGCAAAGTATTACACCGCTACAAACGGTGAAGAGAATCGGGCGGCGGGACTCCTTTCCCAGCGCGTCAATGATGGACTCCGAAACCAGGTGGCGGTGCGTACGGTGCAGGAAGTGGTCTCAGGTGAGCGAGATCAGTTAATGCAGGCCATTACCGCCCAGCTCAACGAGGTGGCACACGAGGAGCTGGGGGTAGAGGTCATCGACGTGCGGGTGAAGAAAATTGATCTGCCGCCAGACGTGTCGGAGTCGGTTTATCGCCGAATGAACGCAGAGCGTGAGAAAGAGGCGCGCGAGCTGCGCTCCGAGGGCAAAGAGCTTGCCGAGGGTATTCGTGCTGCGGCGGACAGAGAGGTTACGGTGATCGAGGCGAATGCTTTCCGCGATGCGGAGATTATTCGCGGTAATGGCGATGCTGAAGCTACCCGTATCTATGCCGATGCCTTTAATCAGGATCCCGAGTTTTACTCCTTTGTGCGGAGCCTTCAGGCGTACAGGGAAACGTTCAATGCGGGGAGCGATGTGATGTTGTTGCAGCCCGACAGTCAGTTTTTCCAGTATCTGCGCGATCCCAAGGCCAAAAAATAGGCGGTTTTACGACACCGGGGGCATGACAGCCCCCAATTCTGCGCTCACGCATGTGCTATTCTCGCGCGGAGCGCGCTCGGCGGCGAATACCCTGACGGAATCACGATGACCACTGAAAATCGCTGGCTGTTGCCCGAGGGTATTGATGAGCTCCTGCCCGAGCAGGCGGGCCTGCTGGAATCACTCCGGCGTAACCTGCTCGATCAGTGCGCGACCTGGGGCTATCGTTACGTTATCCCACCGCTGGTGGAGTTCACTGACTCATTGTTGGTGGGTCTTGGCGCCGACCTTGATTTGGTCACCTGTAAATTTACCGACCAGATGAGCGGACGTATGCTCGGGGTGCGGGCTGATATTACGCCTCAAGCCGCGCGGATTGATGCCCATAGTCTGGGTGACGAAGGCGCTACGCGGCTCTGCTACGCGGGCTCAACCCTGCAGGCCGTCCCTCAGGCGATCGGGGTCGGCCGCTCGCCGATCCAGTTAGGCGCCGAACTTTTTGGCAGTGCTTCGATTGACGCCGACGCTGAAGTCATCACGCTGCTGCTGTCGCTGCTCGAGAGCGCCGGGGTTGAGGCGGCGATTACCCTTGATATTGGCCATATCGGTATTTACGACGCCTTGTTCTCCAAAACAACCTTAGCGCCCGAGACGGAGCGCCAGGTGTTTGACGCGCTGCAACGAAAATCCGCGCCTGACATCGCGCGCTTGGTAGAGGATCTGGCGCCGGAGGTAGCAACCAAGCTGCAACAGCTCGCTGCACTCCATGGGTCGCCAGAAGTGCTCGATCGTGCGCGTACCGTGTTTGTGAATGAGGCGGTAGTGCAGCGCGCGCTGGATGACCTTGAAAAAGTAATGAACACCGTGCGGAGTCGTTTTCCCGGTGTAAGTCTCTATGTCGACCTCACCGAACTGCGCGGGTTTCGCTATCACACGGGTTTGGTGTTTGCGGTCTACGTTGAAGGTCGTGGCTCGGCGGTTGCCAAAGGGGGGCGGTACGACAATATTGGAGCGGTATTTGGTCGTGATCGTCCGGCAACCGGTTTTGCGATCGATCTCAAGGCTCTGGTGGAGGAATCGACGCGGGCACAACCCGACGCCGCACCGATTGTCGCCCCTCGGGGCGATGACCCCGAATTGCTGGCGGCGATCTCGGGGTTGCGAGCGTCAGGCCGCACGGTCGCTGTCGACCTCGGTGAAGGCGTCGAGATGGGTGCTGCACAGCGGCTGGTATTGAAAGAGGGTGAATGGGTGGTCGAGGAGTCTTCATGAGCCGCAACGTTGTGGTGTTGGGCACGCAGTGGGGTGACGAGGGCAAGGGAAAGATCGTCGATCTGCTGACCGAGCAGGCCGATGCCGTCGTGCGCTTTCAGGGCGGACACAATGCGGGGCACACGCTGGTGATTGGCGGAGAAAAAACCGTCCTGCACCTGATTCCTTCTGGCGTGCTGCGATCGGGAGTGCAGTGCCTGATTGGCAATGGCGTTGTGCTTTCGCCGGAGGCGTTGCTTAAGGAAATTGATGCACTGGAGGCCAATGGCGTCCCGGTGCGGGATCGCTTGAAAGTGTCGGCGGCCTGTCCACTGATTCTGCCCTATCACGTCGCGCTGGATCAGGCGCGGGAGGCCCGCAGGGGCGAAAATAAAATTGGCACTACCGGGCGTGGTATTGGCCCTTGTTATGAGGACAAAGCCGCAAGGCGCGCACTGCGGCTTGGGGATTTGCGGGATCCCAAGCGCTTCCAGGTGTCACTCGAGGAAGTACTGGATTACCACAACCACGTGCTTGAGCATTATTACGGCGTTGACACCCTCGATGTGTCTGCGGTGCTCGATGAGGCGCTGTCTTACGCCGAAAGTTTACTGCCGATGATGGCAGACGTTACCTCGCTGCTACATGACTACCGTCAGACCAACGCACGCTTGCTGTTTGAGGGAGCGCAGGGCTCGCTACTGGATATTGATCATGGCACATATCCTTATGTCACCAGCTCAAATACCACTGCCGGCGGCACCGCTACCGGCTCGGGCTTCGGGCCACTGTATTTGGACTATGTGCTGGGTATTACCAAAGCCTATACCACCCGGGTCGGTTCGGGTCCCTTTCCGACTGAGCTCTTTGACGAGGTGGGTCAGCGTTTGGCCGAGCGAGGCCACGAGTTTGGCGCTACCACGGGACGACCGCGTCGCTGCGGCTGGTTTGATGCGGTCGCCTTGCGCACGGCGGTCAATATCAATTCTGTCTCGGGGCTGTGCCTGACCAAGCTGGATGTGCTCGACGGCCTTGAGGAAATCGCGATTTGCGTGGGCTATACCGACGCCAAGGGTGACGCCGTGGGGAATCCCATCGATGCGGTGGACTATGAGGATGTGATGCCCGTTTATGAGACCGTGCCGGGCTGGAGCGAATCCACCGTCGGCGTAAGAAGCGTGGACGCGCTGCCTGACAACGCCAGAGCGTACATTGCCCGTATTGAGGCCTTAGTGGGGGCGCCTATAGACATTATCTCTACTGGCCCGGATCGCGAGGAAACCATCGTCTTGCGACACCCTTTTGCCGCATAGATCATAATGTTGACCCTTAGCAAGATTCTCTCCCTGCTCATTTACCCGCTGTCCCTCTGTTTGATCTGTTTGGTATTTGCCATCGCATTGCGCGCGAGGGGCGCCACTATCAAAGCCAATACGCTGACCTTTATGGCAACGGTGTGGCTTTACTTTTGCTCAACCGAGTGGGGGGCAGGCGTGTTTCTGGCGCCGCTGGAGAGCGCCTATCCGGCTTTTGTGGACGAGGAATTACCCAAGGCACAGGCGATTTTGGTGCTGGGGGGTGGTACGTCTGGAGAGACACAGTTTGGTCAGGGCGGGGATCTGAATCAGGCGGCGGATCGCTTGTGGTTGGGCGCAGCGTTGCATCGGGCGGGTAAAGCGCCGCTTATTGTGCTTTCCGGCGGATCAGTGTTGCCTGAAGCAGTCCCGGAATCGCGGCTGATGGCACAGAAACTCAAGGCCCTCGGTATTCCCGAAACGGCCCTCCTGCTGGAATCGGAGAGCCGCACGACCCGTGAAAATGCGCAGTACTCATGGGCGCTCCTGCAGGAGCTGGGCATAAGCCACATTTTGTTGGTTACCAGTGCAAGTCACATGCGCCGCGCTGCCGCAGTTTTTGGCGCTCAGGGTTTTGTGGTGACTTCAGTGGCAACCGACCACCAGATGCCGCTGCGCGTTGGCCCCGTGCCCGGCTGGCTACCCACGCTCGATCGTTTGGCCCGATCGACTCACGCGATCCATGAGTGGGTTGGTTACTGGGTCTATGACCAGCTCGGTTATTTTGACCCTGCCGAGACAACCGTCGAAGCCTGAGTCGTCAATAAACCTGAGTCTTGGCGGTTTAAGCTTTATAAATAGAGCGACTTCAGATCGCTGTAGTTCTGACCGGTCCAGCGGCGGAATGCCCGGTAGAAGCTGTTCACTTCTGCGTAACCCAACTCCCAGGCAACCGATTTACCCGGTAGCCAGCGTTTTTCCAGCAGTTCAGCGCAGCGATACTGGCGCACATGGTCGAGAATATGTTGATAGTTCGTGCGATCGGCCCGCAGTCGTCGGCGCAGCGTAGTGGGGCTGACGTGCAAGTGATCTGCGACTTCTTCAGAGCGCAGACGGGATAGATCGCCGCGCAACAGAAGATCGATAACGCAAAGTGACGTGCGCGACAAATCGTGAGGTGCGCGGTCGGTAATGCGAATAGAGAGTTCGGCAGGCACTTCTGGTGCCGGGCGGATTAAGTCCTTGCCAAAGGCGCCCCACTCGCCGCCATCCCGGGCCGTCTCGCGTTTGGGTGATCGTTGCAGATAGACGGGATAGTGGTCTCGGTGAGTGCAGTTGTTGGATCTTAAATGATTCATATCTAATTCCTTGTAGTATCAAAACTCCCCCGGGAGGGCCTGATAGAGACATTCCTTGCCTCGGCCAATCAGATTAACCCAACCACTTTTGAAGGCCAGCGAAAAGAACGGAAAGGATTACATTCGACGCCGATGCAATGGTTTGACTCTGACCCTGCATGCGGGAGGTTGCGGCGGCAAACCCGCTATTTGAGCGAGGGCAGTGCGGTGAGGGTGACATGTTTGGGGCAGTAGAGCGGGTGTCGGGGCATTCCGAGTGCGGTGAGTCCGAGGCAGCAAGGATTTTTTAGCATTTGATGTACCGTCATGGCCCTGTTCATGAGAAGACCGCCATTGCCCCATGCGGCAACAATGGTGTCGGTTTCTGCCGTGGCGCGGCGCAGCCAGAGGTCAGTTCTGGGTCCAACTGGATCAGCTGCGAGTTTTAGTACGCTGGGGTCGGTGGCACGCAAGGAAAATAGATTGACCATCAGTAATGATCCGTAACCCCATTTCCGGGCGAAGGAAATACAGCGCCTGAGGGTGGGGTCATCTTCAGTGGCGTCGGCGGTGGAAGGGTTCAGACCGATAAATACACAGTGCGTCAGGGCGGGATCCCAGATTCTGCGCAGCCAGTAGCGGTAGCGACCACAGCGAGAAAATCCGGCACTGCGTAACGTGTCAAGAGAGAGGTCCATGTGACACGGTATAACAGCTGGGCTTGTCTGATCGATCATCATGTTAGCCACCTACGGACCGCTTGGCGATTAAAGACTACCGAATCAGTAAGTGCATGCTATGGTCTTGTCAATGGGAGCCTGCCTTGATGGGCCTATTCAACGCGTGTTTTGCTTGGGCCAAGGCCCGCCACGGCAGGTGCGGTATGTTGCGCAGCAAGCCTGAATATTCAGGGGGACCATATGATTTTACTGACGGGAGCGACCGGGCGCGTAGGGCGTGCCACAGCGAGTGCATTACTGAACGCCGGCCTGTCTTTCAGGGTGCTAGTGCGCGACCCTGCCAAGCTCACCCTCACCGACTCTCGTATTGAGGTGATAACTGGCGACCTGGGAGAAACCCAAAGCGTTCAGCGCGCGCTAGAAGGTATTGAACGGGCGCTTATCGTCATGGGCAATCATCCAGATCAAGCCGTCATCGAGCGACAATTCGCGACGCTAGCGCGGGAGGCAGGCGTGGCGCACGTGGTCAAAATCTCCTCAATGGAGGCGTCAGCCGATGCCAGCGCGGTCTTGCCCAGAAACCATTACGAAACAGAACAGCATATTGCCGCGAGCGGAATGGATTGGACCTTTTTGAGGCCCAATTTTTACATGCAAAATATGTTGATGTATGCGGAGTCGATCAAGCGTACCGGAAGTTTTGCGCTGCCTTTGGGGGCTGCGCTTACTGCTATGATCGATACGCAGGATGTGGGTGATGTCGCCGCTGCCGTGCTCTCCGGGGACGGCCACGAGGGGAAAATATACGAACTGACCGGGCCCGATCTCATGAGCTTTCATGAAGTCGCGCGGCGTTTGGCGGACGTGATTGGCCACAACGTATGCTATGTTGAGCAGGCTCCAGAGGAGTTCAGAGATACGTTGGAGCGCTTTATTGCCTCGCGGTGGCAGCTCGATGCGGTTTGCGAGTTGTTCGCCGAAATTGCGGCGGGATCTTTGGCGTATCGCACGGGAAGTGTTCACCAATTACTGGGACGCGCACCGGCAAACATCGAATCATTTGCACAGCGATACGCTGCGATCTTCGGTGGAGACAGCGGGTAGAGCAGGAAGCGACGGCCAGATTTGCGCTGAATCGGGGGCCGGACAGTAGCGCCGCTGAGCGCAGCGGCATCCTATGGACCATTTATTGAGGAGACGAATATGCCACCCATGACAGCCCTGGGCTGGTTTCACACCGTAATGGGTATTTTGGCCATTGGCACCGCGGTTTTTACCCTCCGTCGCGAGCACTTTATCAGTCTCGACAGCTTTTCCGGGCGAATCTATTTGCTGATTACCGTGGTCGTGGCAGGTACAGCCCTTATGATCTTCAATCAGGGCGGTTTTGGCGTGGGGCACATTCTGGCGGTAATGACTCTGGCTGCAGTGGGAGTCGGCGTACTGTTAGAGCGGCGTCCGCTTTTGGGCAGGTTTTCGGTTTATCTGCAGACAGCCGCCTATTCCGCCACCTTGCTCTTTCATATGGTCCCCGCTATCACTGATTTTTTGCGGCGGCTCCCAGTGGGTGACCCTTTTGTGCAATCGCTGGATGCGCCTCTTGTGCGCGCATTTCATTTGGCGTTTTTGGCATTGTTTGGTCTGGGTGTTCTCTGGCAATGGCGTGCGCTGAGGCGCGGGGATGTCGCTGACGGAGATGATGGGTAATGCTCTTTATTGGCATTGTGGTCGCGTTTGTCGTAGTCACCGTGACCTGTATGATTATCATAAATCGATGGATGGTGTCGGGACGGCCTCGGGACGACGAGGAACTCGACTAGCGACGGAAACGGGCTGATTTCGTACCGGAACTGTATGTCTTGCTGCCGCCTCGAAATTCGGGTTTGAAGGTTATTTATGAGAACGTATGCAGCAGTTTTTCTGGGAGTGAGTACTTACATCGGCTGCATGATGACGGGCTGGTTCAATGGCGTATTTGCCGCCTTTATGGCCACGATTGTGTTCGTATTTATTAGCGTTTTCAAAGGCTTCAAAAAGAAGAAACCCGGGTCTGACCCCGACGACCCTGGTGCCTAGGGTTCTTGCTGCTATGCTCGACGGCCATCACCGGGCGATGGGGTGCTGCGCGCCGGCGCGGGCACTGATCCCTCAGTGAACTTGTGTTCCGGGTGGGTGCGCAATTGTTGTTGATGCAGTCGCGCAGTGACGCGCAGGCGGCAACGCCTTGAAGCTTTGGCCTTTGCCGTTCAGATACCCTTCATAAACCTCCAGTAAATGCATGGCGTGGCTCAGCAGTCTTTTGGAGCCCTCGTGCCCTGTTTCTGCGCCGCTACAAGCGCTGGACAGCAGTTGTTGATTGATCA
>DFQW01000210.1:4484-4663 GCA_002377985.1 Halieaceae bacterium UBA3479 | reverse complement strand
ACCTCTTCGCTAATGCGGAGCACTT
The DNA here is from genome assembly GCA_002377985.1 of Halieaceae bacterium UBA3479. GTDB lineage: Bacteria > Pseudomonadota > Gammaproteobacteria > Pseudomonadales > Halieaceae > Luminiphilus. The sequence continues at coordinate 4,638 of DFQW01000210.1, read as the reverse complement.
CTTGATCGCTGATAGACTGGTCTTTTCTGGCGCGATATTCGTTAAAGCAGATGACGCGTTCAGCCATGATCCGACGCTCCCTTTCCTGTTGTTGCTACAAAGGAATCATCGGACGATTTGACTCGGCCCTTTAGTTGCACCCTTGGCGTGGGCG
>DFQW01000210.1:0-4135 GCA_002377985.1 Halieaceae bacterium UBA3479 | reverse complement strand
TTTAGTGGCTGTCGGGCAGCAGCCAGAACTTAAATCGACTCTGGATTCGCATGTTGGCAAGGTAGATGGCGGTCTTGGCGCGTGCGCGCTCCCAGGCACTGCTCCTGCTCTGGATAAACCGCCGGTTGGTTTGTACGAGCGAGGCCTCGATGCGATCCAGATCAGATTGCATCGCCTTGAGAGACTGCCTTGACTCTGACACGGGAATAGATTCAGCCAGCATTTCACACTACCTCATATGGGTGTGCATCACGCTTGTGAGCACAACATGTTGATATGTGAGCGAGAGTACGCTTGATCAGGTCGGGGTTTAAAGTGGAAATATCACCACTGGTGGGGCATAACCCCTCGGCCCCTCAGTAGGCTTTTTGATCAGTCGAACCACGTACTGACACGCTTGAACACGCTGTCGGTCACTTTAGTTGCCTTGTCGACGAGGTCGAGTTTCTCTTCCGAGGTCATCTCTTCGTCTTCGACAACTACGACTTCTTCTTTGGCAGACTCAGTCATTGCGTCCTTGACTTCAACAGGGCAGTGCTGAATGGGTACTAAAGCAGAATGTTGATCGCGAAAGGCGCGCCTAGCGCAACCCCGACCAGGGCGAATAGCACCAAGGCCACCTGCGGCTGAGCAAACAAAGGGGATGAAGCCAGTTTGGCGGTTTCGGTAGAAGCTGGTTTGAAGGCGCAAATATCGACTATCGCCGCCTCCAGAGCAGCCCGCTCTTCGCCCGATAGCAGCATTGCCTGAGTCTGTCTGTCCATGACATGTCCTCCGATTTCCCCTAAATTTAGCAATATGCGAACATAATTGCAATATGCAAATAATGCGCATTAATAGGCTCCAACGCAACGGAGTCGCCGAACGCGAGGGCGCCCATCAAGCTATCGTCTAATCATCCGATGTCTTTTTTGACAACTCCGCGGACATGAAGACATGGCAGGGCAAAAAGAGCATTCGGCATCCACTGGGATGACAATTGTTGAGGGTCAGCCCGGCACAATTCGGGACGGTAATCTCATCTACCTCAATGCAACGGCCAAGTTGGTGTGTCAGTTGGACGCGTCGCGCCGCCAACTGGATCGTCTTGAGCGTCACGCGGACCGAATGCTCAGAAGTGTTGGAGCCGCTTAACGGTTTCTGGCACTGATCTGCTCTATCGGTCTCGGGTAGGCGGGATCGATGTTCTGCAATTAAGGATCAGCGGGTCCCGCTCTTTTGAAAAAATAGGCGGGCAAGTAGACGGAACCGGTGCGCTTAGCAGGTATGCCGATAGATTTCAGACTGGGTGTCGTCAGTTGAGATCGTAGGCCACTTGCGACTGAACGCACGCTGCAGCAGCTCTCCGCCGCTCATAGTCTCAACCTCGCCCGGTTGCGCGGCCGCGTAATCCAGCAGCACTTTTTTCAGGGTGCCCAGCGGCGTGTTTTTGGGTATGCAGGCTTTTCTTCGCACCGTGTCGATATCGGCATCAGCCCAGCTACCGAGGTACCCCGCGCACCAACCACTCTCGTATGTACTCTCACTGTTACAGTTGGCCACCAGGCCTTTGCCGCTGTAATACGCTGCACTCGCGCCTTGGCTGACCGGTGCGATCAAGAGGAAGGCGATAAGGTAAATGGTCGCTGATCTCATAATGATATCCAGTGTCGAGTAATAAACGGCGCAGTGCGCTACCAGTGACATTATCCCTAGAACAGTAACATTTAATGTACCGCCAAGCGCCGGGGTTTTGCATGGAAATATTGCTTCAGTCAGTTGCTCCGATTCCCAGCCACGCACTGGTTGCTTTGTTGGCGGTCATCCTTGGCGGCTTCCAGCTGACCCGTGCCAAGGGAACGCGCCAGCATCGCCTACTCGGGTGGCTTTGGGTGGCACTGATGGCCTACGTTGCTGCATCTTCTTTTTTTTATTAGCGAAATCAAATTTTGGGGCACTTTTAGCCCGATCCACCTGCTCAGTGGTTGGACATTGTTCTCGCTGGTGATGGCAACTTACCCTGCCCGCAGGGGCAATATCCGGCAGCATAAGATCTGGATGGTGCTACTGTATGTTCAGGCTTTACTGGTGACAGGGTTATTTACCTTGTGGCCGGGTCGAGTGATGCATGCGATTATCTTTGGCAGGTAGCCGTTCATGATGGGGCGTTGTTTTTAGGTATCGCAACGCTGAGGAGAGGTCACGGCAATGATTTCCGGGAGTTGTTTTTGTCACGCTGTGCAATATGAGGTTTCTGCAAAATCGCAGATGCAAGGATTGTGCTATTGCACCGATTGCCAGCAGGTAGGTGGTAGTTCGCACTGGACGTCCTACGCCGTTGCGCCGTCTGACTTTCATTTGGTGCGAGGCAGTTTGACCGGCTACACCTACGATCCGGGTTCTGGCCGCGAGGTGACCAGACACTTTTGTGGCACTTGCGGCACTCAAATCATGGTGCAGTCTGATGCCTTAGGGGTGGCATCCGTGAATGCAATGACTTTTGATGATCACTCGCAATTTGAGCCAAAAATTGCTTACTTCAGTGCCAGTGCGCCTCGGTGGTGTGAGGTTGATAAAAACTTGACGCCCTTTGATGGCGCTTGATGCAAAACTGTCTTTAAAATTTATGTTGGCTAACGAAACAGAGGGCCTGACTCGCGTCGAGCGAGGCCCGAGCGGTTAGCCCAGAGAGGACTCATGACACTTAATTTGATAATCAATAACGAGTCGCGCGACCTCAGTCACATTGATCCCGATATGCCCTTGTTGTGGGCGCTTAGAGATCATTTGGGGTTAGTAGGGACCAAGTACGGTTGCGGCATCGCGCAGTGCGGGGCCTGCACCGTGTGGTTGGATGATGAGCCCGCCCGTGCCTGCCAGCTGCCTGTGGGGCAATTGGAGGGCAAGTCAATCACCACTGTCGAGGGATTGGCAGCTGACGCTTTGCATCCTGTCCAGCAGGCGTGGATCGACCACGACGTAGCGCAATGCGGCTATTGCCAGGCGGGACAGATTATGTCGGCGGCGGCGCTGCTGGCTCGTAATCCGAGTCCGTCTGACGAGGACATCGATGTCGCAATGGCTGGCAATATTTGCCGCTGCGGTACCTATGTTCGCATCAGGAAAGCTATCAGGGCTGCGTCGGACGCAATGGGGGCAGGCGTGGCTTTTTATGAACCCGCCGATACCCCCGTTCTAAAGGAGGTGTCGTCATGAGTGCGAGCGAAATGCATGCCACCCTAAAAAGACGGCAGTTCCTGCAAGCCTCAGGATTGGGTTTGGTGCTCACTGCTGGTGGTCGCGTGGTCAAGGTGATGGCCGCGAGCGATACAGAGCCCTCGACCTTAAGCGCCTATATCAGCATTGGACACGACGGCGTGATCACCATCGGCGCCCCCAACCCGGAGGTCGGTCAGGGTGTAAATACTTCGTTGCCGATGATTATTGCTGAGGAGTTGGATGCCGCGTGGAGCGACGTCAAGGTGGTGAGTGCCCCGGTTGACGCTTCGCGCTTCGGCGCCCAATTTGCGGGAGGCTCTTTATCGATACCGATGCGCTGGGACGAGCTTCGTCGGGTGGGGGCAACGGCCAGAGCCATGTTGCTTCAGTCGGCCTCCATAAAGTTGGGGGTTCCGATGGCCGAGCTGAGCACACAAGACTCTCGAGTCACGCACAAGGAGTCGGGCAGGAGTCTTACTTACGCCGAGCTGGCTCTTGGGGCCTCACAGTTGCCCCTTCCCGACACCGACGATCTGATACTGAAGAGCGCTGAGCAATATCGGTTACTAGGCAAGCGTATTACCAATGCTTCAGCTGCCGCTATCGCCCAAGGTGAGCCACAATTTGGTATCGATGTTCAGGTGCCCGGTATGGTCTACGCCTGCTTCGTTAAATGTCCGCATATTGGCGGGGCCCCGGTAGCGGCAAATCTAGAGGAAATCAAAGCACAGCGCGGCGTGCTGGACGCCTTCATTATCGAAGGTGAGGCAGGCCCTTACACCTTCGACATCAGGAATTCCACGCGGGTTTCACCGGGCGTGGCAATCGTGGCGAGGGATACCTGGTCTGCCATGCGGGCAAGAAAGGCGCTTAAGGTCGATTGGGACACATCGTCAGCATCAAGCGATGACAGTGAACAGATCGCGGCAGCCGCGAG
>DFQW01000134.1:4241-6441 GCA_002377985.1 Halieaceae bacterium UBA3479 | reverse complement strand
GCGCAAATATCCGTTTTGGTGGGGTCGATTCCTTCTGGATTGCCATGCCCTCGCTCCGAGCATCTCTAGGCTCGCTGGCATCACTGCCCCGATTACGGGCGACACTATCACTGCTGCCGATTCCCCTATTGGAGGCGGCGGCACAACCGGCCACCTTCGTGGTCGGGGTCAACCTCAAGGGCGAGGTCGTGCACAACCTTCAGGACCAGAACAACCGGTTTCACTATATTACCGGCGCAACCCCTTGCGGCGACTCGCTGTATCTGGGTAGCCTGCGCGCACAGGCGATAGGAATCCTACCGCTTCCCTAGTCAGGGCACAGGCATGCAGAATGCAGCACAAATAGAATTCTGGAACGGCAACACCGGCCAAAATTGGGTGACCCACGATGCACTGATGGAGGCCATGCTCTCCCCGTTGGGTGAAAGGGTCATCGATTCACTTGCAGTCTCAGCGGGGGACCATGCCCTAGACATCGGCTGCGGCTGCGGCCACCCCACACTCGCACTCGCCAAGCGCGTCGGCGCTACCGGCGCCGTCACGGGCATTGATGTTTCTGCGCCGATGCTGAGCGTCGCGCAGGCGCTCGCTGACCAAGCCCCCGAGGGCAGTGCGCCAATCACGTTTATCAAGGCCGACGCGCAAACCTATCGCTTTTCCGAGACACCTTTTGACATTGTCTTCTCACGCTTCGGCGTGATGTTTTTTGACGATCCGGTCGCGGCGTTCAGCAACATTCGCACTGCCATGCGGCCCGGCGGACGACTGGCATTTTGCTGCTGGCAGCCGCGCGCTGTGAATCCCTTTATGACGGTTCCCGCCTTGGCCGCCATGGAGCTCTTGCCGCCCCCACCCGAAATGCCGCCGCGCGCGCCCGGTCCTTTTGCCTTTGAGGAAGCTGAATATGCCGAGCATATTCTGTCGGAGGCTGGTTTTTCTGACATTGCCATCGACCCTGTATCTGAGTCTCTGGTATTCGGAAAAGGTCTTTCGATCGAAGAAATTGTTGATCGTCTGGTTCAGATCGGCCCCATCGCCCAAATGGTGAGAGAGGCGCCCGAGACGTTACGCCAACCGGTGATGGACAAAGTCAAAACGGCGGTATCCCCCTACTACGCAAAAGCGACGGGGATGACTCTGGAGGGTAATTTCTGGCAGGTCAGCGCCGCCGCCTGAACCTGCATCTGCGAGAGCGGCACGGCTTGATCGTATCCCGTAAACACGATCCTCACGGTATTGTCATGGCACCAACCCCGCATGAGTGGCGCGGCGTCAATACCCGAGTAGCCGCCTCACTTATGGCATAATGCGTGCCGATTTAACGCGCAGTGTCTTTCTATCAGAACAGGATGAACCCTATGGATACCCAATCACTTTTCTCATTGGCGGGTCGCACCGCTTTGGTTACTGGCGGCTCTCGCGGTATTGGAAAAATGATCGCCAGTGGCTTCATTGGACAGGGCGCCAAAGTCTATATCTCAAGCCGCAAAGCAGACGTCTGCGAATCGGTTGCCGCGGAACTGGGGCCCAATTGCATCGCGGTCCCTCAGGACATCTCAACGGTCGATGGGTGCAAGGCGCTGGCTGCCACGATGGCGGCACATGAAGACCACGTGGATATTCTGGTCAACAACGCGGGGGCCGCGTGGGGCGAAGCCTTCGAGACCTTCCCCGAAGCCGGTTGGGATAAAGTCATGAATCTCAACGTGAAATCGATCTTTTTTCTGACCCAGGCCATGCATGGCCTCCTCAAAGCCGGCGCCTGCGCAGAACAACCGGCGAAGGTTATTAACATTGCCTCGATCGACGGTTTGCGACCGAACCCCTGGGAAACCTATAGCTATCAGGCATCAAAAGCAGCGGTGATCAATCTCACCAAGCGGCTCGCTGCGCGACTGGTCAAAGATGGCATTCTCGTTACCGGGATCGCCCCCGGCGCCTTTGCCTCAGAAATGAACAAGGCCGCGCGGGATCTTGGCGATATTGTTGGTCAGCATGTTCCCGCCGGTCGCATCGGCAACGATGAAGACATGGCGGGCGTAGCGATTTATCTCGCCGCGCGCTCGGGCGACTATGTGGTCGGAGAGACTATTACGGTTGACGGCGGTGTGGTGCACGCTTTCCTCACTGAGAGCTGGGAGGTCGACCCAGCAGGCGGGCACTAGAACTTCGCCACAGTAAAAAGCGAGCCCGGGCTCGC
>DFQW01000134.1:1844-3889 GCA_002377985.1 Halieaceae bacterium UBA3479 | reverse complement strand
AGCGCCTCAAGACACGACGCTCGTAGCAGCATTACTGCTGGTCGTACAACTGCTCCATCATTTGATCGATGGTGAATGTGGCGGGCCGCTGCCGGGGGGGATACACCTTGAGCGACGCCAGGAAACCCTGTAGCTCTACCCGCGCAATCGTCAACCTCGGCAAAGCCACCCTCACCCACCAATCGTTATAGGTATTGGAGTGCTCGTCGGCACGCTCAAAGGGGTCTCGACGCAAATGAAATACCTTGGGAATACGTAAGGTCTGGAACTGCTCGCGCCAGACATCAAACTCCTTAGCCCGCTGTTCGGCATAGACCACCTTCCAGTCGCCTACACGCATGGCCGTCAGCAAACCATCATCGCTCCAATAATAAAAGGCATTGCGCGGACCCTTTTCTGCCTCTCCGGTCAAATAGGGTAAGAAATTGTAGCCATCAAGATGATTATGGTAATCGCGGCCATTTACGGTCACACCCGCCTTTAGCTCTTCGCCAATGGTCGGCCGCCCAGCTGCAGCCATCAGCGTCGGCACCCAATCCTCGTGCGACATGATGTCGTTGAGAATCGTGCCCGCGGGAATCTTCCCCGGCCACCGGATCATTGCCGGCACACGGAATCCGCCTTCCCAATTAGTATTTTTTTCGCTTCGGAAGGGGGTAATCGCCGCGTCGGGCCAGGTATTGAAATGGGGTCCGTTATCGGTGCTGTAAAAAACGATGGTGTTATCGGCAATACCGAGCGCATCAAGCTGGTCGAGCAATCTGCCCACCAGATTGTCATGGCCAACCATCGCATCGTTGTAAAAGCCCTGTCCCGATAGCCCTTCTTCTGCCTCCGGCGTGTGGGTGTAAAAATGCATGCGCGTGGAGTTGAACCAAACAAAAAACGGCTTGTCCTCCTCCGCCGCACGCCGAATAAACTGCTGGGCTCCGTCCAAAAACTCGAGATCCACGGTCTCCATGCGCTTGCGGTTAAGCGGCCCGGTATCGGTTACCCGCCCATCAGCAAAGCTATGCACGACGCCCCGTGGACCAAATCGCTCTCGAAACGCTGGATTTTGGGGATAGTCTGGATCCTCGGGTTCTTCCTCAGCGTTCAAGTGATAGAGGTTGCCAAAAAACTCGTCAAAGCCATGCTCCGTTGGCAGAAACTCGTCGCGATCACCCAAATGGTTTTTACCAAACTGGCCGGTGGCGTAGCCCTGCTCCTTGAGGAGCGTTGCCAGCGTGACATCCTCCGGGCGAATACCCAAATCAGCACCCGGCGTGCCGACTTTGGTGAGACCGGTACGAATCGGCGACTGCCCGGTGATAAAAGCGGAGCGTCCCGCAGTGCAGCTCTGCTGACCGTAATAATCGGTGAACTTGGCGCCCTCATTGGCGATACGGTCAATATTGGGCGTCTGATACCCCATCATGCCCATATTGTTGGTGGACAGATTCCAAAAACCGATGTCGTCTCCCCAGATGACCAGAATATTGGGCCTTTCCATCGCGAGCAGCTCGGGCGCGACCAGACACAGGCACAAAAGCCATCGTCCCCAGCAGAGGGTATTCTTCATAGTCATTCCTCCGTAAAACCGGTGATCACGCCCACACGGTAACAGCAAGCGGATTCAGGCGCGGTTCAGGCATGGTGCTGCCAGATTTTATCCGAGCCGCCCAGATGTCCCCAGTCGCTATCTGCGACGAGTTTACTGCTGATACCGCCCCTGGGACGAAATTCAATTTCCAGCCGCAGTCGCGCGGGCTCATATGCCGACATCAGGTGCTCATACAGCACGCTCATGCACCGCTCGTAACTGATGATCGTGTCCCGGAACTGATACAGGTATTCCTTTAGCGACTTCAGCTCGATCGTCTTTTCCTCTCCGTAGAACCACATTTTTATGTGGCCAAAGTCGGGCTGCTCCGCGACACCCAGAAACGTAAACTCGGGTATATCGATCTGCTGCTCAAAGCCCCGTCCCGCATTGGGCAAACTCTTTAAAAGCCCCGAATCAACGCTATCCCACAGTTTTTTCACTATTCACTCCCCCAAAAAAA
>DFQW01000134.1:0-1480 GCA_002377985.1 Halieaceae bacterium UBA3479 | reverse complement strand
CGGGCCCTGTCTTTTTCGCAAGCGCATGGGGGCCCGGCAACACTGCAGGCCGCGGAGTATACCTCCGATTGTCGATCGATAGACCGGGCAATCATCAAGGCAAACCTCTTAATCCCAGCAACGCAAGATTCAGATATCTAAACCGGGCCTGCCATCACAGGCGGAATTTTCGTTGCCACTCATTGTCATGATGGACGTTTTTCAGTAACGTCGAAGAAACCAGTGAGCGAGACCCATGCAAGCGATTCTCAAGCTGGACGTGTCGGGTCAACCCAGAGGGTGGCTGACACTGAACGAGGCGATAACCGCCTACGCCCGCGGCGATGTCCTTTATGGCATTGGGGAGTCCCTACCCCCGATATTTGGGGGTGTCCAGCGACTCACCGGAATTCGATCCGAAATTATTCTGCAACCCATCGTCGCGCTGGAAGGCCGCGTGCTGAATCATTTCACTCCGCCACTGTGCAACCGCACGCTGTTTCGCAGAGATGATCATCGGTGCCTGTATTGTGGTGGCCAGTTTCAACGAGGTGAGCTCACCCGTGATCACGTGTTACCCATTTCGCGCGGTGGCACCGACAAGTGGGAAAACGTGGTGGCAGCCTGTAAACGCTGTAATTGGCTGAAGGACTGCCAAACACCCGAGGAAGCCCATATGCCCCTCCTTGCGGTCCCGTTCAGACCCAACACCTACGAGTGGCACTACCTCGCGAAGGAGCGGGTGCTGGCCGATCAAATGGACTACCTTTCCCAGCAGTTCAAAGCGGAACGGGACTGGGCCCATTAGAAGCTAAAGCCTCCGCTGCGATACGCGTAAGCTCGTGGACCCGCGTTGTGATCGGCTGACGCAGCCTGTCCGTAGGACCTGACGATGGTTTGGCACGCAAAGGGCTCTTGGTAAGATGCCAGCCCTACCCCCGATGCCGGCTTAAGGAAGCCCCCTGAGTGAACTCTGATTTAATTATTACCATTATCGGCATGCCGGGCAGTGGAAAAAGCACCGTTGGGCGCGTGCTATCACAGCGGCTGGGTATCGAACGGGTCGATACAGATGGCTTGATCGAAGCGCAGGAAGGGCAAACCCTGCAGCAGATCATGGACGGCCGGGGTAACGCGATTTTTCGCGCCATCGAAGAGCAGGTATTAACCAATATGCCGCTGTTTCCTTCGATTATTTCTACGGGCGGCTCGGTGGTGTACAGCGACAAAATCATGGATCGCCTGCGCGCCGCTTCTACTGTGGTTTATCTGCGAGCACGCTATGAGACCATTGAATATCGTGTCTCACTGGCCCCCCATAGGGGGATCGCCGCAGAAGGCACGCAAACGTTGAGGGATATCTACGATGAACGTATTCCTCTCTACGAACGTTATAGCGAGCTCACCGTCGACTGCGACGACATCACGCCCGAAGCCGTTGCCGAGGCCATCGTGGCCCAGCTGCAGTAAGCAGTCCACTTGGTGAAAGGCTATCGGTGAA
>DFQW01000197.1:23243-23585 GCA_002377985.1 Halieaceae bacterium UBA3479 | reverse complement strand
CGCGCTGGCCAACCAGCGCATTACCATTCGCGAGGGTCGGATTCAGCAAACGAACTTCGATCAATACCCCTTGCTGCGCATGCCCCAGGCGCCGCGGGTACACGTGCAGATGTTGGCGTCGGGTTACGCGCCGACTGGCGCCGGAGAGCCTGCCTTGCCGCCCCTGGCGCCAGCGGTAGGCAATGCGATCTTCGCAGCTTGCGGAGAACGAATACGGACCTTGCCCTTTAGCAAAGCGGGCTTTCTGGTATAGAGCAGACAAGACGCGCGCAGTGACCTGTGCTCAAAAGGTCTCGGTTGGTGGGCGGTTGCCTGAATGAGAAAGGATGGTGCCCAGGAGAG